>NZ_JBJLSK010000013.1:0-144688 GCF_050871965.1 Kineococcus lubricus
CCCCCGACCTGGGCCCCGTGGCGGGCGGCCTGGTGGAGGGCGGCCCCCCCAGCCCCCCGCGCCACACGCCGTGGGGCCGCCCGGGGGGGCCCCCCCCTCTCCTCGTCCCCGCGCTCAGCCCTCGAACTTGTAGCCCAGCCCCCGCACGGTCACCAGGTACCGCGGGTTGGACGGGTCCGGCTCGATCTTGGCGCGCAGCCGCTTCACGTGGACGTCGAGCGTCTTGGTGTCCCCGACGTAGTCCGACCCCCACACCCGGTCGATCAGCTGCACCCGCGTCAGGACCCGCCCGGCGTTGCGCAGCAGCATCTCCAGCAGCTCGAACTCCTTCAGCGGCAACGGGACCCGCTCACCGCGGACCGTCACGACGTGCCGGTCGACGTCCATCCGGACCCCACCGGCCTCGACCGTCGTCTGCACCAGGTCCTCCGGCTCGGCGCCGCGGCGCAGCACCGCGCGGACCCGGGCGAGCAGCTCGCGCGAGGAGTACGGCTTGGTCACGTAGTCGTCGGCGCCGATCTCCAGACCCACCACCTTGTCGATCTCCGAGTCCTTCGCGGTCAGCATGATCACCGGCACGCTCGACCGCGTCCGCAGCTGCCGGCAGACCTCCGTGCCGGGCAGCCCCGGCAGCATCAGGTCCAGCAGCACCAGGTCGGCGCCCGCCTTGTCGAACTCGTCGAGGGCGTCCGGGCCGTTCTCGGTGACCGCCACGTCGTAACCCTCCCGCCGCAGCAGGTAGGACAGCGGATCGGAGAACGACTCCTCGTCCTCGACCACCAGGATGCGCGTCACGGTCGGACCTCCAAAGGCGTGTTCGGTGCGGTGCGGCGGTCAGCGGCCCCCGTGGCCGCCGACGTCGAAGCAGGATCGGTGGCCGGGTCGTCCCGCCGGTCGGGCTGGGCGTCGGGGTCCGGCAGGCGCAGGGTGAACGTCGAGCCCTCGCCCTCGGCGCTCCACACCTTGACGTCGCCGCCGTGGTTGCCGGCGATGTGCTTGACGATCGAGAGCCCCAGCCCCGTCCCGCCGGTGGAGCGCGAACGCGCCGGGTCCACCCGGTAGAAGCGCTCGAAGATGCGGTGCAGGTCGGCCTGGCTGATCCCCACGCCGCGGTCGGAGACGGCCAGGTCGATCGTCGGGACCTGCTGGCCCGAGGGCGTGGTCACCACGCGCCCGACCCCCCGCCGCACCTCCACGACGACGCGGCTGCGCTCGGGCGAGTAGGCCAGCGCGTTGTGCACCAGGTTGCGCAGCGCCGTGACCAGCAGCTCCCGGTCCCCGCGCACGTGCAGCCCGCGCTGCCCGGCCACCACGACCTCCGAGCCCCGCTGCTGGGCCACCGTGCCCACCCGGTCGACGGCCTCGGCGACCAGCTGGTCGACCTCGAGCGTCTCGGGCTGCAGCACCGTCTCGGCGGCCTGCAACCGGGACAGGTCGATGATCTCCTTGACCAGCGCGGTCAGCCGGATCGACTCGCGGCGCATCCGCTTGGCGAAGTGGCGCACCGCCTCGGGGTCGTCCGCGGCGTCCTCCACGGCCTCGGAGAGCAGGGACAGCGCACCGACCGGCGTCTTCAGCTCGTGGCTGACGTTCGCCACGAAGTCGCGGCGCACCGCCTCGATGCGGCGGGACTCGGTGCGGTCCTCCAGCAGCAGCAGCACGTGGTGCGGCCCCAGCGGGGTGACCCGGGCCAGGACGACCGCCGGCGGCCGCCCCAGCCCCGCGCCGAGCTCGACCTCGGTCTCGCGCACCCGGCCGTCGCGGCGGCACGCGCGGACCATCTCGCGCAGCTGCGCGTCCACGAGCTCCCCGCCCGAGACGACGCCGGTGGCGTAGGAGGCGGCGCTGGCCTTGACGACCTCGTCGTCGGCGGCGAGGACCACGGCCGAGGAGCGCAGCGCCATGAGCACGTCGCTGACACCGGCGGGCAGCGCCCCGACGGGCGCGGCGGCGCGGACGGGTGTTCGCTGGATGCGCTCGGACAGGCGGAACGCCAGGACGCCGCCGGCGCCGGCCAGGACGCCGGCCGCCGCGGCGATCGAGACGGAGACCTCGCCCAGCACCCCACCAGCCTACGGTCGCCGCGGGTGCGCGCTCCGCCAGCGGCGCCCCGCACCCGCGCCGACCGGCCAGATGTTCACCTGCGGGGGGCCGACCGTTCACCGGGCCCTGCCACGGTGAGCGCGGCAGGATGGCCGCCAGGCGTCTCCGCGGGAGCACGGGACGCGCACAGCGACGACCACTGGAGGACCCGTGCGCAACGTCTACCACGATGAACTGAGCGGTCTCGTCGAGACGCTCGTCGAGATGACGCAGCTGGCCGAGTCGGCGATGACCCGTGCGACCACGGCGCTGCTGGACGCCGACCGCGAGCTCGCCGAGTCGGTCATCTCCGCCGACCGGCGCATCGACGACCTGCAGCGCGACCTCGAGGAGCGCGCCGTCGACGTCCTCGCCCGGCAGTCGCCCGTCGCGACCGACCTGCGGGTGGTCGTGACCGCGCTGCGGATGAGCTCGAGCCTGGAGCGCATGGGCGACCTGGCCCGGCACGTCGCCAAGCTCGCGCGGCTGCGCTACCCCGACGCCGTCGTCCCGGCGGAGCTGCGCAGCACCGTGCTGGAGATGGGCCAGGTGGCCGAGCGCATCGTCGCCAAGGCCGGCAGCGTCATCGCCACCCGGGACGTGCAGCTCGCGGCCGAGATGGAGGTCGACGACGACGAGATGGACCGCCTGCACCGCCAGGTCTTCGAGCAGCTGCTGGCCCGCACGTGGAACCACCCGACCGAGGTCGCGGTCGACCTGACGCTGTGCAGCCGCTACTACGAGCGGTTCGCCGACCACGCCGTCTCGGTCGCCAAGTCCGTCCTGTTCCTGGTGACCGGTTCCCGCGACGAGGACGTTGCCGCGCAGCGGGTCTGAGATCGGCGTGAGCCCCCGGCGGGGTGTAGCGTCGAAGGAGTGATCACCCCGCGCCCGGCCCCGGCCGCGCTCTGGTGCGCCGTGGGCGCGGGCGTGCTGCTGGCGGGGTGCGGCGCGGACGGGTCACCCGACCCGGCCCCCACGACGACCACCACGAGGCCGACGGCCACCGCGACGGGCAGCACCTCCCCGGCGAGCCCCACCAGCTCGGGTCCCGGCTTCGACTGCACCACCGTCCAGGCCGCGCAGGACGCCCTGGACGAGGCCTACTCCGCCGAGCTGGACGCGCTGGACATCCAGCGCGGCGACCCGCGCGCGCAGTCGGTGTTCACCGTCGTCACCACCACCGAGGGCCCGGTGTACTACGCGGCCGTCCTGGCGGCCGCTCCCCCCGGCTCCCTCCAGGACGCGCAGGTCGTCCTGGACTACTACACGCGGCTCGCCACGCAGGTCGGCACGCTCGACCCCGGCACCGGCTCCGCCGACGACCTGGCCCGCGCGATGAGCGCCATCGACGACGCCGGGGTGGTGGTCAACCCGGACCCGACGGCCGCGACGACCGTCGTGCAGGCCCAGGAGCGCCTGCAGGCGGCCGTGGAGCGGGACTGCGCGGGCTCGACGCCCACGCAGACGACGCAGACGCCGTCCGCCTCCACCCCCGCGACGACCTCACCGGCGTCCCCGGGCTAGCGCACCAGGTCGGCCAGGATCCGCGCCGAGGCCACGGCCGCCGCCCCCTGGTCGAAGTCCCACGCCCGCGCGGGCCCACCCCGCGCCTTGCGGCGCAGCGGCTCGGGGTCGGCGAGGAAGGCCAGCACGGCGTCGGCGAGGGCCACCGGGTCCTCCACCGGCACCAGGTCGCCGATCTCGCCGTCGCGCAGCACGTACCGCGGTCCGGTCGGGCAGTCGGTGGCGATGACCGGGGTTCCGTGGGCGAGGGCCTCCAGCAGCACCAGGCTCCCGTTGCCCTCGTAGCGGGAGGACAGCACGAACAGGTCCGCCCCGGCGAGCCGGTTCTGCAGGTCGTCGACGTGACCGGCGAACTCGACGCGGTCGGCGATGCCGAGCAGGTCGGCCCGGGCGCGCAGGTCGGCGTCCAGCTCCCCGGCCCCGACCAGGACCAGCTCGACGTCACCGCCGGCCGAGGCCACCCGGGCCACGGCGTCCAGCAGCACGTCGAAGCCCTTCTGGTCGGCCAGCCGGCCGGCCGACACGATCCGGGTGCGACCGGTGCCGGAGCGGACCGGTCCGCCGGTCTGCGCGACCTTCCCGACCGTGGCCGCGACGTCGATGCCGACGTCCACGGCGTGGATGCGCTCGGGCGCCACGCCGACCTCGCGCACGTCGGCGACCAGCCCCGGGGAGACGCAGATCGCCGCGTCGACGCGCTGGTGGACCTGCGTCAGCAGCGGCCGCAACCGGGCCGGGGTCCACGCCGCGACCGCGCGCGGCAGCGAGCTCTGCACGAGGACGACGAAGGGCTTGCGCGCGATCCGGGCGGCCAGCCACCCGATCAGCAGCCCGTAGCCGACCTCGCTGCCGGAGACCACGACGTCGGCCCGCCGGACGTGCCGGAGGGTGTTGACCAGGATCCGCGGCGCCGAGCTGCGGAAGCGCCGCACCCGGTCGCTGCCCCAGCGCAGGTCCAGCTCCTCGGACGGGGTGAACATCGGGCCGTCCGGCGCGACGTCCTCCAGGACCAGGAACCGCACCCGGGCCCCGAGGTCCTGCCAGCGCCGCGCGAGGTCGGCCGAGACCCGCAGGCCGCCGTTGTCGCGCAGGGCGCCCTCGACGACCAGGACCCGGGGTCCGGGGGCGGGCACCTCAGCGGCCCTGGTTCGCCACCGCCGCCACGGCGGCGGCGGCCGCGGCCGGGTCGAGGTACTCCCCGCCCGGCACCAGCGGGCGCAGGTCGGCGTCGAGCCGGTAGACCAGCGGGATGCCCGTGGGGATGTTCAGCCCGGCGATGTCGGTGTCGGAGATGCCGTCGAGGTGCTTCACCAGCGCGCGCAGCGAGTTGCCGTGCGCGGCGAGCAGGACGGTCTTGCCGGCCCGCAGGTCAGGGACGACCTCCTCGGTCCAGTACGGCAGCATCCGGTCCACCACGTCGGCCAGGCACTCGGTGCGCGGGGCGTCCGCGCCGAGGCCGGCGTAGCGCGGGTCGGCGTCCTGGGAGAACTCCGAGCCGACCTCGATGGCCGGCGGCGGGGTGTCGTAGGAGCGGCGCCACAGCATGAACTGCTCCTCGCCGAACTCGGCGAGCGTCTGCTTCTTGTCCTTGCCCTGCAGCGCGCCGTAGTGGCGCTCGTTCAGGCGCCAGGACCGCTTGACGTCGATCCAGTGCCGGTCGGCCGCGTCGAGGGCCAGGAACGCCGTCGTGATGGCCCGGCGCAGCAGGGACGTGTGGACCACGTCCGGCAGGACACCGGCCTCGACGAGGAGCTTCCCGCCCGCCGTCGCCTCGGCCCGGCCCTTCTCCGACAGGGCCACGTCGACCCACCCGGTGAACAGGTTCAAGGCGTTCCACTCGCTCTCGCCGTGCCGCAGGAGGACGAGGGTGTGCGCCGCTTCGCTCATGGGCGAACCCTACCGAGCCTGCCCGGCGCGTTCGGCGAGCGCCCGCCCGTAGACGTCCAGGGTGGCCTCGGCGGTGGCCCCCCAGCCGAAGCCGGTGGCCCGCCGCGCGGCCCGCTCCCCCATCGCCGCCCGGCGCGCGGGGTCGTCGAGCAGACCGGCCAGGGCGCGGGCCCACGTGCGCGGGTCGTGGTCGGGCACGAGCACGCCGGTGCCCGAGAGCGGGTCGTCGTCCACGGCGACCCGCAGGCCGCCGACGGCGGCGGCGACCACGGGCGTCCCGCAGGCCTGGGCCTCCAGGGCGACCAGCCCGAAGGACTCGTTGTACGAGGGCACGGCGACGAGGTCGGCGGCGCGGTAGTGGTCGGCGAGCTCGGCGCGCGGGGTCGGCGGGGCCAGCCGCACGACGTCGTCCAGGCCGAGGTCGTGGACGAGCTCGGCCAGCGACCGCGGGTGCGCGGTGCCGGACCCGCTGGGCCCGCCGAGCACGACGACGCGCAGCCGCTCCCGGCGCCACGGCTGCTCACGCAGGAGGACGGCGGCGGCCCGCACGAGCAGGTCGGGGGCCTTGAGCGGCTGGATGCGGCCCACGAACAGCAGCACGTCGGCGTCGGCGGGCAGCCCCAGCCGCCGCCGGGACGCGGCCCGGCCGGGCTCGGGGGTGAAGGTCGTCAGGTCCACGCCGGGCGGGACGACGACGACCTTGGCGGGGTCGGCGCCGTACAGGGTCAGCAGGTCCTCGCGCTCGGCGCTGGTGTTCGCCACGACGCGGTCGGCGGCGTCGACGACCTGCTGCTCGCCGATGACGCGGCCCGCCGGTTCGGGGGCGTCTCCCTCGGCCAGGGCGGCGTTCTTGACCTTGGCCATGGTGTGCATCGAGTGCACCAGCGGCACGTCCCAGCGGTCGGCGGTCAGCCACCCGACCTGCCCGGAGAGCCAGTAGTGGGAGTGCACGACGTCGTAGTGGTCCTCGGCGTGCCGGGCCCCGGCGTGCAGCACGCCCGCGGTGAAGGCGCACAGCTGGCCCGGCAGGTCCTCCTTGGCGAGGCCCTCGTAGGGCCCGGCCGCGACGTGCCGCACCCGGACCCCGCCCGAGCCGGCGGGGTCCTCGACCACGGGGGGCTGGTCGGAGGCCGTGCGGCGGGTGAAGACCTCGACCTCCACGCCGCGGCGGGCGAGCTGGCGGGCCAGCTCCAGGACGTAGACGTTCATGCCGCCGGCGTCGCCGGTGCCCGGCTGGGCCAGCGGGGACGTGTGCACCGACAGCATCGCCACCCGTGACACCCGGCGTGAGTCGTCGCGCACGCACTGCCTCCCCGTGACCCTCGGTCCTGACGTCGTAGTGTCCCGACGTGCCCCGGCAGTCTGCCTCCCGCGTCCGCAGCGGCGTCCCGGGGGTGGCGGCGGTCGGTGCGGTGACCCGCGGGACGACCGGGCCGGACCGGCTGCGCCGCGTGGAGCGCTGGCTGGCCCGGACGCAGGCCGACCGGCTGCGCCGCGCGGCCGACCCCCTCGTGGTGGACCTCGGGTACGGCGCCTCGCACGTCACCGTCACCGACCTGCAGCGGTGGCTGCGCCGGGTCCGTCCCGACGTGCGGGTCGTGGGGCTGGAGATCGCCCCCGAGCGCGTCGCGGCGGCGCGGGCCGCGCTGGCCGGGGTGCCCGGTGCCCCGGAGTTCGCCGTGGGCGGGTTCGAGGTGCCGACGGCGGGCGACCCGGTGCTCGTGCGCGCCTTCAACGTGCTGCGCCAGTACGAGTCGGACCAGGTGGAGCGGACGTGGGAGCTGCTGCGCTCGCGGCTGGCGCCGGGCGGGCTGCTCGTCGACGGGACGTGCGACGAGCTGGGCCGGCGCGCGACGTGGGTGGGCCTGGAGCGCGAGGCGGGACCGGTGTCGCTGACCGTCTCGGTGCGGCTGGCGGGGTTGCCGGCCCCGTCGGCGGTGGCCGAGCGGCTGCCGAAGGTGCTCATCCACCGCAACGTGCCCGGCGAGGGGGTCCACGACCTGCTGCGCGCGGCGGACGCGGCGTGGGCGCGGGCGGCGCCGGTGGGCACGTTCGGCGTCCGGCAGCGCTGGATCGCGACGTGCCGGGACCTGGCCCGGGACTGGCCGGTGCTCGACGGGCCGTCGCGGTGGCGCCTGGGCGAGCTGACGGTGGACTGGGCGTGCGTCGCCCCGGGCCGGGGGCGGCCCTCCGGTCGGGCATGATCGGTCGACGTCGGGCGGGCGAGTCGGGGAGGACGCGTGGCACGTCGCACACCGCCGGGGGCGCGGCCGACGATCCGCGACATCGCGCGGGTGGCCGGGGTCTCGAAGGCGTCGGTGTCCTACGCGCTGAACGACCTGCCCGGGGTGTCGGAGGCGACCCGCGCCCGTGTCCGCGCCACGGCGACCGAGCTCGGCTGGCGGCCCAGCGCCGCGGCCCGGTCGCTGTCGAACGCGCGCGCCGGCGCGGTCGGGCTGGCCGTGGCGCGCGACCTGCGGCTGCTGGAGGAGGAGCCGTACTACGTGCGGTTCATCGCCGGGCTGGAGAGCGTCCTGGCGCGGGAGGGCGTCGCGCTGCTGCTGACGGTCGTGCCGGACGTCGACGCGGCCGTGCGGGTGCTGCGTGACTGGTGGGGCGAGCGGCGCGTGGACGGGGTCGTCCTGACGGACCTGCTCGTCGACGACCCGCGGGTGGGCCTGGTCGCGGAGCTGGGGATCCCGTGCGCGGTGCGCGGCGGGATCGACGACCGGCTGCCCGCGGGGGGCGCCGTGGCCCTGACGGTGGAGACGGAGCGGCAGGCGGTCGCCGAGGTCGTGGAGCACCTGGTCGCGCAGGGGCACACCCGGCTGTGCCGGGTGAGCGGGCCGCGGGAGTTCCTGCACACCCGGCGGCGCGACACCGCGTGGCGGGAGGTGACCCGGTCGGCGCTGGGGGTGGCGGCGCCGGTCGTCGAGGCCGACCACACCTCCGCCGGCGGGCTGGCCGCGACGCGGGACCTGCTCGCGGGGGCGCACCCGCCGACGGCGGTCGTCTACGACAACGACGTCATGGCGGCCGCGGTCGTCGCGGAGCGGGACGCGCTGGGGGTGCGGGTCGGGGCGGAGTTCGCGGTGGTCGCCGGGGAGGACTCGGTGCTGTGCCGGCTGGCCAGCCCGGCGATCAGCGCCTCCCACCGCGACGTCGTGGCGGACGGGGCGCGCAGCGCCCGGTCGCTGCTGGACGCGCTGGCGGGCCGGGTCGTCGAGGCGTCGGTGGCCGAGCCGCGGCGCTTCGTGCCGCGGGCGAGCTCGACGCGGCGCTGAGGCCGGGACTCAGGCCGGGACTCAGGCCTCGAGCAGGATCGTCGTCGGGCCGTCGTTGACGAGCTCGACGGCCATGTCCGCCCCGAACCGGCCGGTCTGCACGCGCAGCCCGTGGCCGCGCAGCGCGTCGCCGACGGCGTCGACGAGGGGTTCGGCCACGGGGCCGGGGGCGGCGGCGTTCCAGGTGGGGCGGCGGCCCTTGCGGGTGTCGGCGTAGAGCGTGAACTGGCTCACGAGGAGCACGGGGGCGTCGACGTCGGCGGCGGCCCGTTCACCGCGCAGGACGCGCAGCTGGGCGACCTTGCGGGCGATGAGCTCGACCTGCGCGGGGCCGTCGTCGTGGGTGGCGCCGAGCAGGACGAGTAGCCCGGGTTCGTCGATCGACCCGACGACCTCGCCGTCGACGGTGACGCGGGCGCGGGTGACTCGCTGGACGACCGCCCTCACGCACGGCTCCTCTCCTGGTCCGTCCGGGTGGGACGGGTGTGTCGATGTCGTGGGCGCCGGGGTGAACCCGGCGCGAACCTCACCCGGCGGGAAGGTTGCCGACCTACGATCGGACGGTGGTCCAGACGCTGCTCGACGCGCCCGTGGTGATCCCCGTGACCCTGCTGGCGGTCGGGGTCTGCGCCCTCGGGGCGCTGCTGAGGCCGCGGGTGGACTCCGCGCTGGTGCTGGGGTTGCTGGCGGCGATCTGGACCCGGGTGAACCAGCCGGTGGAGGGGCGCGTCCTCTACACCTGGACCCGGGACCGGGGCTTCACCGAGGCCGACCTGATCTCGGTGGCCGCCCTGCTGGTCGTGGGCGTGACGCTGGTGCGGTGCGCGTGGCGCGGGGTGCACTCGCTGGCGCACCGGGGCGAGCGGGCGGGCGGGCTGCCCGTCCGCTGAGCTCACCAGGGGCCGTAGGGGCCCTGGTTGCCGCGGTCGTCGCGCCGGGGGCCACCGCTGTACCGGCGGACGGCCGGGCGGACGTCGGCGAGGTAGACGGCGGCGCCCACGACGCCGAGGACCCCGAAGATCCCCAGCACGGAGAACACCGACACGAACCCGACGGCGGTGGCGACGGCGGTGATGGCGAGCCAGAAGGTCTTGGTCCGCTTGCCGGCGGAGACGAACGCCCCGGCCGGGCGCCGGGCGCAGTCGACGAGCGCCCACACCTCCAGGCCGAGGGCCGCGATCCCCAGGAGCAGCAGGACGCCGTACTGCACGTTGTTCACCAGGTCCACCACACTGGAACTCTACGGGTGGATCGGCCGCGGGGTTCCGCGTTCGCCGTCCTGCCCCGCCAGCAGGTCGCCCAGCCGGGCGTACCCGGCCCGTTCGGCGTCCGCGGCGGTGCGGGGTGCGGGCAGGCGCCAGTCGTCGTCGGCGAGCAGGGCGCGGGCCTCGGCGACGGCGAGCAGCCCGCTGCGCAGCCGGTGCGGGTCCTGGGCCCGGCCGAGGGCGTCGAGGGCGCCGTCCAGGGCGTGCCGGGCCCGGGCGTTGCGCACGAGCAGCGCGACGCCGACCGCGACCCCGACGCCGACGGCGGTGTCGCCGACGCGGTCGAGGACGAGCCGCTCGACGCCCGTCCCGGTCGCGCCGAGCCGGGTGAGCAGGAGCGAGAGGCACGTGATGGCGACGGTCCCGAGCGCGTGGTTGCGGGGCATGCAGAACTCGACGGCGAACGTGCAGGCGACGGTCAGCCCCCACAGCCGGACGTCGCCGGTGGCGAGCGGGACGAGGGCGGCGGCCAGCCCCACCCCGACGAGCGTTCCCGCCGCGCGCTGCAGGGCGCGCTGGACGGTGATCCCGGCCGAGGGGGCCTGCAGGGCGGCGGCGGCCCCGACCGCGGCCCAGTAGACGTGGCCCAGGCCGCAGGCGGCGGCGAGGAGGACCGCCGCGACGCAGGCGATCCCCACCCGCAGGGCGGGGACCCCGAGGGCGCCGGGGGTGCGCAGGGCGGTCAGGACCCGGCGCCGCGGCCACACCGGCGCGGTGTGCGCCGGGCCGGCGGGGGCCGGGGGCAGTGCCCGGCGGCCGGCCAGCAGCGGCAGCAGCACCCGCAGCGGGCGGTCGGCCGCCGGGGCGCGGGTGTGCAGGAGGCGCTCGGCGTGGGCGAGCCAGCCGCCCAGCGCCCCGGCGCCGCGGGGGCCGAGCACCGCCCAGGCGGCGTCCACGGCCACGACCGCGCGGTGGTGGGCGGTGGGGTCCTCGCGGGCGTCGAGCACGGCCAGGACGGCGCGGCGGACGGCGTTGCGCTCGGGGCCGTCGGGCCGCAGGAGCCCGGCGGCGCAGGACAGCGCGACGGCGAAGGCGGCGCAGGCGACGGCGACCGCGACGACGGCGGGCAGGTCGTCGGCGCGCAGCGGTTCGGCGCCGAGGGTCCCGGCGGCGAAGACGGGGATGAGCCCGGCGGGCGGCCCGGTGCGCACGGCGTCGGTGACGAACTTGGCGACCACGGCCACGACGGCGACCACGAGCGCGGGCACGGCGACGTCGGCCCACCCGGTCAGGGGCAGCGCGGCGGCGCAGGCTCCGGCGAGCACGGCGAGGGTGAGCCCGAGGCCGGTCCAGGCCTGGGTGCGCCAGCGGCGGGCGTAGGCCTCGGAGCGCCCGTAGAGGTTGGCCATGGCGCCGAAGGTCGCCGGTGCGGCCAGCAGCGGGGTGTCGGCGGCGAGGGTGACGGCGAGCGGGATGCCGGTGGCGAGGGTCGCGACGGCGGCCGACCACCACGGGTGGGGGCCGGGGGCGATCCGCGACCACCCGCGGACCGACCGGTGCAGGTGCGCGGGCAGGCTCACCCCATGACCTTAACAGGTGTTTCACCTGCGAAGGACTAATCGGTAGGCTCTCCGGGTGAGCCCCACCACCCCCGGACCCGCCGACCGCCCGGACGTCGTCGACGTCGCCCGCCGCGAGTGGGCCTCGGTGCACCCGGACCTGGACACCTCGACGATGGCCCTGACCGGCCGGCTGCGGCTGGTCGCGGCGGCCCTGGCGCACGCCACCGACCCCGTCGTGCGCGCCGAGGGCCTGACGCGCCCGGAGTTCGACGTGCTGTCCGCCGTCCGCCGCGCCGGGCGCACGCCGCTGACCCCGACCGGGATCGCCGCGGCCACGCTGTCCTCCGGCGCCGCCACCACCAAGCGGCTGGACCACCTGACGGCGGTCGGCCACCTCCAGCGCACGCCCGACGACCGGGACGGGCGCGTGACCCGCCTGTCCCTGACCCCCGCCGGCACCGCCCTGGTGGACCGGCTGCTGCCGCGCGTCCTGGAGGCCGAGGCCGCGTTCGCGTCGGTGCTCGACGCCGATCAGGAGGCGGCGACCGCGCAGGCCCTGAGGACCCTGCTGGACCGGCACCCGGCCTGAGGGCCGGGCACGGCGCTCAGCGCGAGGAGCGCAGCGCGTCCTCCACCGACACGACGCCGTCGCGGTAGCGCCGGGTGATCTCGTCCGTGCAGGCGTCCATGGCCTCCTGCACCCGGTGCCGGTCCGCCGACAGCTCCTGCTCCAGGGACACCAGGCGGGCACGGGCCGCGGCCAGCTGCGCGTCGTCCATGGCGGTCAGGTCGGACAGGTGCGGGTCGGCCACGGCCAGCTCGGCCCGGCGCCGGTGCTCCCCCACGCGCGAGGGCTCCACCGAGGTGAACCGGCCCATCCCGTGGTCGGTGCGCCGGGGGTCGGCCAGCACGTCGGTGAGCTTGGCGACCAGCTCGGCGTCAGAGCGGGCGTGCCGCACGTCGGGCGCCCCGTCGGAGCCGGCGCGCCGGTCCTCCTCGGCCCCGAGCAGGTCCAGGCGCCCCTGGATGAGCCGCCGGGCGTAGGAGAGGTCGGCCTCCTCCTGCTCGGCGGTCGTGCGGTGCTCGCGCAGCGTCTCCAGGTCCATGTCCCGCAACCCGGCGAGGAAGTCGGGGGCGAGGACCTTGTCCAGCGCGCGCCGACCACCGGCCTGGTACCCGCTGACCTGCTCGTCCATGACGGCCTCCCCCGACTCGACTCCACCCGGCGCATGCGCACGATCACTCAGCGTGCGCTCCGGAGAGTATGACCCACCCGTTCCCGGAACGGCAGGGCCACGGGCGCGCGGGCGCGCCTCAAGGCGCGACGACGACCTCCTGCGCGGCGGCGATCCGCCGCGGCACGGCCCCCTCCGCCGCCGACCCGGCCACGGCGAACAGCTCCGCGTCGACCGGCAGCGACCGCTTGACGACCGCGAGGGCGACCGGACCCAGCTCGTGGTGGCGGGCGGCGGTCGTGACCAGCCCGACCCGGCGGTCGGCGTACACCACCTCGTCGCCGTGCGCGGGCAGGTCGTGGGAGGAGCCGTCCAGGTGCAGCAGCACCAGCCGGCGCGGCGGGCGGCCGAGGTTGTGGACCTTCGCGACGGTCTCCTGCCCCCGGTAGCAGCCCTTGTGCAGGTGCACGGCCGTCCGCAGCCAGTCCAGCTCGTGCGGGATGGAGCGCTCGTCGGTGTCCAGCCCGAACCGGGGCCGCCACGCCTCCACGCGCAGGGCCTCGCTCGCCCAGGTCCCCGCGAGCCGGCGCCCCCCGACCGCGGCGGGCAGGTCGGCGCGCGGGACCAGCACCTCGCGCCAGGCCCGCTCGGCGCCGGGGTGCTCTAGCGTGGACACGGCGGCGTAGCTGGCGGTGTCGGCCGAACCGCCCTCGTTCGCGGGGGTGGCGCCCGGCCAGGGGTCCACCCAGACCGGGCCGAGGGAGCTGACGTCGGACCGGCTGGGCTCGCCCAGGACGGCGACGTCCGCGCTCACGTCGGCGATCTCGACGCGCAGCGTGAAGCGCATGCGCTCCAGCCAGGTCCGCAGCGCGTCGACCGAGCCGGGCTCCACGGTGATCCAGGTGGCCTCGCCGTCGTCCACCAGGTGCAGGGCGTGCTCGACGCGGCCCGTCGGGCTCAGCACGAGCGTCTCTGTCGAGGTCCCGGCCGCCAGACCGGTCAGGGCCTGGGTGGTGATGCTGTGCAGCCAGGACAACCGGTCCGGGCCGGTCAGCCGCAGGACGCCGCGGTGCGACAGGTCGACGACGGCCTCACCGCGCACGAGGGCGCGCTGCTCGGCGTGCGGGTCGCCGTAGTGCCACGCGACCCCGGCGTCGGGGCCCTCGGCGGCCACCGCCCCCGGCGTCCGGAGCAGCGGGGAGCGCGGGGTGGTGGGCGTCTCGGTGGGCGTGGTCACGGGCGTACCTCCTGGTCGGCGCGACAGGCCGCGCACCGGCCCCGCAGGGCCAGGTGCCCGGTGTCGACGGCGAATCCGTCGCGGGTCAGGACCTCCGCGGCCATCTCGCGGGCGGGTCCGGCGTCGGTCTCGGCGACGGCGCCGCACCCCTCGCAGACCAGGTGCAGGTGACCGCCGTGCTCCACGGCGTGGAACGACGGGACCCGCCGGTCGATCTGGGTGCGGGCCACCAGCCCGACCTCCTCCAGGACCGCGAGCGCCCGGTAGACGGTCGAGGGGTCCACCCCGTCGGAACCGTCGCGGGGCGCGAGGTGTTCCGCGACGTCCTCGGCGCTGGCGTGCCCGAGCGCGCGGACGGCCTCGAGGATCCGGCCGCGCTGCGGGGTCAGGCGCATCCCGCGGGCGTGCAGCACCTCACCGAGGTCCACGGGTGCGCTCAGCCCTCCGCGACGCGCTTGAGCCGGGCCGAGGCGTAGCTGCGCAGCGGGTGGCCCTCGAGGGTCACGTCGAGCGCCCACAGCAGGTCGCCCTCGACGAGGCCGTACATCCGCGTGCCGGCGGTGTACTCGTGCGCCGTCGTGGTGCGGGCCACGACGTCGGTCGACAGGTCGATGCGCGGTCCGCGGGCGGTGCCGGCGAGGATCTCCACGACCCCCGTCGGGTGGGTCAGCAGGACCTCCAGCTCGACCGGGCGCGGGCCGTCGGCGGGCGCGGGGCTGTCGAGGTCGACCGGCTGGGGCCGCCAGTACCCGGTCTCGACGTCGAGGGGGTCGGTGGTGTTCCCGTCGTCGTCCAGGGCCCACGTCGTGGAGGTGTAGCTCAGGAAGTCGCGGCCGTCGTGGGTGAACTCGACGACCTGGCCGAAGCGGGTGTCGGTCTCACCGCGGGCGGGGTGCCCCAGGACGCCGGCGCCCTCCCAGCGGCCGATCAGCCACGACAGCGGGACGAGGGTGAGCGGGGTGTCGGTGCGCAGCGGGAGCGCCACGGGTCAGCGCTGACCCTGGAAGAGGCGGTACACCACGTAGCCGGCGAACCACGTGATGATCAGGGTCACCACGATGAGCAGGACGAGGAAGAAGACTTCGAGGGCGTGCACGGGTCGAGCCTACCGGCCAGCTCCCTCCCGGCACCGTGGACGTGGGGCGTCTCACGCCGGACCCCGCCGTCACCGGCGGCTCAGAGCAGCAGCCGGCCCACGAGGTAGGCGCCGGCGCCGGCCAGCGCGAGGGGGGCGGCGGCGACGGCGAGCGCGGCCGGCACGGTGCGCGCCGCGGGCAGCCGCGAGGACAGGGCGCGCCAGGCCGAGACGAGGACCCCGGCGCCGGCGCCCGCGACGATCCCGGCGACGGCCCACCGCCCCTCCGAGACGATGCCGCCACCGCCCAGGACGACGACGGCCACGCCCGCCAGCCAGCCCGCGGCCCCGCCGACGAGGAGGTTGACGGGGCCGACGACGCGCAGCGGCCACGTCGTGGCCGACACGGCGGCGGTGGCGACGAGGGCCGCGAGCACGACGGGGGCCAGGGTCGCCCCGGCGTAGGTGGAGGGGACGGCGATCCAGGCCGAGCCCAGGACGACGACGGCCTGGCCGGCCACGGCCGCGGTGACGGACTCCACGAGCCGGGGCCGGCCGTCGCGGCGCAGGAGCTGGTGGGCGAAGGCGGCCAGCAGCGCCAGGGCCGCCACGGCCGGCGCGTGCCCCAGGACCCCGGCGATCTCGGTGCCGCGGGACCGGGCGGTGAGGACGGCGGCGGTGGTGGCGACGGCCGCGGCGACGGTGACCAGGACCAGCAGGGCGGTGGTGCCGCGCCGGGCGGGCAGGTCGAGCAGGTCGGGCCAGCCGACGGCGACCAGCGCCCCGACGAGCACGACGGCGGGCAGCAGCACCCAGGGGCCGCCGAAGGACGCCAGGCCCAGCAGGCCGGCCAGCGCGAAGGTGGCCGTGGCCGTCGCCGACGGGCTCACGTGGTGCCCCGTCCGCGCCCGGGGTCGGTACCGCTCACCGGGTGATCCTCGCAGAAGCGGGGGCCGCGGACCCGGGTGGTCCCGGTCGGTTCCGCGACGCCCGTAGGCTGACCCCCGTTAGCCTGCAGGCCTCGTGGGCCGGCCCCGCACCGCTCGCGACCGCGGGCCGCGGCCCACACGTGCACGGACGGAGGGCAGGACAGCGGGTGGCCCAGATCCTCGTCTTGACGAACGCGCTCACCCCCTCGACGGACGTGCTGCCGGCGCTGGGGCTGCTGCCCCACAGCGTCCGGGTGCTGCCGGCCGAGGCCTCCGTCCTGGTGGACGGCCCGACCGCGGACGCCGTCCTCGTCGACGGCCGCCGCGAGCTGGCCGCCGCCCGGTCCCTGTGCCGGCTGCTGCGCACCACCGGCCTGTCGCAGCCGCTGCTGCTGGTCGTCACCGAGGGCGGGATGGCGGTGGTGGCCGCCGACTGGGGCGCCGACGACGTCCTGCTCGACTCCTGCGGCCCCGCCGAGCTCGACGCCCGGTTGCGGTTGGCCGCCGGGCGCCTGCGCCGTCCCGTCGAGGACCCCGAGGCGGGTCCGCAGGGCGAGATCCGCGCCGGTGACGTCGTCATCGACGAGGCGGCGTACTCGGCCCGGGTCCGCGGCCGCCAGCTGGACCTGACCTACAAGGAGTTCGAGCTCCTCAAGCACCTGGCCCAGCACCCCGGGCGCGTCTTCACCCGGGCGCAGCTGCTGCAGGAGGTCTGGGGGTACGACTACTTCGGCGGCACCCGCACGGTCGACGTCCACGTCCGCCGGCTGCGGGCCAAGCTGGGCGCCGAGCACGAGAACGCCATCGGCACCGTGCGCAACGTCGGCTACCGGTTCGTCTCGGCCGGTCGCGACCTCGACGACGGCCTGTCCCTGGACGCCCCGCTCGCCGAGGGCCTGCCGCAGGACGTGGACGCCCCGGCGGCCGGCACCGACCCGGCGCCCCGCCGGTGACCGCGCCCACCGCGCGGATCGCCCGCGGCGGGGAGCTGGACGCCCCCACCCGCGAGGCCGTCCTGGCGCTGGCGGCCGCGGCCTCCCGCGCCGACGGGGCGACGGCGCTGTCCGAGGACGCCGTCCTGCGGCTGGAGCCCGGGCGCCCCGGCGTGCACCACCTGCTGGCCCGGGACGGGGACGTGCTCGTCGGCTACGCGCAGCTGGCCGTCGCCGGGGACGGCTTCGAGGGCGAGCTGCTCGTCGACCCCGCGCACCGGCGGCGCGGGCACGGGGCCGCGCTGCTGGCCGCGACCGGGGAGCTGGCCGCGGGCCGCGACGTGCGGTTGTGGTCGCACGGGGACACCCCCGGGGCCGCCGCGCTGGCCGCGCGCCGGGGCTGGGCGCGGGTGCGGGAGCTGCTGCGGCTGGAACGGCGCGCCGAGGGCCTGCTGGACCTGCCGCTGCCCGACCTGCCCGGCGACGTGCGGGTGCGCCCGCTGGTGCCCGGCGCCGACGACGACGCGTGGGTGGCCCTGAACGCGGCGGCGTTCGCCACGCACCCCGAGCAGGGCCGCTGGACGGTGCAGGACCTGCGCGCGCGGTACGCCGAGGACTGGTTCGACCCGTCGCTGCTGCTGCTGGCCGAGGCGGCCGGGGAACCGGTCGGGTTCTGCTGGATGAAGGTCGAGGGCGGCGCCGGGGAGCTGTACGTCCTGGGCGTCGCCCCGTCCCGGGCCGGGGCGGGGCTGGGCCGGGCGCTGCTGGTGCGGGGGTTGCGGGCGGTCGCCGGTGCGCTGGCCCCGTCCGCGACCGTCGACCTGTACGTCGACGGCGACAACGTGCCCGCCGTGCGGCTCTACACGCGCCTCGGTTTCGGGCGCGCGGCGGTCGACGTGCAGTACGCCTCCCCGGCCCCCCGGACGGCTCCCTGACCGTTCACCGGCCGTTCGCGGCACCGCGGGCGCCCGCCGCTGCGGGAGGGTCGGCGCCGGTGGCAGACTGATCGCCATGACGGCCACCAACCCCCTCCCCGCTGTGTCACCGGTCGAGGAGACCGTCGAACTCCCCGAGGACCGCTTCGCGGACCGCGAGGTCTCGTGGCTGGCCTTCAACGAGCGCGTGCTGCAGATGGCCGAGGACCCGGACACGCACCTGCTGGAACGGGCCCGCTTCCTGTCGATCTTCGCGAACAACCTGGACGAGTTCTTCATGGTCCGCGTCGCGGGCCTGAAGCGGCGCATCGCGACCGGGCTGGCGGTGACGGCGGCCAGCGGCCTGGAACCGCGGGAGGTCCTCAACGAGATCTCGGTGCGCGCCCACGAGCTGACCGAGCGCCACGCGAACGCGTTCCTGGAGTCGGTGCGCCCGGCCCTGGCCGAGGCCGGCATCACGATCGTGCGCTGGGACGAGCTGGCGCACGGCGAGCAGGTGCGGCTGCACGGGTTCTTCCGCGACCAGGTGTTCCCGGTCCTGACGCCGCTGGCCGTCGACCCGGCGCACCCGTTCCCGTACATCTCGGGCCTGTCGCTGAACCTGGCCGTGGTGGTGCGCAACCCCACGACGGACAAGGAGCACTTCGCCCGCGTCAAGGTGCCGCCGCTGCTGCCGCGCTTCGTGGCCGTCGAGCCGGCCGACGGCGCCGACCCGCGCTCGGCGCGGTTCGTCCCGCTGGAGGACGTGATCGCCGTGCACCTGGACCAGTTGTTCCCGGGCATGGAGGTCGTGCAGCACCACACCTTCCGGGTCACCCGCAACGAGGACCTCGAGGTCGAGGAGGACGACGCGGAGAACCTGCTGCAGGCGCTGGAGAAGGAACTGCTGCGCCGCCGGTTCGGCCCCGCCGTCCGCCTGGAGGTCGCCTCCGACATCGCCCCGGAGGTGCGCGAGCTGCTGGTCCGCGAGCTCGGCATCCACGAGAAGGAGGTCTACGAGCTCCCCGAGCCCCTGGACCTGCGCGGCCTGGGCGACATCGCCGACCTGGACCGGCCGGAGCTGAAGTTCCCGAAGTTCGTGGCCCGCACCCACCGCGACCTCACCGACGGCGCCGAGACGGCGAAACCGTCCGACGTGTTCGCGGCGATCCGCAACCGCGAGGTCCTGCTGCACCACCCGTACGACTCGTTCTCCACGAGCGTGCAGGCCTTCCTGGAGCAGGCCGCGGCGGACCCGAAGGTGCTGGCCATCAAGCAGACGCTGTACCGGACCTCGGGCGACTCCCCCATCGTCGACGCCCTCATCGACGCCGCCGAGGCCGGCAAGCAGGTCCTGGCCCTGGTGGAGATCAAGGCGCGCTTCGACGAGCAGGCGAACATCACCTGGGCCCGCAAGCTGGAGCAGGCCGGGGTGCACGTGGTGTACGGCCTCGTGGGGCTGAAGACGCACGCGAAGCTCAGCCTCGTGGTGCGGCAGGAGGCCGGTGGCCTGCGCCGCTACTGCCACGTCGGGACGGGGAACTACAACCCCAAGACCGCGCGCCTGTACGAGGACATGGGGCTGCTGACCGACGACCCCCAGGTCGGCGAGGACCTCACCCGCCTGTTCAACCAGCTGTCGGGGTACGCCCCGAAGACGGCGTACAAGCGGCTGCTGGTGGCCCCGCGGTCGCTGCGCACGGGGCTGATCGACCGCATCGACCGCGAGATCGACAACGCCCGGCAGGGGCTGCCGGCCGGGGTCCGCTTCAAGATGAACTCGATCGTCGACGAGGGGATCATCGACGCGCTGTACCGCGCGTCGGCGGCGGGGGTCCCGGTCGACGTCGTGGTCCGCGGCATCTGCGCCCTCAAGCCCGGGGTCCCGGGGCTGAGCGAGAACATCCGGGTCCGGTCCATCCTCGGCCGGTTCCTGGAGCACAGCCGGATCTTCTGGTTCGCCTCGGCCGGGGACCCGGTCGCGATGATCGGCAGCGCGGACATGATGCACCGCAACCTCGACCGCCGCGTCGAGGCCGTCGTGCGCCTGGGCGACCCGCGTCACGTGCGGGAGGTCTCGCAGGTGCTGGACGACTGCATGGCCGAGACGACGAGCTCGTGGCACCTGGGCCCGGACGGGACGTGGGTCCGGCACCACCGCGACGCGGACGGCAACCCGCTGCGGGACCTGCAGGAGCACATCATCGCCACCCGCCCGGGGCGTCGCCCGACCGCTCGCCGCCGGCGCTGAGCCGCGACGGTGAAGAACGCCCACCGGTCCGGGGCGCCGATCGACGTCGAGGCCGCCGGCTGCGTCGTGGTGCGCCCCGGCCAGGACGGTCCCGAGGTCCTGCTGGTGCACCGGCCCTCGACGCCCACCCGCCCGGCCGACTGGTCCTGGCCCAAGGGCAAGCTGCACCGCGCCGACGGGGAGGCGGAGCACCCGGCGGTCGCCGCCGTGCGGGAGGTGGCCGAGGAGACCGGGGTGCGGGTGCACCTGGGGGTCCCGCTGCCCGAGCAGCGGTACGCGGTCACCGGTGGGCTGCGCAAGCGGGTGCGGTACTGGCTGGCCCGCCCGGCCGGCCCGGCCGACCCCGAGGTGTTCGAGCCCGCCGACCCCGGTGAGATCACCGAGTCGGGCTGGTTCCCCGTCGCGGCGGCCGCCGACCTGCTGACCTACCCGGCGGACGTGGCGACGCTGCGCGCGGCGCTGCCCGGCGGGCAGGCGCCCGAGCCGACGTGGCCGCTGGTCCTCCTGCGCCACGCGCGGGCCGTGAAGCGCACCGACTGGGCCGACGGCGAGGCGTCCCGCCCGTTGCTGGACACCGGTCACGCGCAGTCGCGCGACCTCGCCCCGCTGCTGGGCTGCTTCGAGTTGCAGGCGCTGGTGACGTCCCCGTGGGCGCGGTGCGTGCAGACGGTGCTGCCGGCGGCCGAGCTCACCGGCCTGCCCGTGGAGACCGAGCCGGCGCTGACGGAGGCGGCGTTCCGGGAGCACCCGCGGGCCGCCGAGCGGGTCGTGACCGGTGCGCTCGAGGCGGGGCGCCCCGTGGTGCTCTGCTCGCACGGGCCGGTCCTGCCCGACCTGCAGCGCGTGCTCGCCGGGCACGGCGGGGACCGCAAGGGCCAGCGCGCGGTGACGGCCAAGCTCGACAAGGGCGCGGTCCTCGTCGCCCACCTCACCGGCCGCGGCCGGACCGCCCGGATCGTCGCGTCCGAGCACCACGAGTTCTGAGGTCCGCCCGCGCGGTGGACGAACGGCCGGTCGCCCCGCGCGGGGTGACCGGCCGTGCGTCCGTCCGGGTGGGGTCCTCCGGCGCCGGGACCGGGGCACGACGGGGCCGGACCACCCGAACGGCCCAGTTCACCTCACGGTCGCCGTGGGGAAAGTGACCGGCCAGGGATTGGACGCATCGGGTTCACGTCCCGTTCACCCGTCGCGAGCAACCCCGTCACCTACCCGCTTTACCGTCCCGATTGGCCGGAGCGTTGCGCCCGGTCCGAGCAGGCCGGGAGTCCTCCGGCCGGACGACGATCCTCGAAAGGGACCGAAGTGACGTTCTGGAAGTCCTCCCGCCTCATCGGCATCGCCGCTGTGGGTGTCCTCGCCCTCGCCGGCTGCGGCTCCGACGACAACACCTCCACGGGCTCGGGCGGTACCGACGGCGCGTCGTCGTCCGCGTCCGCCGCGACCGTCGACTGCAAGCCCGGGACCCTGAACGGTGAGGGTTCGAGCGCGCAGAAGAACGCGATCGACCAGGTCATCCAGCAGGGTTACCAGTCGCAGTGCTCGGACGCGACGATCAACTACAACGCGACCGGTTCCGGCTCGGGCCGCAAGCAGTTCACCTCCGGCCAGGTCGACTGGGCCGGTTCCGACTCCGCGCTGAAGGAGGAGGAGAAGGCCGCCGCGACCGCCCGCTGCGAGAACAACCCGGCGTGGAACCTGCCGATGGTCGCGGGCCCGATCGCCATCGCCTACAACATCGACGGCGTGGACGACCTGGTCCTCAACGCCGACGTCGCCGCCAAGATCTTCTCCGGCGCGATCACCACCTGGAACGACCCGGCGATCGCCGCCCTCAACCCGGACGCCACCCTGCCGAGCACCGCGATCAGCGTGTTCTTCCGCACCGGCACCTCCGGCACCACCGAGAACTTCACCAAGTACCTGCACGCCGCGGCCCCCGAGGCCTGGACCGCCGAGGGCAACCAGGAGTGGGCCGGCAAGGGCGAGGGCCGCGAGGGCTCCGCCGGTGTGGCGCAGGCCGTCGCCGGCGCCTCCGGCGGCATCACCTACGTCGAGTGGTCCTACGCCCAGGACAACGACCTGTCCGTCGCGCAGATCGACACCGGCGCCGGCGCCGTCGAGCTGACCGGTGAGTCGGCCGGCAAGACCGTCGCCACCGCGACCCAGACCGGCGAGGGCAACGACCTGTCGCTGAAGATCGACTACGCGACCAAGGAGGCCGGGGCGTACCCGATCGTCCTGGTCACCTACGAGATCGTCTGCTCGAAGGGCCTGGACGCCGAGAAGACGGCGCTGCTGAAGTCCTTCCTGACCTACTTCTCCGAGGACGAGACCCAGAAGGGTCTGCAGGACATCGGCTACGCGCCGCTGCCGACCGAGGTCTCCGAGAAGGTGCGCACCGCCATCGAGGCCATCGCCTGACGCAGCAGGACCGATGAGGGGGCGGGCACCGGAGGTCCGGTGTCCGCCCCCTTCTGCAGCAAGCACTCTCCGTAGTCACCCCCCTTCGCACAGTGCAGGAGCACGATGTCCTCGATCACCGGCCGCTCGGCCGTCGAGCAGGGGCCAGGCCCGTCGGGCGACAAAGCCCGCGGCCGGCGCCGCCTCGGTGACACCCTCTTCGGCGGCGGCGCCGGCCTCGCAGGTGTCATCGTCATCGCGATCGTCGCCTTCACCGGCGTCTTCCTCGCGATCAGCGCCGTCCCCTCCCTGCTGGACGACCAGGTCAACTTCCTCACCTCCACCGAGTGGCAGGCCACCCCCGGCGACCTGCGGTTCGGCATCCTCCAGATCCTCTGGACGACCGTCGCCATCTCGATCATCGCCATGATCATCGCCGTGCCGCTCGGGGTCGCGAACGCGCTGTTCCTCACGCAGTACGCGCCCAAGTGGCTGGCCCGCCCGGCCGCCAGCGTCATCGACCTGCTGGCCGCGATCCCCTCGATCGTCTACGGCCTGTGGGGCATCCAGATCTTCGCCCCGCACCTGACCGGCCTGCAGACCTTCCTCAACGACGCCCTCGGCTGGTTCCCGCTGTTCGGCGGCCCGGTCAGCACCGGCACCGTGTTCATCGCCGGCATCGTCCTGGCGATCATGGTCCTGCCGATCATCACCGCGATGTCCCGCGAGGTGTTCGCGCAGACCCCCGCCGCCCACAAGGAGGGCGCGCTCGCCCTCGGGGCCACCAAGTGGGAGATGATCCGCACCTCGGTCCTGCCCTTCGGCCGCGCCGGCGTCATCTCCGCCGCGATGCTCGGCCTGGGCCGCGCCCTGGGTGAGACGATCGCGATCACGATCATCGTCTCCAGCGTCGCCCCCGGCACCGACTTCTTCGCCTCGCTGCTGCAGGGCGGTGAGACGTTCGCCTCGAAGATCGCGAACAACGCCGCCGAGTTCAACAACCCCGAGTCCACCGGCGCCTACATCGCCGCCGGCCTCGTCCTGTTCATCCTGACCTTCGTGGTCAACGCCATCGCCCGCATCATCATCAACCGTCGGAAGGCCTTCGCATGAGCGCCGTCGACACGGCCCCCGAACGCGAACTGCCGCAGGCGCTGGCGGACTCGCGCGGCCAGGGCGGCCGCAAGGTCCGCAACACGATCGCGACCGTCGTCATGGTGCTCGCGTTCGCCATCGCCGTCGTCCCGCTGGTCTGGATCCTCTGGACGGTCATCCAGAAGGGCGCGGCCCTGCTGCCCGACGCGTCGTGGTGGCTGAACTCCCAGCGCGGGATCACGCCCCGCATCGTCGGCGGCGGCGCCTACCACGCCATCGTCGGCACCCTGCTGCAGGCGCTGGCGACGGCGGTCATCGCGGTGCCGCTGGGCATCATGGCCGCGATCCTGCTCGTCGAGTACGGCGCCAGCCGCATCGCGAAGTTCGTGAGCTTCACCGTCGACATCCTCTCGGGGCTCCCCTCGATCGTCGCGGCGCTGTTCATCTACGCGTTCTGGATCACGACCCTGGGTTTCCCGCGCTCCGGTTTCGCGGTGTCGCTGGCCCTGGTCCTGCTCATGGTCCCGGTCGTCGTCCGTTCCACCGAGGAGATGCTCAAGCTCGTCCCGAACGAGCTGCGCGAGGCCTCCTACGCCCTCGGGGTGCCCAAGTGGAAGACGATCGTGCGGATCGTGCTCCCGACGGCGTTCTCCGGGATCCTCACCGGCGTGCTGCTGGGCCTGGCCCGCATCATGGGTGAGACCGCCCCGCTGCTGATCCTGGTCGGCTACTCGCAGTCGATCAACACGAACCTGTTCAGCGGCAACATGGCCGCCCTCCCCCTGATGATCAACAACGACCGTCAGCAGGCGCTCGACCCCGCGGTCGAGCGCGTCTGGGCCGCCGCCCTCACACTGGTGCTCATCGTGCTGGTGCTCAACATCGCCGGTCGGGCCATCGCCCGCTTCAGCTCGCTCAAGAAGTAGGAGAGAAACCCGTGGCCAAGCGCATCGACGTCAAGGACCTGAACGTCTACTACGGCACCTTCAAGGCCGTCGAGGACGTCTCGATGACCGTGGAACCCCGCTCCGTGACGGCCTTCATCGGCCCGTCCGGCTGCGGCAAGTCGACCTTCCTGCGGACGCTGAACCGCATGCACGAGGTCATCCCCGGCGGCCGCGTCGAGGGCAGCGTCATGCTCGACGACGACGACCTGTACTCCTCCAAGATGGACCCGGTGAACGTCCGCCGGACCGTCGGCATGGTGTTCCAGCGCCCGAACCCGTTCCCCACGATGTCGATCTTCGACAACGTGGCGGCGGGCATGCGCCTGAACGGCGTCCGCAACCGCAAGGTGCTCGAGGAGTCCGTGGAGAAGTCCCTGCGCGGGGCGAACCTGTGGAACGAGGTCAAGGACCGCCTCGACAAGCCCGGCGCCGGCCTGTCCGGTGGGCAGCAGCAGCGCCTGTGCATCGCCCGCGCCATCGCGGTCGAGCCGCAGGTCCTGCTGATGGACGAGCCGTGCTCGGCGCTGGACCCGATCTCGACGCTCGCGATCGAGGACCTCATCGGGGAGCTCAAGAGCTCCTTCACGATCGTCATCGTGACGCACAACATGCAGCAGGCCGCCCGCGTCAGCGACAAGACGGCGTTCTTCAACCTGGCCGCGACCGGCAAGCCGGGCCGCCTCATCGAGATCGACGACACCGCGACGATCTTCAGCAACCCGACGCAGAAGGCGACCGAGGACTACATCTCGGGCCGCTTCGGCTGAGTCGCACCGCTCCCGCACCGGGGAGCCCCCCGCCCCCGACGCACCGGGCGGGGGGCTCCCCGGTCGTCGTGGCGGGGCCGGGCGGTCAGACCCCCAGGACCGTCCGCAGGACCAGGTAGCAGCCGGCGCCGATCAGGGCCGCGGCCGGCATGGTCAGCACCCACGCGCCGACCATCGAGCGGGCGACCCGCCACCGGACCGCCGACCGGCGCTTGGTCGCGGCGGCGCCCACGACGGCCGAGGAGACGACCTGCGTGGTGGAGACGGGCGCGTGGAAGATGAGCGCCGCGACGTACAGGACGGACGAGGCCACCACCTCGGCGGCGAACCCGCGGGCGGGGTCGAGCTGGGCGATGCGCCGCCCCAGCGTCCGGATGATCCGCCAGCCGCCGCAGTAGGTCCCGGCGCTGATGGCCACGGCCGCGAGCACCTGCACCCACCACGGGATCCCGCGGCCGGAGTGGTGGCCGCCGGCGACGAGGGCCAGGACGATGACCCCCATCGTCTTCTGCGCGTCCTGCAGGCCGTGGCCGAGGGCCATCGCCGAGGCCGAGACGGTCTGCAGCAGCCGGAACCGGCGGTCGACCGGGCCGCGGGCGGCGTTCCGCAGCCGGCGCAGGATCCCGGCCATCACGAGGAAGCCGAGCACCAGGCCGATCACGGGTGAGACGAGCATCGGCGCGACGACGTGCGTGAGCACGACGTCCCAGTGCAGGTTCGACCCGGCGGCCGCGCCGGCCCCGGCCAGTCCCCCGAGCAGCGCGCCGGTGCTCGAGGACGGCAGGCCCCGCCACCACGTGGTGAGGTTCCAGCCGACGGCCCCCAGCAGGGCGGCCAGCACGACGGCGAGGGCGTGCGCGCCCATCCCCACGTCGACGATGCCGAACCCGATGGTGGCGGCGACCCCGGTGCCGAGGAAGGCGCCGATGAGGTTGAACAGGGCCGCCATCCCCAGCGCGATGCGCGGGGTGAGGGCGCGGGTCGAGACGGAGGTGGCGATGGCGTTCGCGGCGTCGTGGAAGCCGTTGGTGAAGTCGAACGTCAGGGCGACGGCCACGACCACCAGGACGAGGACGAGCTCCACGCTCAGGACTCCTTGATCGCGAGCTGCTCCACCGTGTGGGCGACCCGCTCGAACCCGTTCGCGGCCTCTTCGAGGCGGTCGACGATCTCCTTGTGCTTGAGGACCTCGAAGACGTCGCGCCCCCCGGAGAACAGCTCGGCCAGGACCCGGCGGTGCAGCTCGTCGGCCTGGTTCTCCAGCCGGTGGATCTCGACCCAGTAGTCGGCCAGCTCCGGCAGCGCGCGCAGCCGCGGCATGGCCTCGGCCGTCAGCTCGGCCTGCCGGCCGATGACCTGGACGATCTCGGCGACGCCGTCGGGCAGGGCCCCGAGGTCGAACAGGGCGAGCTGGTCGACCACGGACTGCATGAGGTCGACGCAGTCGTCGAGGTCGAGCGTGAGCCGGTGCAGGTCCTCGCGGTCCAGCGGGGTGACGAAGGAGGCGGTGACGCGGTCGGCGACCTGCCGGGCGATCTCGTCGCCGCGGTGCTCGAGGGCCTCCATGGCCGCGACGGCCGCGGACCGCCGGGCCGGGTCGTTCTCGACGGCGTGGGTCAGGACGGTGCTGGCCTCCACGACCAGCCCGCCCATCCCGGCGATCAGCTCGAAGAACGGGTCGTCGCGGGGTGTCAGTCGAAAACGCACGCCAAGCTCCGCGGTGTCGGGTCGTCGGGTCCTGGTGAAACGGCCCGGACCGACTCTAGGCGGTCCCCCGTGCCGCGGAGGACGGCCCCCGCACCGGTCAGCCCTCCGGCGGAGTCCCTTCCACCCCCAGGACGCGGTCGAGCTCACCCTCCGGGAGGGGACCGTCGCTCTCCGACGCGGCGACCACGACGTCGGTGTACAGCTCGATCTCCTCGGCCAGGTCCGTGTCGGCCAGCGGCGCGGCGGCGGGCGAGGGGACCCGGCGCGTGTCCCCGCGGGGTCCCGCCAGCACGTCCGTCCCCTGGCCGGGAGCGGTCTCCGGATCGAGCGAGTGCGTCATGGTGGCACCACCGTACGCCGGGGCGGTCCGCCGCGGGGCGGGTTCGGGGCGCCTCACCCGGCTGCCGCGGGCGAGGCGGGGGACGCGGACGGGGTCGAGGGCGAGGTGGAGGGCGAGGTGGAAGACGGGGTCGAGGACGAGGTCGTGGGCGAGGGGACGGTCAGGGCGGGCCGGTCCTCGTCGGTCAGGACCGTCCGCTGCAGGTTCACCTCGGCCAGGCCGAGGCCGCCGACGGTCACCTCGTCGTAGGCCAGCAGCCGCGCCGGGTCGTCGGCCTCCGCGCCCGGGCCGAAGTACAGCAGGGTGGCCGACAGCGGCAGCGGCTCGCCGTCGGCGAGCCGGGCGAGGCCGGCCGAGGTGATGCCCGCTCCCCCGGTGGTGCCCTCCACCATGATCCGGGTCCCGGAGGCGTCCAGGGTGACCGACCGCTTGTGCAGGTGCCCGGCCAGGACGAGCGGGACCCGGCCCAGCAGCGGGTCCAGGCCGCTGGGGTCGTGCACGAGGGCGACGTCGACGGGGTCGTCGGGGTGGGCGTCCTGCCACCGCTCGACGCCGTCGAGCAGGACCTCGTTCGCCGCCTCCTGGACGTCCTCGGCGCTTCCGGTGGCCTGCTGCCCCTCGCCGTCGGGGGTGAAGACGGGGTCCCCCTGGCCGGCGAAGACGAGCCCGGCGACCTGCGCGGTGGAGCCCTGGTCGAGCACGACCGCGCCCTGCGCGGCGACCTGGGCCTGGGTGTCGGCGGAGTCGTGGTTGCCGCGCACCCACAGGTAGGGGACGTCGAGGGAGCCGATGCGGCCGAGGAACCCGGACTCGGCCGGGCTGCCGAGGGTGGTGGTGTCGCCGGTGTCCACGACCACCTCGACCCCGAACTGCTCGACGAGGTTGTCGGTGAGGTCGTAGCCCAGCGGGTTCAGGTGCAGGTCGGAGACGTGCAGGACGGTGACGACGTCGGGCCCGAACGCGCTGCCCCGGCCGCTGCCCAGCACGGGCAGGTTCGCGGCGGCGGCGTACAGGGTGGAGACGCTGCGGACGATGTCGGACAGGCCGCTGCGGTAGCTCTCCAGGCGCTCCAGGGCGTCCTGGGTGCTGGAGACCAGGTAGGGCGCGCGCGAGAGCAGGCCGGTGAAGCGGGGCTGGCGCAGCGCGGCGGGGTCGAAGGTGGCCCAGGTCCCCGCGCCGGCGGCGACGACGACGACGAGCAGGCTCGCGCCGGTCTGCAGGGTGCGGCGGCGGCCGCGGAAGACGACGACCGCGGCCAGCAGCGCCCCGCCGAAGCCGCACGCGAGGCTGTACGCGGCGGCGCGCACGGTCGCGGCCCGGACGGTGTCGGCGGCGGTGAGCTCGAGGGCGAGCAGCTGCTGCGGGGAGCGCACGAGCCGGGCCGCGGCGTCGACGTCGACGCTCTCGATCCCGGCGGTGACGACGACGGGCGCGCGGTGGGTGTCGAAGGTGACCTTCCCGACGGGCGGCAGGTCGACCTCGACGCCGGGGGTGAGGCTGGGGCGGACGCGGACCTCGGTCTGCAGCGGCCCGACGTAGGTGCTGGCGCCGGGGGCCAGGGCGAACCCGAGGCCGGCCCCCGCCCCGGTCACCAGCAGCACCCCCGCCCAGGGCAGCAGGTGGCGGCGGGCGAAGCGCGGTGCGCGGCGGCCGGCGAGGCGGTGCCCGGCGTCGTGCCACCGCTGCGGGAGGCGGAGCGGGCGCAGCCGGGGGCGGCGGGTCGTCGGGGGCATCACCAGGATCTTCGCGCAGGACGGGCGGGAACGCCGCGCGGCCGGGTGTACCGGGCCGGCCGGCGGGGTACGGACCGGGCATGAGCGATGCGGCGCAGTTGCGCGACCTGCGGTCCCCCCACCCCACCGGCCGTCCCGGTCCGGCCCTGGTCACCGGCTCGGAGTCCGGGATCGGCCGGGCGACGGCGGTGGAGCTGGCCCGCCGCGGCCACGACGTGGCCGTCACC
Organism: Kineococcus lubricus; assembly: GCF_050871965.1. Taxonomy (NCBI): domain Bacteria; kingdom Bacillati; phylum Actinomycetota; class Actinomycetes; order Kineosporiales; family Kineosporiaceae; genus Kineococcus; species Kineococcus lubricus. The sequence goes on from NZ_JBJLSK010000013.1 coordinate 29,277, forward strand.
TGGTTCCGCGACGAGGCCGCGGGCCGGGCCACGGTCGAGGAGGTGCGGGCGCTGGGGCGGACGGCGGTGCTGCACCACGTCGACCTGCGCGACCTGCCGGGCGCGGCCGACGTGGTGGACACCGTCGCCGAGGAGCTGGGCGGTCTGGAGGTGCTGGTCAACGACGCCGGGACGGGAACCTCGACGCTGCTGCTGGACGTGTCCTTCGAGGACTGGCGGGAGGTGCTGGCGGTGGACCTGGACGCGGCCTTCCTCTTCCTGCAGCGCGCGGCGCGGCGCATGGTGGCGGCGGGCCGGGGCGGGCGGATCGTCAACGTCACCAGCGTCCACGAGCACCAGCCGCGGGTGGGGGCGGCGCCGTACTGCGCGGCCAAGGGCGGGCTGGGGCTGCTGACGCGGACCGCGGCGATCGAGCTGGCCGAGCACGGGATCACGGTGAACGCGGTGGCGCCGGGTGAGATCGCGACGCCGATGACGGGTCAGGAGGACTCCGACCCGCACGGCGAGCGGCGTCCCGGGGTGCCGCTGGGCCGGCCGGGGGACGCGCGGGAGGTCGCGGCGCTCATCGGGTTCCTGTGCTCGGCGGAGGCGTCCTACGTGACGGGGTCCTCGTACGCGGTGGACGGCGGGATGCTGCAGATGGGCCCGATGGCGGGTTCGCACCTCACCGCGGAGGACTGGCGGCGCCCCTGACCCGGACCGGGGACTTAGGTCGGCCTTTCTTGACTGGTTCCAGACTGACTGGTTGGCTCGTCGCGTGACCAGCGCCGAGCGCCTGCGGGCCAAGGGGTTGCGCGCGACGCAGCCCAGGGTCGTCGTGCTCGACGTCCTCGACGCCGCGCGCGCCGACCACGAGCACCTCCCCGTCGCCCGGGTCGCCGAGCGCGCCCGGGCCGCGCTGCCGACGGTCTCCACGCAGGCCGTCTACGACTGCCTCGACGCCCTGACCGGCGCGGGCCTGGCCCGCCGCATCGAGCCGGCCGGCCACCCCGCCCGCTACGAGGCCCGGGTCGGGGACAACCACCACCACCTGGTCTGCCGCGACTGCGGCGCCACGGTCGACGTGGACTGCACCAGCGGCCACGCCCCCTGTCTCTCGCCCTCCGACACCGCCGGGTTCGCGGTCGAGGAGGCCGAGGTGGTGTTCTGGGGCCGTTGCCCCGAGTGCCGCACCCCGTCCATCGCCCGACCAGCAGAAGAAGAACGAGAGGAAGTGCGATGACCGACGTCGCGAGCCAGCCCTCGGCCCCCGGGGACGACCGCCCGGTCCTGACCAACCGTCAGGGCCACCCGGTCTACGACAACCAGAACCAGCGCACGGTCGGGGCCCGCGGCCCCGCCACGCTGGAGAACTACCAGTTCCTGGAGAAGATCAGCCACTTCGACCGCGAGCGGATCCCCGAGCGCGTCGTCCACGCGCGCGGCGCGACCGCGTTCGGCTACTTCGAGGCCTACGGCACCTTCGGCGACGAGCCGATCTCGAAGTACACCCGCGCGAAGCTGTTCCAGGAGAAGGGCAAGCGCACCGACGTCGCCCTGCGGTTCTCCACCGTCGCCGGTGGCCGGGACTCCTCCGAGGCCGTGCGCGACCCGCGCGGCTTCGCGGTGAAGTTCTACACCGAGGACGGGAACTGGGACCTCGTCGGCAACAACCTCGCGGTGTTCTTCATCCGCGACGCGATCAAGTTCCCGGACTTCATCCACTCCCAGAAGCCGGACCCGGTGACCTTCGAGCGCCAGGTCCCGAACCGCGTGTTCGACTTCTGGAGCCAGTCGCCCGAGGCGATGCACATGCTGACGCTGGTGAACTCCCCGCGCGGCATCCCGGCCAGCTACCGCCACCAGCAGGGTTTCGGCGTCAACACCTACAAGTGGGTCAACGCCCAGGGCGAGACCGTGCTGGTGAAGTACCACTGGTTCCCGACGCAGGGCGTGAAGTCGTGGACGTCGGCCGACGCGGCCGCCGTGCAGGCGCAGGAGCTCGGCCCGCACACCAAGGACCTGTACGACGCGATCGACCGCGGCGACTACCCCGAGTGGGAGCTGCGGGTCCAGATCATGTCCGACGACGAGCACCCCGAGCTCGACTTCGACCCGCTGGACGACACCAAGGTGTGGCCGGAGAACCAGTTCCCCCTCACCGCCATCGGCAAGCTCACGCTGAACCGCAAGCCGGTGAACTTCTTCGTCGAGTCCGAGCAGATCGCGTTCGGCACCGGTGTCCTGGTCGACGGCCTGGACTTCTCCGACGACAAGATGCTCGTGGGCCGGACGTTCTCCTACTCCGACACCCAGCGCTACCGGGTGGGCCCGAACTACCTGCAGCTGCCGGTGAACGCGGCCAAGGCGCCGGTGCACACCAACCAGCGCGACGGGCAGATGGCCTACGGCGTGGACCCGGCCGGGTCCAACCCGTCGGTGAACTACGAGCCGTCGATCCTGGGGGGCCTGAAGGAGGCCACCTACCCCACGCACGACGAGCAGGGCCCGGTCATCAACGGCCGCCTGACCCGCAAGCGGATCCCGCGCACCAACGACTACCAGCAGGCCGGTGAGCTGTTCCACCTGCTCGCCGACTGGGAGCGCGAGGAGCTCGTCGCCAACCTCGTGGGCGGCCTGTCGCAGTGCGACCGCGCCATCCAGGAGCGCATGGTGTGGCACTTCTACATGGCCGACGACGCCTACGGCGAGGCCGTGGGCGGCGGCCTGGGCATCAGCGCCGACGACGTCCGGGGCCTGGCTCCGCTGCAGTCGCAGACGCTGAACGAGGCGGAGCTGGCCCGCGCGGCCAACCTCGGCAAGAACGGCCCGCGGAACGTCGAGGGCCTGGTCATGACGCACGTCGTGCCGAACGAGCGCGACGTCCGGGCCTGACCCCGGTACTCCCCCGGCGGCGCCGGTCCCCTCGCGGGGGCCGGCGCCGTCGGCGTTCCCGCCGGTGCGCTCAGGGCAGCAGCGCGGCGGTGCGGTCGCGCGCGTGGGCCCACTCGACCGGCGCCGACGCCAGGGACCAGCCCAGCGCGACCGGGACCGCGAGGAGGCGGTTGGGCCGCTCGATCCCCCGCCGGCGCATCGCCGCCGGCAGACCGCGCCCGGCCACCCACACCGGCAGCGCCGCCAGCGAGAGCGCCAGGTGCCGCCGCAGCAGCGCCTTCTCGTGGGCGGGCAGGGCGCCGTCCGGGTCCGGCGGCGGCGTGCGGTCGCGCACGGCGGCGGCCCACACCGCGTCGGTGGCCATCAGCGCCGCGCCCCCGGCGACGCCCAGCGCGGCCTGGGCGGCGTACCGGCGGCGGCGGGTGGGCAGGTCGTAGGTGCACTGGGCGAGGCCGGTGAGGACCCCGGTGAGCACGGTGTCGGCGACGGCGAGGGTCCGGGCGAGCTGGATCGGCTGCACGACCGGCCAACGAGGGCCGGCCGGGGACCGTTCCGGCTCAGCGGGCGGCGTACCGCTCGCGGGCGGCCGCGACCTGCGGGACGGAGGCCTCGAGAAGGTCCGCGAGCGCCCGCAGCCGCTCGTGGACGCCGGCGCCGAGCGCGGTGAGCTCGTACTCGACGCGCGGCGGGATCGCCGTGACGACGTCGCGGGTGAGCATGCCGTCGCGCTCGAGGGCTTGCAGGGTCTGCGACAGCATCTTCTCGCTGACCCCGTCCACCTTGCGGCGCAACGCGTTGAAGCGGACGGGCCCGTCCCCCAGCGCGAGCAGGACGAGGGAGGCCCACTTGGAGGTGACGTCCTCGAAGGCGGCGCGGGAGGTGCAGTCCCGGGCGAAGACGTCCGCGACGAGGTCGTGCGCGGGGCCGTCGGTCTGCATGCGGCCAGTCTAGCGCGGGAATGGCTGGCACTGCGGATTCGTTAGTGCCTTCACTGACGCAGCACTCACCACGGGCCCGTGCCCAGAGGAGACACCATGACCACCTACGCCGTCACCGCCGCCAGCGGCCACCTCGGCCGCCTCGCCGTCGAGGCCCTGCTGGCGCGCGGCGAGCGCGACCTCGTCGCCGTCGTCCGCACCCCGGCCAAGGTCGCCGACCTCGCCGCGCGCGGGGTCGAGGTCCGCACCGCCGACTACGACGACCGCGCCGCGCTGACCGCCGCCCTGCAGGGCGTGGACCGGGTCCTGTTCATCTCCGGCGACGCGCCCGGAGCCCGCCTGGCCCAGCACGCCAACGTGGTCGAGGCCGCGAAGGCCGCCGGGGTTAGCCGCATCGCCTACACCGGCCTGCTGCGCGCCGACGTGTCGGGCAGTCCGCTCGCCCCCGACCACAAGGCCACCGAGGAGCTCCTGGCCGCCTCCGGCGTCCCCAGCACCGTCCTGCGCAACAGCTGGTACCTGGAGAACCACGCGAGCCAGCTGGGCCAGTACCTCGCGACCGGGGAGGTCCTCGGCTCCACGCACGGGGGCCGGGTGAGCGCCGCCTCCCGCGCCGACTTCGCCGAGGCGGCCGTCGCCGCCCTGACCGCGGAGTCCCCCGAGCCGGTCTACGAGCTCGCCGGGGTGAGCTTCGACCTCGCCGAACTGGCCGCCACCGTCACCGAGGTCACCGGGACCACCGTCACCCACCGCGACGTGACCACCGAGGAGCACGTGGCCGCCCTGCGCGGGGCCGGCCTCGACGAGGGCACCGCCGGTTTCGTCGCCGCCCTGGACGCCTCCATCGCCGCCGGTGACCTGTTCACCGAGCGTGACGACCTGGTGCGGCTGATCGGCCGTCCCGCGACGACCCTCGCCGAGGCGGTCCGCGCCGCCCGGGCCTGACCCCCGCGGCGGTGGCAGCATCGGGGTGTGCCCCCGCTGCCCCGCCTGCCGCTGAGCGCGGTCTTCCCGCCGCCCCCGCCGCCGGGGGTGGCGGGTGACCCGGGGGTGTGCGTGCCCGGGGGCGCGTTCCAGCGGGTCAGCGCCGAACGGGCCGTCGTCCTCGGCGGGCCGGCGGCGATCCTGCTCCAGGTCGCCCACCCCCTCGTCGCCGAGGGCGTCGCGGTGCACAGCGACTACGCCTCCGGCCCGGCCCGGCGGCTGCTGGGGACGCTGCAGGCCGCGCTGACCATCGCCTTCGGCGACACCGAGCAGGCGCACGCGATCGCCCGCCACGTCGGCGCCCAGCACGCCCGGGTCCGCGGCACCACCCGCCGCGACGCGCCCGGCACCCCCGCCGGCACCCCCTACCGCGCCGACGACCCCGACCTGGCGCTGTGGGTGCACGCCACCCTGGTCTGGACCGCCCGCCGGGTCGCGCAGCGCTACGCCGGGCTGGTCCTCACCCCCGCCGAGCGCGAACGGCACTGGCAGGAGTCCAAACCCTTCGCCCGCCTCTTCGCCGTCCCCGACCGCGTCCTGCCCGGCAGCGTCGCGGAGTTCGACGCCTACTGGGAACGCACCGTCGCCGCGCTGGTGGTCACCGACGCGGCGCGGTCGGTGGCCCGCGACGTCCTCACCCAGCGGACCCGCCCGCCGCTGCCCGGGGTGGCGGCCCTGGCCCGCAGCGTCACCGCCGACGTCCTGCCCCCGCACCTCGCCCACGCCTACGACCTGGCGCCCACCCCGGGCCGGCGGGTCGCGGCGGCGGCGCTGCGCGGCGGGCTGCGCACCGCCCGGCCCGTCCTGCCGCGCGCGCTCGCGCAGTGGCCGCACGCCGAGGTCGCCCGGCGGCGGGTCCGGCGGGCCCCGTCCCCGGACCCCTCCCCCGGCCCCGCTGCCCTACCGTGACGCCGTGACCGCTCCCGCGCTGACCGCCGAGGTCGTCTCCACCGCCGCCGCCGTGGCCGCGGACTGGATCGCGTTCCGCCGCCGCCTCCTCGACGTGCCGGGGGTGCAGTTCGCGGTCCGCCTGCACGACGACCTGCTGCACTCCAGCGCCCACGGCCACGCCGACCGGGAGGGCGACGTCGCCCTCACCCCCGCGCACGTGTTCCGGGTCGCCTCGCACTCCAAGACCTTCACCGCGACCGCCGTCCTGCGCCTGGTCGCGCAGGGCCGGGTGCGCCTGGACGACGAGCTCGCCGCGCACGTCCCCTGGGTGGGCGAGGAGGACCCCGAGCTGGGCCGGGCCAGCCTGCGGGAGCTGCTGGGGCACGCCGGCGGGGTGACGCGCGACGGCCGCGACGGGGACTTCTGGCAGCTCGACGGGACGTTCCCCGACGTCGAGGGGCTGCGGGCGGCGGTGCGGACCGGCGGCTCGGTCCTGCCCCGGTCCTCGCGGTTCAAGTACTCCAACGTCGGGTACTCCCTGCTGGGCCTGGTGGTCGAGGCGGTGAGCGGCACCCCGTACGGGCAGTTCGTCGCCCGTGAGCTGGTCGCGCCGCTGGGGCTGACCCGCACGACCCCGGACCTGCCCGCGGCCGGGGACCTGGCGACGGGCTACTCCGCCGCAGCGACCGGGCCCCGCCGGGCGCTGGGCCACGCCCCGACGGCCGCGATGGCGGCCGCCACCGGGTTCTGCTCCACCGCCGAGGACCTCACCGCGTGGTTCTCCGCCCACCGGCCGGGCCGCACCGAGGTGCTCGACGAGCACGCCCAGCGGCTGGCCCAGCGGGCGGAGTGGTCCACCGGGGACGACGACGACCACCGCACCTACGGGCTCGGTTTCGCCGGCGAGCAGGTCGGCGAGCGCCGCCTCGTCGGCCACTCCGGCGGGTTCCCCGGCCACATCAGCAAGAGCGTCCTGGACCCCGGGGCGGGCCTGGCGCTGAGCGTGCTCACCAACTGCGTCGACGGCCCCGCCGCGGAGTTCGCGGTGGGTGCGGTGAAGCTGGTGGACCTGTTCGCCGCCGAGTGGGGCGCGCAGGGACCCGCGGTCGACCTCGACGTCTTCTGCGGCCGGTGGGCGACCCTGTGGGGCGTCGTGGACGTCGTGCGGGCCGGCTCCACCCTCCTCGCCCTCGACCCCGCCGCCGCCGACCCCGCCGCCCACCCGGTGGTGCTCGCGGCGGTCGACGACCGGACGCTGCGCGTGGTGCGGGACACCGGGTACGGCGACCTCGGGGAGGACTGGCGACTGGGCCGGCGCGACGACGGCACCCCGACGCTGCGCGGGGCCAGCGGCGCCACGATGGTGCCGCTGGCCCGCTTCGCGCCGGCCTGAGCTCAGGCGTCCAGGGACGCCTCGAGGGTGATCTCGACGCCGGTGAGGGCCTTGGACACCGGGCAGGTCTCCTTGGCGGCCTGCGCCGTCTTCGCGAAGGTGTCGGCGTCGATGCCGCTGACCTCACCGGACACGGTGAGCTTGATCCCGGTCAGCCGGAACCCGCCGGCGGGGTCGGGCCCCAGGGAGACGTCGGCGACGACCTCCAGGCTCTCGGGGGTGCCGCCGGCCTCGGCGAGCAGCGCGGAGAACTGCATCGCGTAGCAGGAGGAGTGCGCGGCCGCGACGAGCTCCTCGGGGCTGGTGGTGCCGCCGGCGTCCTCGGCCGCGCGCTTGGGGAACGAGACGTCGTAGGTGCCGACCTTCGAGCTGGACAGCTCGACCTGGCCCGAGCCCTGCTCCAGGGTGCCGTTCCAGGCGGTGCGTGCGGTGCGGGTGGGCATGCTTCCTCCACGGTTGGGGTGACTCGCGGTGCTCTCGTGCGCAGCCATCCTCACCACTGCCCCCGGGCGTCGCCACCCCGGCCCCCGAACCCGCGGCAACCCCCCGGGAACGCCGAGAGGGCGCGGAGCGTGTGCTCCGCGCCCTCCCGGGCGGCGTGGGGCGGGGGGACCGCCTCACGCCGGTGCTGCGTCAGTCGCGCGGGGCGCTCTCGCGGCGCGGGCCGCGCGAACCGCTGTCGCCGCCGTCGCGGCGCGGGCCGCGGAACCCGCCGTCGCGACGGGGACCACCGCGGAACCCGCCCTCGCGGCGCGGGCCGCGGCGCGGGCCACGGCCCTCGCGGTTCTCGGTCGTGCGGCGGGGCTTGATGACCACGGGCTCACCGGACTCGGCGACCTCGCGGACGGTCTCGTCCCCGGCGTGGACGTTCTCCACCGCGTTGGCGGTCACACCGGCGTCGCGGTGCAGCCAGCCGTAGCGGCGGACCTGGTCGGGCAGCGCGATCGCGAGGACCGTGCCCTTGGCGCCGGCGCGCGCGGTGCGGCCGGAGCGGTGCAGGTAGTCCTTGTGGTCGTTCGGCGGGTCCACGTGCACGACGAGGTCCACGTCGTCGACGTGGATGCCGCGGGCCGCGACGTCGGTCGCGACCAGGACGCGGGTCTCCCCGGCGCTGAACGCGTCGATCGCCTTGGACCGCTGCGACTGGCGCAGGTCGCCGTGGATCGCCTCGGCCGGGGCGCCGGCCTCGCGCAGCTGGTCGGCCAGGCGCTGGGCGCCCAGCTTGGTGCGCACGAAGAAGATCGAGCGCGCCGGGCGCTGGCTGATCTCGGTGAGGATCGACAGCTTGTCGTGCGGGCGCACGGCGAACACGCGGTGCTCCATGTGCCCGACGTCCTCGGGGTCGGCCGGGACGGCGTGGAAGGCGGGCTCGGTGAGGAAGTCCGTCACCAGGGCCTCGACACCGCGGTCCAGCGTCGCGGAGAAGAACATCCGCTGACCGCCGGGCTTGGTGCCCTCCAGGATGGCGCGCACGTTGGGCAGGAAGCCCAGGTCGGCCATGTGGTCGGCCTCGTCCAGGACGGCGACGTCGACCTCGGCGAGGGAGACGGCGTCGCGCTCGATGAGGTCCACGAGACGGCCCGGCGTCGCGATGAGGACGTCGATGCCGCGCTGCAGCGCGGCGATCTGCCGACCGTAGGGCACGCCGCCGACGACCACGGACAGCCGCAGGTCGAGGGAGTCGCCCAGCGGGCGCAGCGAGTCCGCGACCTGCATGGCCAGCTCGCGGGTCGGCACGAGCACCAGGCCGCGGGGGGCGCCGGTGATGCGGGCGCGCTTCTGCTGGGCCAGGCGGGCCAGCATCGGCAGGCCGAAGCCGAGGGTCTTGCCGGAGCCGGTGCGGGCGCGGCCCAGGATGTCGCGGCCGGCGATGCCGTCGGGCAGCACGCGCTGCTGGATGGCGAACGGCTTGGTCATCCCGCGGCGCTCGAGCGCCGCGACCAGCTCGTCGGGCAGGCCCAGCTCGGAGAACGTCGCGTCGACGACCTCGATCTGCTCGGCCGCGGTCAGCGCCTGCTCGGTGGCCGAGGGCGCGAACGAGCGGGGGCTGCGGGGCGGGCCGCTGCGGCTGGAGCGGCCGCGGTAGCCGCCCTGACCACCGCTGCTGCGGCCCTGGTAGCCGCCGGAGCTGCTGCGGTTGCCGTAGGAGGAACCGCCGTCGCGGCTGCCGTACCCGCCGGAGCGGGGGCGGTCGTCGCGGTCGCGGTCGAAGGAACGCTCACCGCGGTCGGACCGCTCGTAGCGGTCGGTGTAGCCGCGGGACTCGCGGCGCTGGAAACCACCCTCGTCGTTGCGGGGGCGGGAGGAACGGTACGAACGGTCGTCGTACTGGGGCATGGGGTACTGAACTCCACGTGGGGCTGTCGGCCGCACGGCGGTCCGCCCCCAGAACACGCGCAGAACGCACCAAAGCTGAGGGATGAGACTCAAGCGACCTCGCGGGCGGCTCGCCCGCTGAGTGGACGGCATGTGACCGTCACCTCAAGGGTAACAGCCCTCGCCCCCGGTCTCTTCCCCCCGCGGTCCGCCCCCTCCCCCGCCCGGTCAGCCGCGGGAGGCCTGGATGGCGGTCAGCGCGATCGTGTAGACGATGTCGTCGACGAGCGCCCCCCGCGACAGGTCGTTCACCGGCTTGGCCAGCCCCTGCAGCATCGGCCCGACCGAGATGACGCCCGCGTTGCGCTGCACCGCCTTGTAGGTGGTGTTCCCGGTGTTCAGGTCGGGGAAGACGAACACCGTGGCGCGGCCGGCGACGGGCGAGTCCGGCGCCTTGGACGCCGCGACGGACGCCACGGCCGCGGCGTCGTACTGGAGCGGGCCGTCGATGATCAGGCCGGGTTCGCGCTCGCGGGCGATGCGGGTGGCCTCAGCCACCTTGTCTACGCTGGAACCGGACCCGGAGGACCCGGTGGAGAAGCTGATCATCGCCACCCGCGGCTCGATGCCGAACGCGCGCGCCGAGGCCGCCGACTGCAGGGCGATGTCGGCGAGGTCCTCGGCCCCCGGGTCGGGGTTCACGGCGCAGTCGCCGTAGATCACGACGTCGTCGGGCAGGCACATGAAGAACACGCTGGACACCAGCCGGGCCCCCGGCTTGGTCCGGATCACTTGCAGCGCAGGGCGTACCGTCGCGGCGGTGGTGTGCACGGCGCCGGCGACCAGGCCGTCGACGTCCCCGGCCTGCAGCATCGTGGTGCCCAGCCAGATCGGGTCGGCCAGGGAGTCGCGCGCCACGTCCGGCTGCATGCCCTTGTGCTTGCGGGCCTCCACGAGCACGTCGACGTAGGAGTCCACGAGCGCGGCGGGGTCCAGCACCTCCACGCCCTCGGGCAGCGTCAGGCCCAGCCCGGCCGCCACCGACGCCACCTCCTCGGGGTTCCCCAGCAGGACCGGGCGGGCGATGCCGCGCTGGGCGCAGATCGCGGCGGCCTGCACGGTCCGGGGCTCGGTGCCCTCGGGCAGCACGATGCGCTGGACGCGCTCGGCGGCCAGCGTCGTCAGGCGGCGGCGGAACGCGGCCGGGGACAGCCGCGGCCGGTGCGCGGCCGTGGGCAGGCCCGCCAGCCAGCCCGGGTCCAGGGCGTCGGCGACCGTGGCGCTCAGCGCCAGCGCGCGTTCGGCGTCGTCGGCGGGGACCTCGGGGTCGAGGCGGTTGACGGCCGTCGCCGTCGCGTACGTGCTGCTGCCCGAGCGCAGGATCGGCAGCCCGGTGGCCGCGGCCGCCCCGGTGAGCTCGGCGACCCGCGGGTCCAGCCCCACCCCCGCGGTGAGCAGCAGCCCGGCCAGGCGGGTGCCGTTCAGCGCGGCGAGGCAGGTGGCCATGACGACGTCGTGCCGGTCGCCGGGCACCAGGATGAGCCGGCCCTCGCGCAGCAGCGGCAGCATCCCCGGCACGGCCTGCGCGGCGACGACGACCTCCTTGATGCGCCGGCCCTGGTCGCCGTGGGTGAGCACCTCCACGCCCAGCTCGTGGTCGAGGTCGCGCACCAGGTCCCGCACCCGCGGCCAGGTGAGGTCCCCGCGGTAGGGCACGACGCCGACCAGGGGGATGTCGTGGTGCTCCAGCGCCCCGCGCAGGGCCGCGACGCGGCTGACGGCCGTCTCGGGGTCGTCGGCCACGGGCCAGCGGGACACGACCCCGCCGATGACGCGCAGCGCCTCCCCGGTGCGGTACGTGCCGGCCGTGACGGCCATGTCCTCGGCGATCCGCTCCGGCGCCCCCGGCTCGGCCCCCAGCAGCCCGGCCGACCCCACGAGCAGGACGTCGGCGTCCAGCGCGGTCGCCAGGGCCTGGTTGACGCGGCCGGAGAACACCTGGTCGGCCGAGGGGGCCAGCCCCTCGACGACGACGACGTCGTGGGCGGCGAGCACCTGCTCGGCGGCGGCCACGACCTCCTCCATGAGGTCGTCGACCTCACCGCGGGACAGGCGCTCGACGACGTGGGCGGCCGCGATCGGCTCGGCCGGGTCCAGGGCCGTGGTGAGCCGGACGAGGGCCACCGAGCGGTCGCCGTCGCCGGGCCGGGTGGACTGGGCGAGGGGCTTGTGGAAGCCCACCGCGACGCCGCGGGCGTCGAGGGCCCGCAGGAGCCCCAGGCAGGTCGAGGTGAGGCCGGCACCGTGGCCGGTGGGGACGACGAGCAGCACGCGGGCCATGCGTCCCAGCTTCTCCCACGTCCGCCGCCGGGGCGCCCCCGGGTCAGGCGTTCTCGACCAGGGCCACGGTGTCGCGCGCGATGAGCAGCTCCTCGTCGGTGGGCACCACCATCGCCAGCGGCCCGGGACCGGGGACCGTGATGCGCCCCGGCGGGGTCGACTCCCGGCCGTGCGCGTCGTTGGCGGCGGGGTCCTCGCGCAGCCCCAGGTGCTGCAACCGCTGCAGCAGCATCGAGCGGACGTTCTTCGCGTTCTCCCCGATGCCGCCGGTCAGGACGAGCGCGTCCAGCCCGCCCAGGGACACCGTGAGCGCCGCGACGTGCTTGGCCGCGCGGTGCACGAACACGTCCAGCGCGAGCCGGGCCCCGGGGTGGCCCTCGGCGGCCTTGCCCGACAGCGTCCGCACGTCGTTCGACAGCCCCGACAGCGCCAGCAGCCCCGAGGAGGAGTTCAGCTGCTTCACGATCTCGGTGACGCTCTCCCCCGTCCGGTCGGCGACGAGCTCCACGACCGCCGGGTCCAGGTCGCCCGAGCGCGTCCCCATGACCAGCCCCTCCAGCGGGGTGAGGCCCATCGTGGTGTCCACCGAGCGGCCGCCGAGCACCGCGGTCGCGCTGCACCCGTTGCCCAGGTGCGCGACGACGAGCTTGAGCTCCTTCGGGTCGCGGCCGTCGGCCTCGTGCAGGACCTGCGCGGCCCGCTGGCTGACGAACCGGTGGCTCGTGCCGTGCATGCCGTAGCGGCGGACGCCGAACTCCTCGTACCAGCGCGCCGGGACGGCGTACCGGTAGTTCGTCTCGGGCATCGTCTGGTGGAACGCGGTGTCGAACACCGCGACGTGCTCCAGGTCGGGCAGCACCGCGCGCGCGGCCTCGATGCCGGAGGCGTTCGCCGGGTTGTGCAGCGGGGCCAGCGCCGACAGCTCGTGGATCTGCGCCAGCACGCGGTCGTCGACGCGGACCGAGCCGCGGAACACCTGCCCGCCCTGCACGACGCGGTGGCCGACGCCGAGCAGCGGCGGCAGGTCCAGGTCGAGCAGCCGCTGCAGGACGTGCGCCAGCGCGCCGCGGTGCGTCGTCGCCGCGGGGGTGATGGTCCGCGTGCCCTCGGCGGTGGTCATGTGCACGACGGCGTCGGGGCTGCCGATGCGTTCGCCCAGGCAGCTCAGCGCGCGCTCGCCCGTGACGGGGTCGACGAGGGCGAGCTTCACCGAGGAGCTGCCGCAGTTGACGACGACGACGGAACCGCTGCTGGACAAAGAGATCTCCTCCCGACGGGCCTGCCGCTGCAGGCTCTGCCCGAAGGCTCTCACGCGGGGCCGGGACGGACCGCTCAGCCGGTGGCGGGCCAGCGCTCCAGGCGGTGCGCGGTCTCCCAGAACAGCCACTCGTAGCGCGTCGCCACGGCGAACGCCTCGTGCATGGCCTCGGACAGTTCCGGCGTGGCGGCCTCGTCGACGAACCGGCGGGCCTCGGTCACCGAGGCGTGGAACTCCGGGGCGTCGTATGCCGCGACCCACCGCGCGTAGGGGTGGCCGGGGACGAGCTCGGCGTGCGCGGCCAGTCGCCGCCCGGCGTCGGCGTAGACCCAGAAGCACGGCAGCACCGCGGCCGCCGCGACGGCGTACGGGGCGGTCGCGGCCGTCGCCACCAGGTACGACACGTACCCCAGGGTCGTCGGGGACGCCTCGGGCGTGCCGTCGGCCGGCGGCAGCGACCCGCCGTCGAGCAGGTCGGCGTGCAGCGAGGCCTCCACCACGGCCGCGCCGTGCGCCGAGCGCGCCCAGAACCCGGCGCTGTCGGCGCCGGGGGCGCGGGCGGCCAGCAGCGACAGGGCGCGGGCGTACCCGGCGAGGTAGAGCGTGTCCTGCTCGAGGTAGTTGCGGAAGGCGCGCGGGTCGAGGGTCCCGGCGCCGAGCTCGGCGAGGAACACCGACCCCTCGATGGCCCCGCGCAGGCCGGCGGTGCGTTCCCAGGTCAGGTCGGTGAAGGTCACGAGGGGTCCTCCCGCAGGGCGAAGGCGTGGTCGAGGGGGCCGTGGCCGTGGCCGACGCGCAACCGGGCGCCGGCCGTCAGGGCGGCCTGGAGGTAGTCGCGGGCCGCGGGGACGAGGTCCTCCCAGGTGGCGCCGGGGTGCAGCGCGGCCTGGGCGGCCAGGGCGGCGGACAGGGTGCAGCCGGTGCCGTGGGTGGCGGTCGTGTCGACCCGCGGGCGGCGGACGAGGGTGGTCCCGGCCGGGGTGGCCAGGACGTCGACGCTCTGCTCGCCGGTCAGGTGCCCGCCCTTGAGCAGGACCGCGGTCCCGCTGCGGCGCAGCAGTTCCCGCGCCTGCTCCCGGCAGTCGTCGAGGTCGACGGCGGGGTCGGCGCCGAGCAGGACGGCGGCCTCGGGCACGTTCGGGGTGACGAGGTCGGCGGCGGGCAGCAGCTCCTCGCGCACCGCGGCGACGGCGGCCGGGTCCAGCAGCCGGTCGCCGCTGGTGGCGACCATCACCGGGTCCAGGACGACGGGGCCGAGGTCGCGGGTCCGCACGGCGTGCGCGACGGCCGCCACGATCCCGGCGTCGGCGAGCATCCCGATCTTGGTGGCGTGCACGGCGATGTCGTCGAGGACGGCGTCGAGCTGCTCGGTGACGAACCCCGCGGGGACGACGTGGACGCCGCGGACGCCGCGGGTGTTCTGCGCCGTCAGGGCCGTCAGGACGCTCGTGCCGTACACCGCGTGCGCGGCGAACGTCTTGAGGTCGGCCTGGATCCCCGCTCCCCCGCCCGGATCGCTGCCGGCGACGGTCAGCGCGACGCGGCTCACGCCCGGTCCCACTGCGCCCGCAGGTCCCGCGCGGCCCGTTCGGGGTCGGCGGCCTCGCAGATCTCCGACACCACGCAGAACCCGGTGATCCCGGTGTGCCGCAACGTGTCGAGGTTGTCGGGGTGGATCCCGCCGATGGCGACGCACGGCACGGGCGCGGCCGCGACGACGGCCCGGACGCCGTCGGCGCCGAGCGCGGCGGCGGCGTCGGGTTTCGTCGCGGTGTCCCGCACCGGACCGACGCCGAGGACGTCGACGACGGCCGGGTCGACGCGGGCCGCCTCGGCCGGGCTGGACACCGACAGCCCCAGCAGCAGGTGCGGGGCGATGCGCCGCACCTCCTCGGCCGGCAGGTCCGACTGCCCCAGGTGGACGCCCTCGACCCCGGCGACGAGCGCGACGTCCACGGCGTCGTTCACGAACAGCGGGACGCCGGTGCCGCGCAGCACGTCCTGGACGGCCCGCACCAGCGCGAGGCGGTCCCGGTCGGTGCCGTCCTTGGCGCGCACCTGCACGGCGTCGACACCGCCGGCGACGGCGGCGCGCACGACCGCGGGCACCCCGCGGGGCCCGCACCGGGCGGTGTCGGTGACGAGGTAGAGGGTGGGGGCGAAGCGGGGCGAGGGCTCACGCGAGCCGCTCCGCGGCCTCGCGCAGGGCGCCGGCGTCGACGGCGTCGAGCTCGTCGACCCACGCGGTGGCGAACGTGCCGGGCCGCTGCGTGCGCTGCGCGGCGCGCTCGGCGGCGACGGCGACGTGCAGGTGGGCGGCGACGGCCGCGGTCAGCGGGTCGTCGGCCACGGCCGCGTAGGCGGCGGCCAGGGCGCCCAGTGAGCAGCCCGCGCCGGTCGTGCGGGTCAGCAGCACGTCGCCGCCGGGGACCCGGACGGTGCGGGTCGCGTCGACGACGACGTCCACCGCGCCGGACACCGCGACCGCCCCGCCGGTGCGCCCGGCCAGGTCGCGGGCGGCGGCGACGGCGTCCTCGACGCCGTCCACGGCGTCCACCCCGCGCCCGCCCGCTCCGGCGCCGGCGAGCCCGAGGACCTCCGAGGCGTTGCCGCGGACCACGGCGGGGCGGTGCGCGAGCAGGTCGCGGGCGACGCGGGTGCGGAACTCCAGGCCGCCGACGGCGACGGGGTCCAGGACCCACGGGGTCCCGCGGTCGTGCGCGGACCGCGCGGCCAGGGCCATGGCGCGGGCCTTGGCCTCGTCGAGGGTGCCCACGTTCACCAGGACCGCAGAGGCGACCGCGGCGAACGCGGCGGACTCCTGCTCGTTGTCGACCATCGCCGGGGCGGCGCCGACGGCCAGCAGCGCGTTCGCGGTGATCGTCTGGACCACGGAGTTGGTGAGGCACTGCACGAGCGGGGCGCGCTCGTGCAGCGCGGTGCGCGCCCGCGCGAGGTCGTCCGGTGGAACGGCAGCCATGCCGTGACATCCCTTCGTCAGCGTTACCTGAATCAGGTTCGACGGGTGTGATCTCAGCTGCGCGATCCGCGTGCAGCACCCCGTGTCGCGGCCGACAGTAGCACCGCGGGGTTTACCGCCGTCCCCAGCGGGTAGCGACTCCGCATGAGCACCAACGAGCACGGTTCGAGCGGGCCGGCCCGCCCGCGCACCACGGCGGGGCAGCACCTGTCGCTCATCGTCGGGGTCCTGCTGATCGTCCTGGGGGTGGCGGGTTTCGCGGTGTCCGGGTTCGGCGACTGGACCGGCGGCAGCCAGGAGCAGCAGGTCGTGGGGTTCTCGGTGAACCCGGCGTCCAGCGCGGTGCACCTCGTCCTCGGGGTGCTGGGCGTGCTGGGACGCACGGGGGCGCTCCGGGCCCGCGGGTACGGCCTCGCCCTGTTCGTGGTGTGCGCCGCCCTGTTCGCCTACGGCCTGTCCAGCGAGGGGTCGGGCGACACCGCGCTGAACCTGGCGTGGCCGATCACCACCCTGCACGGCGTCCTGGCCTTCGTGGGGTTGGTGATCGCGTTCGTGACCAAGCGGTCGGCGCGTCCGCCGTCGACGGCCGAACTCGGCTGACCCCCTCGGGGTCCCGGGGGGTCAGCCGGGTTCGTGCGGGGAGGTCAGCCCTCCCCGCCGTCGCGGGCCCCGGCCCACAGGTCGACCCCGGAGTCCACCGCGAACTCCTCGATCGCGGCGAGTTCGGCGTCGGTGAACTCCAGGTTCGCCACGGCGGCGACGTTGTCCTCGACCTGCTGCACCGAACTCGCCCCGATGAGGGTGGTCGTGATGCGGCGGTCGCGCAGCGTCCAGCTCAGGGCCAGCTGCGCCAGCGTCTGGCCGCGCCCGGAGGCGATCTCCTGCAGACCCCGGATGCGCCGCAGGGTCTCCTCGTTCAAGATGCTCGGGTCCAGCGACTTGCCCTGCGCCGCACGCGAGTCCTCGGGGATCCCGTTCAGGTAGCGGTTCGTCAGCAGGCCCTGCGCGAGCGCCGTGAACGGGATGCACCCGACCCCCTCGGCCTCCAGGACGTCGAGCAGGCCGGACTCGATCCACCGGTTGAACATCGAGTACGAGGGCTGGTGGATGAGCAGCGGCGTGCCCAGGTCGCGCAGGATCCGCGCGGCCTGCAGCGTGCGCTCCGGACCGTACGAGGAGATCCCCACGTACAGCGCCTTGCCCGAGCGGACGATGGCGTCCAGCGCCCCCATCGTCTCCTCGAGCGGGGTGTCCGGGTCCGGGCGGTGGTGGTAGAAGATGTCGACGTAGTCCAGGCCCATGCGCTGCAGCGACTGGTCCAGGGACGCGGTCAGGTACTTGCGGGAACCGCGGTCCCCGTACGGGCCGGGCCACATGTCCCAGCCGGCCTTGGAGGAGATGACCAGTTCGTCGCGGTGGGGCTTGAAGTCCTCCCGGAACAGCCGGCCGAAGTTCGTCTCGGCCGCCCCGTAGGGCGGGCCGTAGTTGTTCGCCAGGTCGAAGTGGGTGATGCCCAGGTCGAAGGCGCGGCGGGTGATGTCGCGCTGGGTCTGGAACGGCTTGTCGTCGCCGAAGTTGTGCCAGAACCCCAGCGACAGCGCGGGCAGTTCCAGACCGCTGCGTCCGCAGCGGCGGTAGGGCATGGCGTCGTAACGTCCAGCGTCTGCGGTGTAGGTCACGGCGCCGATCCTGCCACGCCCCCACGCGGCCTCAGCGGAGGGCGACCGCCGCCCGGGCCGGCTCCTCGACGCGGCCGGAGTCCCGGCGCGCGAACCCGTCGGGCGGGGTGATCCGGTGGCCCCCGACGCACCCCACGTCCGCCGGGTCCGCCAGGTCCACCGGGTCCAGGTAGCCGGCGGGGACGGACGTCAGCTCGTGCAGGTCCACCCCCAGCGCCGGCAGCGCCCCCGAGGCGGTCGCCACCCCCGCCGGCAGCGGGACGTCGCGGCGGCGGGCGGCCCCCACGACCGGGCGCGTCGTGCGGGGGCTGACGAGGAACCGCGCCCCGGCGTCCAGCGCCGCCGCGGTGCGCAGGGCGAGTTCGACGACACCGATCCCGCCGGACAGCAGCGCCCGCGCCAGCGGGACCGCGGTGCCCGCGTCGTCGAGGACGACGACGGGGATGACGGGCGAGACGTCGAGCACGCTGGGCCCGGTCACGGGCACGTCCCTCCTCGAAGGTCCTCCCCGACCCTGCTGCGGGCCCCCGCGCGTCAGCCGACCTCGTGGGCGCCGGGGGTGAGGGAGCCGGTGACGACGAGCCCGCTGTCGGCCACCTGCAGCGTCTCCAGCCGCACCTGCGCCGGGATCCCCCGCAGCGGGAACGACCAGCCGCCGAACCCGGCGGCCTCCAGCAGCTGCTCGGCGCGCGCCAGCGGGACGCGGGCCCCCGCCAGCTCCGCCTCCAGGGGTTCGAGGCGGACCGAGTCGCCGTCGAGGACGGGGCGGCCGGTGACCGCGAGGTCGACGCGCAGCCCGAACACCCCGACGCCGGTGGAGGCGCGGACCGCGTCGCCGGCGCGGGCCAGGGCCACGTCCAGGCCCCCGACGGACAGGTCGTCGGCGAGCTGGTCGTAGGGCACCCGCGCGCGCAGGGTGCCGCCGGAGACGTCCACCGTGCCCGCGCCGCCGGTCAGGACGCTGCGCGGCACGTCGACCTCGGGGACGCGGATGCGCACGTCGCGCAGGTCGACGGAGCCGGTGCTGACCCGCGCGACCGTCACGGTGACGTCCTCGAACCGGCCGCGGGCGGCCTGCCACAGGAACGACCCCCCGGCGACGGTGATCCTCGGGTCCTCCGACAGGCCGTACTCGCGGCGGACCTCCTGCGCCACCCGCGCGGTCGCCCAGGTGCGGGCCGCGAGGTCGGCGGCCACGGCGATCACCGCGAGCGCGAGGACGGTGACGATCAGCGGGAGCAGGCGGGGGCGGCGCGACACGTCCCCACTGTCCCAGGGCCGGCCCGGGCGGGTCAGGCGAGCAGCTCGGCCGCGGCGGCCGGGGCCAGACCGCGGAAGGCGTGCACGGCGACGACGCGGCACCGCGCGAGGCGGCGCAGCACCGCCACCCGCGCCGGGTCCGCGCCCGCTCCCGCGTCCGCCGTCCCCGCCCACACCCCCGCTTCGGCCGCGGCGGCGGCGGTGCGCTGCCCGCGGGCGGCGGCGAGGTCGAGGTGGGCGAGCAGGTTCGCGACGTCCAGCGCCGGGTCGGCCAGCGCGGCGGTGTCCACGTCGAGCAGCGTGACGCGCTCGCCGAGCAGCACCTGCCCGTCGTGCAGGTCGCGGTGGGCGGGCACGAGCGGGCGCGGCGGCAGGTGCTGCACGGCCCGCACCGCGTCCCGCGCCGCCGCGGCCAGCGCGGGCGGCGCCACCCCGAAGGCCGTGGCGTCGCCCACCCACCGGTGCAGCGTGGCGACCTCGGCGGTCAGGTCGTGGACGGGGAGGCCGGGGGCGCAGGCGGCGGCGAGCGCCGCCGCAGCCTGCGCGGCGCGTTCCCCGGCGACCCGGTTCGCCTGCGCCGCACCGGAGGTGAGGACGGTGGTGAAGTCCGGGCCGGTGGCGGCGCGCAGGTGCAGGACGCCGGGGGCGGCGCCGAGGACCTCCACGAGGTCGGGGGCGCCGGGCACGTCGCGCAGCGCCCGGCGCAGCTCGGCGTGCCGGGCCAGGGCGATCGCGGTGGCCCGCGCGGAGGCGAGCTTCACGAACCCGTCCGGGCGGCGCAGCACGGCCCGCTTGCCGAACCGGTGGGCGATCAGCTCCCCGCCGAAGGGCGCGGGGTCGGGCAATCGGGGGTCGTGGGGGCGGACCCGGACGGGGGCGCCGGGGCCGGCCGCAGTGCCCGCGACGACGCGCCCGGACGCGTTCCCCTCCAGGACGAGCCCGGCGGCGGGATCCCCCGACCGCCGCGGCCACACCCGCCGCCACGTCACCGCGCTCACGCGCCCACCGCCCCGTCGACCGCCCCGTCGACCGCCCAGGCGGCCCGCTGCACCAGCGCCCGGGTCGCGGCCGCCCACCCGGGCCGCCGCCGCCGGAACGGCTCGGGGGCCCGCAGCAGCGCGGCAGCCGCGACGAGCACCGCGGGGGCCGCCTCCGCCGGGCGGGCGCCGGTCGCGGTGAGCGCGGCGTCCCAGCAGGCCAGGTCCCAGCCGCGCGGGGCGCGGCAGGCCCGGTCGACGTCCAGGACGGCCCAGCCGCCGTCGTGGTGCAGCAGCTGGTCCGGGGACAGGTCGCCGTGCGCGAACACCGCCGGGGCCAGGGCCGGGTCGTCGGCCGCGACGGCGCACCAGCGGGACACCGTGCGGCGCAGCAGGTCCCCGAACCCCGCGTCGAGGGCGGGGGTGCCGGCGGCGGCCCGCCGCACGGCGCCGCGGAGGTCGGCCGGCCCCAGCTCGGGCAGCCCGGTGGGGTCGGCGTGCGCCCAGCGGCCGACGAGGCCGGTCACGGCGGCGGTGTCGTCGGCCGTGGCGGCCCGCCCGGGCAGCCACGGCGCGTGCACCACGTGCGGGCCGTCGGCCCGGCCCGGCGGCACCCGGACCCCGACGGCGTCCAGCGCCCGCCCCGCCCGCAGGCTGCGCCCGACGGTGTCGGGGTCGGCGTGGACCTTCGTCACCGTCGCGCCGTCGGCTCCGTGGAGCACGGCCCGGCGCGCCGG
This sequence comes from Kineococcus lubricus, assembly GCF_050871965.1. NCBI lineage: Bacteria > Bacillati > Actinomycetota > Actinomycetes > Kineosporiales > Kineosporiaceae > Kineococcus > Kineococcus lubricus. Next base: position 49,904 of record NZ_JBJLSK010000013.1, read on the forward strand.
GTTGTGCGCGACCGTGCGGGCCCGCGCGGCGAGGGACCGCACCGCGGGCAGCGCCCGGTCGCAGGCGGCGGGCACCAGCACCAGCCGCAGGTCCTCCCCGACCCGGACCGGCGCCCCGACCGCCGCGCGCAGGTCCTTGCCGGCCTTGCGCCACGACGACGGCGAGTGCGCGGTCAGCAGCCACCACGGCCCGCCGTCCCCGGGGTCGAGGGCCGCGCGCAGCGACGTGGACGGCTTGTGCCGCAACCGGTCCACCCGCGCTCGCGGCAACCCGGTCCAGGCCCGCAACCGGCCGGGGTCCAGGATCGTCGCCAGCCCCGGCAGGTCCGGTTCACCCCGCACGAGCAGGGTGTCGTACCGCTCCTCCGCACCGCTCACCGCAGGACTCCCTCCGGCCGCCGGACGCGGACCGTCCGGAACTGCCCGTCGCGCAGTTCCACGACCCGGTCGCACCGGTCCAGCAGGGAGGCGTCGTGCGTCACGAGGATCGTGGTGCGCCCGGCCGCGAGCCGTTCCAGGGCGTCCAGGACGACGCCCGCCGACGCCTCGTCCAGCCCCGTGGTCGGTTCGTCGAGCAGCAGCAGGCCGGGGTCGCGCAGCAGGGCCCGGGCGATCGCCAGCCGCTGCCGCTGCCCACCGGACAGCGAACTGCCGCGCTCGGCGACGACCGTGTCGTACCCCTGCGGCAGCGCCGCGACGAAACCGTGGGCGCCGGCCAGGCGCACGGCCCGCTCGACGGCGGCGTCGTCGGCCCCCGGCCGCCCCAGCCGCACGTTCTCGCGCACCGTCCCGGCGAACAGCACCGGCTCCTGCAGGACGACGGCCACGTGGTCGCGGACGTCCTTGCGGCGCAACGTGGTCAGGTCGTGCCCGTCGATCAGGACGCGGCCCCCGCACGGGTCGAGCAGCCGCAGCAGCACGTGCAGGGTCGTCGACTTGCCCGACCCGCTCGGGCCGACGACCGCGACCCGCTCCCCCGGGTGCACGACGAGGTCGGCCCCGTCGAGGACGGGGACGCCGGGGGTGCGCTCGACGCGGACGCCCTCGAAGCGCACCGACCCCCGCAGCCGCCGCAGCCCGGAGGCGCCCGGGGTCTCCGGCAGCGCCTCGGCCCGCTCCAGGCAGTCCACGACCCGTTCCCCCGACGCGGCGGCGCGGGCGATGCGCCCGGTGTGCTTGGCCAGGTCGCGCACGGGCCGGAACGCCGCTTTGAGGTAGGTGAGGAACACGACGAGCTCACCGACGCTCAGGGCGCCGTGGCTGACGCGCCAGGCGCCGACGACGAGCACGACGGCCGTCGCGACGCCGACCAGCACGTCGACGCGGCGTTCGAGACCGGCCGCGAGCCGCCGGGCCAGCACGCCCTCGCGCAGGCTCGGCTCGTTGGCCGCCGCGAAGGTGCGGACCTGCTGCTCCTGCAGGTCGTAGGCCTGCACGAGCCCGATCCCGGCGAACGCCTCGGTGGCGTCGGCGGCCAGCGCCCCTTCGCGGCGGCGCTGCTGCCGGCTCGCGGCGGTGATCCGCCGCCCGCTGCGGCGGCCGGTGAGCAGCAGCAGGGGCGCGACGGCCACGACGGCCAGCGCCAGCAGCGGGTCCAGGACGACCATGACGACGGCCATCGCGGCGAACGTCACGAGGCTGCCGACCAGCGGCAGCCCGGCGGTGATCGCGGCCTCCTGGACCCGGCCCACGTCCGAGACGACGCGGGTGACGAGGTCCCCGGCGCGGGAGGTGGCGTGGAAGCCGGGCGCGGCGTGCAGCAGCCGGGAGTGGACCTCCGCGCGCAGCGACGTCGTGGTCCGGGACCCGACGATCGCGAACGCGACGCTCGTCAGGTACGCGCAGACGGCACGCCCCAGGGCCAGCACGACGACGGCGACCCCGGCCAGGACCAGGACCCGCCACGTGCTCGCCCCCGCGCCGGGAGCCCCGGCGGCCACGGGGACGACGTGGTCGATGACGACCTTCAGCGGCCACGGTTCGGCCAGCCGGAACGCGACCTCCCCCAGCAGGGCCAGCAGCCCCCCGGCGGCGATCGGGCGCGACCCGCGGGTGTGCGGCGCCACCAGGGACACGGTGCGCCGCAACGACGCCCGCTGCCCGCTCACGCCGCCACCGCCGTCAGCCCGGCCAGCGACCGGTCCACGACGCGGGCCCAGGTGCCGCGCTCGCACACGGCCCGCCGGCCCGCGGCGGCCAGGTCCCGCCGCAGGCCCGGGCAGGTGTGCAGCCGGTGCAGGGCGGCGGCCAGCGCGCCGGGGTCCCCGGCCGGCACGAGCAGCAGCTCGGTCCCGTCGCGGTAGGTCGCGGCCAGGTCCCCCACGGCGGCGGCCACCGTGGCGACCCCCGCGGCCAGGTACTCGGCGACCTTCAGCGGGGAGAAGTACCGCGCGCCCACCGGGTACGGGGCGACGGCGACGTCCGCCCCGGCCAGCAGTCCGGGCACCGCGGCCGGGTCGACCGCTCCCGGCGCCCGGACCGCGATCCCGAGCGCGACGGCGCGGTCCAGGACGGCGGCGCGCTGCGGCCCGTCCCCGACGAGCAGCAGGTCCACCTCCCCCGCCGCGGGCGTCCCGCCGACGGCCTCGACGAGCAGGTCCACGCCGTGCCAGGGCCGGAAACCCCCGACGAACGCCACCCGCAGCCGCCCGTCCGGGGTGCGCGGGCGCGGGACGAACCGGTCGGTGTCGACCCCGTTGGGGACGACGAGGACGTCCGGCGCCGGTGCGGTCGCCCGCACCCAGCCGGCGACGGCGGAGCTGACGGCCACGACCCGCCCGGCCGCGGTGAGCGCCCGGCGGGTCCGTCCGTCGGCGCCCGCGACGTCGTGCAGGCCGCGGTGCTCGCGCTGCTCCAGGGGCAGCGGGGCGTTGACCTCCAGGACGGAGGGGACGGCGAGGCGGCGGGCGGTCTCCTGGGCCGCGCAGCCGAACAGCGCGTACCGCTCGTACAGCAGGCCGTCGCGGCGACCGTCGAGCAGACCGGCGACGACGCGCCCGAGCCGCCCGTCGGCGGCGACGAGGTCGGCCTCGCGCTCGGCGCGGCCGGCGGCCGGCGGCAGCGGGACCGGGTGCACGGTGACGGCGGCCAGGTCCGGGGGCGGGGTCCCGCCGGGCCGGGTCGTCACCACGTGGACGTCGTGACCGGCGCCGGCCAGGACCCGCAGGACCTCCTGCGCGTGCACCGAGCACCCCTTGCCGCCGAACACCGGCACCCCCGGGTCGAGGCTGGCGAACACGACGCGCATCAGCCCACCCCCACCGGTGCGGCGCAGCCCACGGCGCGGGTGACCTCCCGCAGCCGGGCGGCCTGGACCCGCACGTCGAAGAACTGCTCGACGCGGGCCCGGGCCGCGCGGGCGTGGGCCCGGCCGAGCTCGGGGTCGTCCAGGACCCGCCGCAGCGCACCCGCGAGCGCCTGCGGGTCGCGGCTGGGGACGAGGGTGCCGGTGATGCCGTCCAGGACGGCCTCGGGGATCCCGGTGACGGGCGTGGAGACGACGGGCGTGCCCAGGGCCATGGCCTCCAGCAGCACCGTCGGGAGCCCGTCGCGGTCGCCGTCCCCGGCGACGACGCAGGGCGCGGCGAACACGGCGGCGCGGTGCAGCAGAGCCACGACGTCGTGCTGCGGCAGCGGGCCGGTGAACTCCACCGCGGCCCCGAGCCCGGCGGCGCGGGCGCGCAGCTCGCCGTCGAGACGGCCCGCGCCGACGAGCACCAGCCGCACCGGGTCACCCGCGGCGCGCAGGACCCGCACGGCGTCCAGCAGGTCGGCGAAACCCTTCTTCTCGACGAACCGGCCGACGGCGGCCACGAGGCGCTCGCGGCCCACGGGCGCCCGGTAGGGCAGCTCGTCGAGGTCGAGGCCGTTGTGGACGCGGACGACCCGGGCGGCGGGGTGGTGGGCGGCGAGGTGCCGGACGTTGTGGTCGCTGACGGTCACGACGGCCGCGGCGTCGGCCAGGACCCGCGCCGGGACGGCCGGGTCGGCGGGCGGGACGTAGATGTCCTTGGCGTGCGCGGTGACGGTGTACCCGGTGCCGAGCAGCCGCGCGGCCAGCCGGGTCGTGCGGCCCGCCAGCGTCGCGAAGTGCGCGTGCAGGTGCCCGATGCCGAGGTCGTGCGCCCACAGCGCGACCCCGACGGCCTGGGCGGCGACGTCGACGTCCTCGGCGAGCAGTTCGGGCAGGGTCGCGGTGAAGCCGGGCAGGCCGGCGGCGCGGCCCAGCAGGGGCCACAGCGCCTGGCTGGACCGTCCCCCGTTCTCCCCGATCCAGGTGACCGGGGCCTGGACCCCGGCGAGCAGGGCGTGGAACCGCGGGTCGGTGGGGGCGCGCAGGCTGGCGACGGCGATCCGTTCGCCCTGGGCCTCGCGGGCGGCGATCTCGCGGACGACGAACGTCTCGGAGAAGCGCGGGTACATCTTCACGACGTACCCCGTGGTGGTTCCTTCAGCTCGCACGGCGGGCCTCCGTCGGGTCGGTGGGGGTTTCGAGGAGTTCACGGCCCAGGCGCTGCACGGCGCCGAGGCCGTCGAGGTCGCAGCGGCCGCGGGCGGCGGCGTGGTCGAGGTCGCCGTGGACGGCGCGCGCGATCCAGCGGGCCAGTTCGGCCGGGCCGGGGTCGCGGGCGTGGTCGAGCAGCCCGCGGCGGGCCATGGCCCGGGCGCGGACGAGCTGCTCGCGGCGGGGCCGGCAGCGGGGGACGACGAGGGCGGGGGTGCCGGTGGCCAGGACCTCGGCGACGGTGTTGTACCCGCCCATGCAGACGACGGCGTCGGCCTGCGCGGCCCAGTCGGGGAAGGCGTCGGTGAAGGCGACGACGTCGAGGTCGTCGCGGGTGGCCGCGGCCCGGTCCAGCTCGGCGCGGACGTCGGGCTGGGCGAACGGTCCGGGCAGCAGCACCAGCCGCGTCCCGGGGGGCAGCTCGGTGGCCAGCAGGGTGCGGGTCAGGCCGGCCCCGTCGACGCCGCCGCCGACGGCGGCCAGCACGGTGCGCGGGTGCGACCCGCTGGGCGCGGGGGCCCCGGTGCGGCGGCCCGCCGCGAGGTACCCGGTGAAGCGGGTGCGCCGGGCCAGGTGCGGGGGCAGCGCGAGGTCGCGGCACAGGTCGTGGACGGCGGGGTCGCCGTAGACCCACACCTCGTCGTACCAGCGTTCCAGCGCCTCGTCGCCGCGGTCCCGGTGCCACTGCGCGCGGGTGGCGGCCGGTCCGTCGAGGACGTCGCGCAGGCCCAGGACGGTGCGGGTCCGGCCGGTGCGGCGCAGGGCGTCCAGCGCTGGTTCGAGTTCCCCGCCGAAACCCCGCGGGACCTTGTCTACGACGAGCAGGTCCGGTTCCCAGGCGGTGAGGGCGCCGGTGAGGGTCGCGGCCCGCAGCCCGACGACGGCGTCGAGGGGGACGTCGAGGGCGCCGGCGGCGTAGCCGCCGTCGGCGTCCTTGCGCACCGAGGGCAGCACGAGGGTGTCGACCCCGGCCGGGACGGGGAACCGTTGCGCGGCGGGCGATCCGGTGAGGACGAGGACGTCGGGGGCGGTCGGCCCGGAGCGCAGCGCGGCGGCGAGGGCCAGGTTGCGGCGCAGGTGCCCGAGCCCGCAGGTGTCGTGGCCGTAGAGGGCGACGCGGGGACGGCGGGGTGGGGAGGGGGTCACGGTGGCTCCTCGGTCGGTGGACTCCGGGTGACTGCTGGGGGCCGACGCTAGGGACGCGGGGTGAGGGGACCGTGAGCCGATCGTGAGAGGGTTCTCACCCGCCGCTCATGACCGCGGCCCCGGCCGGCGGTGACACTGGGGCCGTGCGAACTCCCGTGGCCGTGGGCCTGCTCGGTGTCGGCGCCGTGGGCGTCCTGTCCCTGGGGTTGTCGATGGCGTGGGCCGACGAACCCGGCGCGGACTCCGGCGGTCCGGTGGTGGCCTCCGCCCCCGCCGCGTCCTCCGCGCCCCCCGCAGCGCCCCCCGCAGCGCCCCCCGCAGCACCCCCCGCAGCGCCCCCCGCAGCCCCGCCGGCCGACACCGCCGCTCCCCCGCCGCCGGCACCCCCGCCCGCCCCCGGCGCCCTCGTCGACGTCCCGCCCGCCGGGGCCGTCCAGCTCGACTCCGACGACTCCGACGACCTCGACGGGGACCCGGGCGACGACGACGAGGACGGGGACGACGGGGACGACGGGGACGGGGACGGGGACGACTCCGGCGACGACGACGAGTGATCCGCCCGCGCCGTCCCCGCCTGCTGCGCACGGTCCGCGCCAAGGTCCTCATCGCGGTGCTGGCCGCCGCGGGCCTGGGCCTGGGCCTCACCGGCACCGTCTCGGTCGTGGTGCAGCGCGGCACGACCGACGAACGGGTCGACGCCTCCATCAGCCAGGAGATCGAGGAGCTGCGCGCCTTCGCCGCCGCCGGGATCGACCCGCGGACCGGGCGCCCCTTCACCTCCGTCGCCGACCTGCTGCGCGCCAAGATCGAGAGCGACCTCTCCGACGAGCACGAGACGGCGCTCGGCATCGTCGTCGGCGGGCCCACGTACGCCTCCGCGGTCCGCCCGTTCGAGCTGAACACCGCCGAGGTCCGGGCCGTCGCCGCGCGGCTGACCCCCGACTCACCGGTGACGACCACGACCGTGACGACCTCCGCGGGCCGGATCGTCCTGAGCGCGGTCCCGGTCACGGTGGCCCCCACCGACCCCGCGCAGCCGGCGCACGGCGTCTACGTCGTGGGGCACGAACTGGTCCCCGAGTACGCCGTCGTGGAGGACAACACCCGCAACTTCGCCGTGACCGCGGTCGGGGCGCTGCTGCTCGTCGCGGCCGTCGGGTACCTCGTCATCGTCCGGCTGCTGCGTCCGCTGGACCACCTGCACGCGGCGGCGACGGGCGTCGGCGCCGACGACCTCTCCCACCGCGTCCCCGTCCACGGCGACGACGACGTCGCCGACCTCGCGCGGGGTTTCAACGGCATGCTGGAACGCCTGGAGAGCTCCTTCGAGACGCAACGGCAGTTCCTCGACGACGCCGGGCACGAACTGCGCACGCCGCTGACGATCGTGCAGGGGCACCTGGAACTCCTGGACCCCGCCGACCCCGCCGACGTGGAGGAGACCCGCGCCCTCGTGCTGGACGAGCTGGCGCGCATGACCCGTCTCGTCGACGACCTCACCCTGCTCGCCAAAGCCCGCCGGCCCGACTTCGTGCGCCCCGGCCAGCTGGAGGCCGGGCGGTTGCTGGACGACGTGCTCGACAAGGTCGTACCGCTGGGCGAGCGTCGCTGGCGCATCGACGGACGTGCCGAGGCCACCGTCGTGGGCGACTCCCAGCGGCTCACCCAGGCTCTGCTGCAACTGGTCTCGAACGCCGTGAAGTTCACCCGGGACGGTGACCTGGTCGCGCTGGGCAGTTCAGTCGACGGGACCCACCTGCGGTTCCACGTGCGCGACGACGGCCCCGGGATCGAACCGGGCGACCTGGACCGCATCTTCGAGCGCTTCGGCCGGGCCGCGACCGGCCGCGGGGTCGAGGGTTCCGGGCTGGGCCTGTCGATCGTCACCGCGATCGCCGAGGCGCACGGCGGCCGGGTCGAGGTGCTCTCCACCCCCGGCGTCGGCTCGACGTTCACCCTCGTCCTGCCGCTGCACCCGGCCCAGACCGCCCCGTCCGCCCCACCCGCGGGGACCCGCCCCGTGCCCGTCGGCCCTCAGGGAGAACCGTGACCAGCATCCTGATCGCCGAGGACGAGGCCCGCATCGCGGCGTTCGTCGAGAAGGGCCTGCGCGCCGGCGGCTACGCGACGACCATCGCGACCGACGGCCGGACGGCGCTGGGCCTGGCCTCCACCGGCCTGTTCGACCTCCTGGTCCTCGACATCGGCCTGCCCGGCCTCGACGGGTTCACGGTGCTGCGCCGGTTGCGGGCGGACAAGCACACGCTGCCGGTCGTGATCCTCACCGCCCGCGACGCCGTGGACGACACCGTCGCCGGGCTGGAGGGCGGCGCGGACGACTACGTCACCAAACCGTTCCGGTTCGCCGAGCTGCTGGCGCGCATCCGGTTGCGCCTGCGCGACGACCGGGCGACCGAGGTCACGGTGCTCACCGCCGGGGAGCTCCAGCTGGACCTGCTGACCCGGACCGCGGCCGTCGCGGGCCGCTCCGTCGCGCTGTCGAGCCGCGAGTTCTCCCTCGCCGAGGCGTTCCTGCGCCACCCCGGCCAGGTCCTGTCCCGCGAGCAGCTGCTCAGCTCGGTGTGGGGCTACGACTTCGACCCCGGCTCCAACGTCGTCGACGTGTACGTCCGGTACCTGCGCAGGAAGCTCGGCGCCGGCCGCTTCGAGACGGTCCGCGGCATGGGCTACCGGCTCGTCAGCGCGGGCTGAGCGGCGGGCCGAGCGGCGGGCCGGGCGCGGGCACCGGGTGCGGGAAGGTCTGCGGGCCCGCCGTGGTTGGGGGGTGCATGAGCACTCAGGCCATGACCCTGGAGACGCACGACGAGACCGTGAAGGACGGCATCGTCCTCATCGACTTCTGGGCCGACTGGTGCGGCCCGTGCAAGCAGTTCGCGCCCGTGTTCGAGCAGGCGTCGAACACGCACGAGGACATCACGTTCACGAAGGTGGACACCGAGGAGCAGCAGCAGCTCGCGGCCCGCTACGGGATCACCTCGATCCCCACGCTGGTGGCCTACCGCGACGGCATCCCCGTCTTCGGCCAGCCCGGCGCCCTGCCCGGCCCGGCCCTGGAGCAGCTCATCGAGCAGGTCCGCGCCCTGGACATGGACCAGGTGAAGGAGCAGTACGCGCAGGCGCTCGCGGCCGAGCAGGCCAAGCAGCAGGCCCAGCAGGCGCCGCAGCGCCAGGGCGTGCGCGCCGGGACCGACCCCGCCGCGTTCTGAGTCCCGCCGCCGGGCCCCCGTCCGGCGGACGGGGGCCCGCGCGCGCCCGGGGAGACACCGGGGGCCGCGCGGTGATTCGATGAGGTCGCTGCCGATCCCGGAGTCGCTCGTGGACGACCTGTCCCCCTCCCCGCCGCTGGCCATGGACGCCGTCTTCGACGCCCTGCCGACGGCGTACCTGCTGCTGCTCCCGGACTTCACGGTCGCCGGCGTCAACGACGAGTTCCTGGCGGTGGTGGGCCGTCGCCGCGAGGAGCTGCTGGGCCGGGACGGCTTCGACGTCTTCCCCACCTCCCCGGACGTGCTGTTCGAGGGCCGGAACCTGCTGCGGGAGCTGTTCGAGCGGGTCCTGCGGCACCACCGCACCGAGGTGGTGCCGCTGCTGCGGTACGACGTGGCTCCCGCCGAGGACGGTGTCCCGGAGGAGCGGTGGTGGTCGCTGCGGGTGTCGCCGATGGTCCAGGGCGACCGCGCGACGCTGCTGATGATGCACGTCGAGGAGGTCACCGCGTACGTCCGCGACCACCGGCCGGACGACTCCGCGGACCCCCGGCTGGAGGGGACGTTGTGGTCGCGGTTGCAGCTGGGGAGGGTCGCGCAGCTCGACCAGGTCCGCGCCTCGCACCGGGCCAGCGCGCTGGCCGAGACGGCGCTGCGGCTGGCCTCGGTCCGCACGCTGAGCGACGTCGTCCGGACGGTGGCCGGGCACGGCCTCGCCGCGATCGGCGCGGACGGCGCGGGCATCGCCGTGCCCGCCGGGGGCGGCTGGCGGCTCGTCATCAGCAGCGGGTTCAGCGACGCCCACCGCCACCGGTGGCAGACCCTCCCCCACGACTCCCCGCTGCCGGTCTGCCACAGCGCCCGGACGGGGGAACGGGTCCTGCTGCCGGACGCGGCGGCCACCGACGCCTACCACCCCGAGATGGCCCGGGTGCGGGCCGACAACGGCCGGCGGGCGTGGGCGACGCTGCCGCTGCTGGTGGGGGGCGAGGTGATCGGCGGGCTGGCCGCGGCCTGGAGCGAGGACCACGCGTTCTCGGTGGAGGAGCTGGAGCTGCTCGACGGCTGCGCGGCCCAGTGCGCGCAGGCGCTGGAGCGGATCACGCGCGAGCGGTCCGCCGCGGAGGAGGTCCACTCGGTGCGGCGGATGGCCGAGACGCTGCAGCGCAGCCTGCTGACGCGCCCCCCGGTGCGCGAGGGCCTGCAGCTGGCGGTGCGCTACCTGCCCGCGGCCCGGGGTGCGGAGGTCGGCGGGGACTGGTTCGACGCCTTCGCGACCCGCTCGGGGGCCACCGTCCTGGTCGTCGGCGACGTCGTCGGGCACGACCAGGTCGCCGCGGCCGCCATGGGGCAGGTGCGGAACATGGTGCGGGGCATCGCCTTCGACGGCGACGACCGGCCCGCGACGCTGCTGACCCGGCTCGACCAGGCGATGTCGGGCCTGGGTCTGGAGGCCCTGGCCACCGCCGTGCTCGCCGTCGTCGACCCGCCGATGCCGGGGCTGACCGCCCGCCGGGTGCGGTGGTCCAGCGCCGGGCACCTGCCGCCGCTGCTGCGCCGCGCGGGCGGGCGGGTGGAGGTCCTCGACGCCGGCGAGGACCTGATGCTGGGGGTCGACGCGGCGAGCCAGCGCCACGAGCACGTCGTGGACCTCGACGCCGGGGACGGGCTGGTGCTGTACACCGACGGTCTGGTGGAGCGGCGCGGTCAGCACCTCGACGACGGGATCGGGTCGATCCGGGCGGCGCTGCAGGGCCGCGACACCCGCTCGGCCGCGGCGTGGGCGGACGCGCTGCTGGCCACGGTGCGGGCCGGTGGCGTCGCCGACGACACCGCCCTGCTGGTGCTGCAGCTGGACCCCGACGCCGCGCCCGCGCGGCCCACGTCGCAGGAGTCCACCGTGGAGCTGGTGCTGCCGGCCGACCCCCGTGCGGTGCGCGACGCCCGGCGGGCGGCGCAACGCTGCTGCACCCGCAACGGCCTGGACGACGACACCACCGAGACGGCCGTGCTGCTGACCAGCGAACTGGTCACGAACGCCATCGTGCACGGCCGCAGCGACGCGCGGCTGCGCGTGGTGGTGGACCCCTCCTCGGTGTACGTCGAGGTCGCCGACGACAACGACCGGGTGCCGGTGCTGCAGACCCACGACGACGAGGCCCTCTCGGGCCGCGGGGTGTCGCTGCTGGAGACCGCCGCCTCGCGCTGGGGCGTGGCCGAGGCCGACATCGGCAAGGTCGTCTGGTTCACCCTCGACCGGACGCGCTGACCGGTGCGGGTTCGGCGCGGGCGGCCGAGGCGGCCAGCGCCCGGTACTGCGGGCTGAGCAGTGCCACCGCCGTCGCCACCACCCCGGTGAGGCCGGTGACGACGAAGACGAGGGCGATGGCCCGGGTCTGGCCCGTCCCGAACCAGCCGCCGATCGCGGCGGCGGCGGCCCCGTCGGTCATGGACGGCACGACGGCGAACTGGGTGAGCGGCCCCAGCAGGAACGCCGTGAGCGGGGCCGCGGACTGCTCGACGCTCTGCGCGAACCCGAACACCCGCCCCTGCCGCTCGTAGGGGACGACCCGTTGCAGGACGGTCTGCTCGGCCGCCTCCGCGAAGGGCATGAGCAGCATGAAGACCGCCATGGCGGCGGTCAGGGTGAGGACGGAGTGCGCCAGCGGGAACAGCGCCGTCGCCGCCCAGGAGGCCAGGTTCACCAGCAGCAGCAGCCGCACCGGCCGGGTCCCCAGCCCCAGGCGCGCCACGAGCAGACCGCCGACGATCATCAGGGCGCTGAGCCCGCCCCACAGCAGACCCCACGCCCGCACCGACACCAGCGAGAGCCCGTAGGCGTCCATGAGCGCCATGAAGCCGCCGCCGATGAGGTTGTTGAAGCAGGTGAACGCGATGAGCGGCACCAGGCCCGGGACGCCGCGGACCAGCCGCCACGTGCCGCGCAGGTCGACCCCGCCCGGCGACTGCGCGGTGGGCACCGGCAGCGCCTCGGGGACCGCGACCCGCGCCAGGTGCAGCACCGAGCCCGCGAGGACGGCCAGCGCGAGCAGCAGCACGTGCAGCATGCCGCCGGAGGCGACGAGCACCCCGCTGATCACGGAGGTCACGAGCATCGAGGTCCCCGACACGGTGCCGACGAGGCCGTTCGCGCGGTCGCGCAGGTGCTCGGGGACCAGCAGCGTCACCAGCGTCGGCAGCGCGATCCCCCGCGGGTTCCCGGCCACCACGCCGGCCATCAGCAGGACGACGAACAGCCACAGCCGCAGGCTCCCGGCGTCGGTGAACTCCTCGGCCGGGGTCAGCAGGAGCACCGCGAGGCAGACGCCGTAGAGGGCGGCCGAGACCGCCGCCGAGGCCTGCAGGACGGTGCGCTTGCGGTGGTTGTCGACGAGGCTGCCGAACCAGATGCCGGTCGCGGCGGTCGCCACGACGAAGACGCCGGCGATCATCCCGGTGGCGAACACCGACCGGGTCTGGAGGAAGACCCAGAACGTGACGGCGAACCAGACCGTGTAGTTGACGACGCTGACGACGGCGGCGTCGACGAGCAGGTGCGCGAACACCCGCTGCGTGCCCGACCGCAGGTCGAGGCGGGGCGGGGGGACCTGGGGGACGGGCACGGGCGTTCCTCCCTCGGCGGGGTCGGGTCGGTGGTGGTGACCCGGCCCCGCCGCGGAAGTCATCGGCGGTGCCCGCCGCGACCGCCGGGGTCAGGCGTCGGTGGTGCTGCGCCCGCGCGGGATCGACTCCCCGCGGAAGAACCCCGGCCGGCGCAGGAACTGCACGACCATGACGACGACGCCGAGGGCGAGGACGCCGACGCCGAGCAGGAACACCAGCCCGATCCCGCCGACCTGCGAACCGGACCCGTAGTCGGGGTCCATCGAGTCCACCGCGGTCTGCACGAAGAACACCAGCAGGAGGATCCCCCCGACGAGCGGGGCCAGGCAGCGGGACAGGAACGCCGAGGCGCTGCCGTACCAGGAACCCCGGAAGTACCAGACGCAGGCCAGCGCCGTGATGCCGTAGTAGAAGCAGACCATCATGCTCAGGCCCGCGATGGTGTCCGACAGGACGTCCTCGGACAGCACGCGCATGACCACGTAGAACACGGAGGCGATGACGCCGGCGACGACCGTGGCGTACCCCGGGGACTGGAACCGCGGGCTGACCTTCGCGTACTTCGCCGGCAGCGCGCCGTAGTGCCCCATCGCGAGCATGGTGCGGGCCGGGGACAGGAACGTCGACTGCAGCGACGCGGCCGAGGAGGACAGCACGGACAGGGACATGAGGATCGCGAACGGTCCCATGACGGGGCCGGCGAGGGCGACGAAGATGTTCTCCTGGATGTCCTCGTTGCCCAGGCCGAGGCCCTCGGTGCCGGTGCCGGAGTAGGACAGCACGGCCAGCGCCAGCGCCAGGTAGAGCACGACGATGGCCAGGACGGTCGCCACCGCGGCCCGGCCGGGGGTGGTGCGCTCGCCCTGCGTCTCCTCGTTCATGGTCAGGACGACGTCCCAGCCCCAGTAGATGAACACCGACAGCGCGACGCCCGCGGCGAAGGAGGAGAACGAGTCGACGCCGAACGGGTTGAACCACTCCGGGTCGATGCTCAGCCCGCCGGGGGCGGTCCCGGCGGAGACGTGCGCGAACGCGGCGACGGCGAACCAGACGAGCACGAGGACCTGGAAGGCGACGAGGACGTACTGGACGACCTTGGTGGCCTCCAGGCCGCGGTAGGCGATCCAGCAGGCCAGCGCCATGAACACCAGGCAGGTCGCGACGTTGAGGGGAACGTTGCGGGTCAGGTCGGCGAGGGAGTCGTCGCCGGTGAGCTGGGCCAGCATGAGGTAGAGGAAGTCGACGGCGACACCGGCGAGGTTGGACAGCACGAGGATCGTCGCGGCGAGCAGCCCCCAGCCGCCCATCCACCCGATCCAGGGCCCGAACGCGCGCGAACCCCAGGTGAAGGTGGTGCCGGCGTCGGGCATGGCCGAGTTCAGCGCCCGGTACCCGATGGCGACGAGCAGCATGGGCACGAAACCCACGACGAAGATGGCGGGCAGGTGCTCGCCGACCGCGGAGGCGGTGGGGCCCAGCGCACCGGTGAGGGTGTAGGCGGGGGCGATGGTCGAGATGCCGATGACGACGGCGCCGAGCATCCCGACGCGCCCGCCGCCGAGCCCCTTGGTCCGCTGGGACTCCTGCTCGGGTGCGGCGGTCACCGGGCGTCCCGCTGCTGGGAGTGGCGGGGCACGACGACGACGGGCACCGGGACGTGCCGCAGGATGCGGGCCGCGGTGGGCCCGAGGAACGTCTGCCGCCCCTGGGCGAGCCGGGCGGACCCGACGATCAGCAGGCCGCCGGCGGCCCAGTCGATGGAACTCACTGCTTCAGCCATGGTGCGTCCTCGCCCCACTTCCACGCTCACCTGTGCCGGTGCGGCGTTCGCCCGGATCTCCTCGACCAGGGCCTGGACCCGGGTCACCGCGTCGGGGTCGACCCGGGCGCGGTCCTCACGTTCGACGTCGTGCTCGACGAGGCTGACGACGTGCAGCGGCAGTCCCGTCCGCACGGCAGCTTCCCACGCCTCCTCCAGGACGGCGGTGGCTCCCGGACGGGTGCCGACGGCCACGTACAGCGCCTCGACGCCGGCGCGCGGTTCGCGGCGCGGGACGAGGACGACGGGGACGGGGCTGGCGTGCAGCAGGGTCCGGGCGACCGGCCCGACGCCGAGGCCGCTGGCGGCGCCGACGACGACGGCGGCCGCCCCGGTCTCGGCGGCGGCCTCGAGCAGGCCCTCGGGCACCGAGGCGGCGGTGCGGACGTCGGCGCGGGCCTCGACGGGGGGCCCGTCGCCGTCGCGCAGGAGGGCGAGGGCGTCCTGCGCCCAGCCGCGCGCCTGCTCGGTGATGACGCCGGTGATGTCGCCGACGGGCGGGTAGGGCCCGGCGAAGGGGTCGTCGCTGCGGACGACGACCACGACGTCGAGGGCGACGTCGAGGGAACGGGCGAAGGTCCGGGCCCACTGGAGGGTCTCGGGTTCGCCGTCGTAGGCGACGACGTACCGTCGTCGGTCGGCGCTCACGCGAGGGCCAGGTGGACGTCGCGGGCGGCGTCGCGCCCGGAGCGCAGGGCGCCGTCGACGTGCTGGTAGCCCTCGGCGGCCAGGTCCGAGCAGGCCCAGTGGATGCGCCCGACGGGGGTGCGCTGGTCGGCGCCGTAGCGGGCCAGGCCGCCGAGGTCGAAGCTGGCGGCGTAGGCGCCGCGGGTCCACTCCTCGCTGCCCCAGTCCGACTCGTAGTAGGCGATCGGTTCGAGGGCCCGCTCGCCGAGGAACTCCGCGATCGAGCCGAGGATCGCCGCGCGGCGCTCGGCCTCGGGCAGCGCGAACACCGCGTCGGCCTTCTCGTCGGCCACGAACGCCACGAGGGTCCCGCGGTCGTCGCCGTGGATGGTGTTGTCGTACACCTCCTGCACGAGCGTGGAGGTCCCGAAGCAGGTGCCCGACAGGCCGTCCTCGCGCCAGAACGGGGTGGGGTAGGTGGCGTGGACCTTGATGACCAGCCCCATCGACAGGTGCTGGTGCATCTGGTGCTGGCGGCGCGGCAGCGGCGGGTCGTAGCTGATGCGGGAGAACAGCGGCGGCGGGACGGCCACGACGACCCGCTGGGCGCGGACGGTCACCCGGTCGGACTCCACGACCACCCCGTCGGCGGTCTGCCGGATCGTGCGGACGGGGGTGGACAGGTGGACGCGGTCGCCGAGCTCGGCGGCCAGGGCCTGCGAGACGGACTGCATCCCGCCGACGACGCGGCGGTCGAGGATGAAGCACTCGTCGGTGAGGTTCGTGAAGGAACCCGCCGAGGCGGCCATGAGCACGGCCTGCAGGGTGGAGAAGGCGTGCGCGGGCTTGGTGAGCATGGCCCCGGCGATGAACAGGGCGATCGCGGTGCACGCCTCCTCGTCGTCGGACTGGCGCCGCAGCCAGTCCCGGAAGGAGGTCGTGTCGAGCTCGCGGGCGCGGGGGTGGGCCCAGGGTTCGGTGGCGCCGACGGCGGCGACGAGGTCGTCCATCATCTCCGTCAGGCGGGTGATCTCCTTGGCGGTGGAGTCCGGGACGGGGAACGTCTCGCCGAGGTACCGGGCGCGGGCGCCGTCGGAACCGATGAACACCGACTCCCCCTCGCGGTAGCGGGGGTAGGTGCTCATCCCGAGCTCGTCGAGCAGGCCGAGCAGCTCGGTCTGGTCCGGGGAGACCCACTGGCCGCCGATCTCGAGGGTGACGCCGTCGACCTCCTCGGTCCAGGTGCGGCCCCCGACGCGGTCGCGGGCCTCGAGGACGACGACGTCGTGGCCGGCGCGGGTCAGGTGCCGGGCGGCGTTGAGGCCGGCGGGCCCGGCCCCGACGACGACCACGTCGGCGGTGGTTTCGGTGGAGTTCACAGGCCCTCCAGGGTCCTCGTCGACTCGCTAAGTGATGGGGCTTCATTAACGGCCCGGGGACCACCGCTGTCAAGGGAGTGCGTCAGGATGACCCGGTGCCCGCACCCCCCGCCCAGCCCGCCCGCCGAGGTCGCGGCCGCCCCCCGCGCCCGGTGCTGACCGCGGAGGGGATCACCGCCGAGGCCGTGCGGCTGCTGGAGGAGCGGGGCCAGGACGGGCTGACGATGGCGGCCCTGGCCCGCCGCCTCGGGGTGGCCCCCAGCGCCCTGTACAACCACGTCGCGACGAAGGCCGACGTGCTGCGGGCTGTGCAGGACGACGTGAACCGCCGGATCGACTGCTCGGGGTTCGCCGACCTGCCGTGGGACGAGGCGCTGGCCCGCTGGGCGCGCTCCTACCGCGACGCCTACGCGCGCCACCCGGCGCTCGTCCCGGTCATGGCGGTCACTCCCGTGGAGAGCGCACCGCACACCGTCGCGATGTACGAGCAGGTGTGCGCCGGGCTGCTGGCCGGCGGGTGGCCCCCGCACCTGGTGACCAACGTCGTGGTCGCGGTGGAGTCGTTCGTGCTCGGCTCCGCGCTCGACACCCAGGCGCCCACCGGGATCTTCGACCCGGGGCGGCTGCCCGCCCCGGCGTTGCGCGCCGCGACCGCGGCCCGGCCCGGCGGGGACACCGCGCGGGCGGCGTTCGACCTCGGGCTCGACGCCCTGCTGGCGGGCCTGCGCGCGCTGCGCGCCGGCGCCCCCGGCTGACGGCGCGCCGGGCCGCGGCCGGGGGTCAGTCGGTCTCCGGGCAGCGGCAGTAGAAGCACTCCCCCTCGCACGTCTCGTCCGGGTCGGGGCGCACCGCGTGGTGGGTGGGGACCTGCGCGGTCCGCTCCAGGGCCGGTGCCGTCGTCTGCACGGTGGCGAACATGGATCCAGCGTGCCCCCGACCGGGCCCCGGCGGGCGCGGACGCGCCGGACGTCCCGCGAACGGTCGCACGTCCTCCACCGCGCACCCCCCGCGCCGCGAAGAACGGGAGATCTTCACGACACGGCAAGGTGGGGCGAACATCGAGGCACGGACCCCGGGCGCGGGGGCCGGCGTTCACCAGCTTCCCGGAACGTGACCCACCTTCTGACGGAGTTCCCCCAGCCCCCGGGCACCGCCCGCCCACCCGTCCCCCGGACGGCCGGGCACGTCGTCGTCGAGGCCCTGGCGGCGCACGGCGTGGAACGGGTGCACGTCGTGCCCGGCGAGAGCTACCTCGACGTCCTCGACGGGCTGGTCGACTCCGGCATCGAGACGATCGTGACGCGCCACGAGGGCGGCGCCGCCCACATGGCCGAGGCCGAGGGCAAGGTGCACCGCCGGCCCGGGATCGCCGTGGTCACCCGCGGCCCGGGGGCCGCGAACGCCCACGTCGGCCTGCACACCGCCTGGCAGGACTCCACGCCGATGGTGCTGTTCGTCGGGCTCATCCCCTTCGACCACCGGGACCGGGAGGCGTTCCAGGAGTTCGACATCAAGGGGTGGTTCGACACCGGCGCGAAGCGGGTCACGGTGCTCGACGACGCCGAACGCGCCTCCGAGATCGTGGCCGAGGCAATGTTCGCGGCCAGCAGCGGCCGCCCGGGCCCGGTCGTCGTCGGCCTGCCCGAGGACGTGCTGCGCCACGAGGTCCGCACCCCGGCGCACCCGCCGATCCCCGTCGCGACCGGTGGCATGACCGCCCGCGACGTGGAGGCGCTGACTCGGGCCCTGGCCGGGGCGGTGAAACCGCTGTTCGTCACCGGCGGCAACGACTGGACACCCGCTGCGGCGCAGCAGCTCACGCGCTGGCTGGAGAAGCACCGCATCCCCGCGGTCGCGGAGTGGCGCACCGAGGGCACCGTCCCGTTCGACTCCCCCAGCCACGTCGGGCCCATCGGGTACGGGCGGCCGAAACCCACCTACGACCTGCTCGAGGAGACCGACCTCCTCGTCTTCGTCGGCACGGTCCCCGGCGACACCCTCACCGACGGCTTCCTGGTGCGGCAGGACTGGTCGCGCAAGAACTTCCTCGTCACGATGGACCCCTCGCTGCGCGGTCGCAGCGGGGCGGTGTCGTACCAGGTCGTCGCCGAGCCCGACGTCTTCGTGCGCGACCTCGTCGGCATCGACCTGGCCGTCCGCCCCGAGTGGACCGCCTGGACCGAGCGGATGCGCGGCGAGCAGGAGGCCTTCGCGGCGCTGCCGCCGGCGACCCCGGCGGACGGCCCGGCGCGGGTGGACACCCTCATGGCGCACCTCGTGCCCGGGCTGCCCCGCGACGCGGTCGTGACCTCCGGCGCCGGGGAGCACACCAACTGGGTGCACCGGTACTTCCCGACGGCGGGTTTCGCCTCGATGCTCAGCGCCCGCAACGGGTCGATGGGGTACTCCGTCCCCTCGGCCGTCGCCGCGTCGCTGTCCCACCCCGGGCGCCGGGTCGTCACGGTGGCGGGGGACGGGGAGTTCCTGATGGACGGGCAGGAACTGGCGACCGCCGCGCAGTACGGCGCGACCCCGCTCGTCGTGGTCGTCGACAACGGCGAGTACGGCACGATCCGCACCCACCAGGAACGCCACCACCCCGGCCGCGTCAGCGGCACTCAGCTGAAGAACCCCGACTTCGCGCTCATGGCCCGGGCGTTCGGCGGGTTCGGCGTGCGGGCCGAACGCGACGTGGAGGTGCCCGGCGCCCTGGCCGCCGCGCTGCGCGCCATCGACGAGGACGGGACCTTCGCCCTCGTCCACCTCGTCGTCGAGCAGCGCACCCGCGCGTACTGAGCCCGCCCCCGGCCCGTCTCCCGGCGGGTGCCAGGCTGGTCCTGGCAGGGGCACGACGGCGCGGGGCGGGCGGCCCTACCGTCGGCCGCGATGATCACGTTCGAGGACTTCGTCGCGGCCCGGGGCGCTGCCCTGCAACGCCTCGCGCGCGGGCTGCTGCCCCCGGCCGACGCCGAGGCCGCCGTGCAGGACGTGCTGGCGCGGGCGTCGCTGCGCTGGGGGCGGCTGGGCCGGGCCGGGGACCCGACGCCGCTGGTGCAGCGGATGCTCGTGGAGGCGGGCACCTCCTGGCGGTGGCGGGTCCGGCGCGCGGCCCCCTCCCCCGGCGCGGACGGCGGCGTGCTCGCCCGGTTGCGGTCCCTGCCCGCACCGCAGCGCGCCGTCCTGGCGCTGCGGTACCTCGGTGACGACCTCGGCGACCTGGACGACGAGCGCGTCGCCGACGTCCTGGACCGCACCCCGGCCGCGGTCCGCCGCGACGCCGGGCGCGGGCTCGCCGCGCTGCACCGGGAACCGGCGACCGGGGCGCCGAGCCGGACGGCCTAACGCGCCCGGCGCGCTTCGTGCAGGCGCAGCCTGGCGAGCATGTCGCCGATCACGAGCCGGGCGTCGACCCGGGTGTGGACGCGCCGCGGTCCCCGCCCGGGCGTCGCCTCGGCCGCCTCGAAACCGGTGGCCCCGTCGTCGAGCCCGGTCACCAGGAGGGGGACGCTGTCGCCGAGGGGCCAGACGCTGGGCACGTGCAGGAAGTCGGGCATCGACGCGGCCAGGTCGACGAAGCGTTCCCACAACCACCGGCCCACCGCCCCGCTGCCGGCGAGGTCGTGCTCCAGCTCGGCGACCGAGCACCCGCACTGGCGGTAGGTCTCCAGCGGGAACTGCCAGACCGGGAGCTCGGGGTGCTCCAGGACGAACCGCGCGGACTCCGGGTCGGTGTCGCGGTTGTACTCCCCCGCCGCGGGGTCGAGGGAACCCCCCACCCAGACGAGGGTGAGCCGGCCGGCGGTGTCGGGGGCCTGCTCCAGCGCCTGGGCCACGTTGGTGAGCGGACCGGCGCACACCAGCAGCAGCGGCAGGTCGTCCTCGCGCCGGGCCTCGGCGACGATCGCGTCCGCCGCCGCCGACGCGGTGTCCCCCGCGCCCCGGGCGTGGTCGCACCCGGCGGCGACGGGCACGGCGGTCCCCGGGCCCACCACGTCGAGGAGTTCACGCGCCATCCGGGCCCCGTCGGCGGCCCGCGCCACCGGCGAGCCGAACATCGGGTGCAGGAACGAACTGGTGATCAGCACGACCCGGTTGGCCGGGGACAGCAGGTGGTGGGCCAGGCCGACCAGCCCGTCGGGGTCCCCGGAGAAGTCGTTGTCGACGATCACCCGGCACCGGGGCGAGACGGGGAACGGGGACGGGGTGGGCGGGTTCACGGGACGGTTCCTCCAGCGGTGGTTCTCGGACGGTGGACGGACCGGACGCGTCAGCCCACGGCCAGGGGGCGGTAGCTCGCGACGGCATCGGCGTAGGCGGCGGCGCTGGGCTTGGGGGTCCGCGCGAACGTCCGCCGGTCCACCGCGACCAGACCGAGTTTCGGGCCGTACCCGAAGATCCACTCGAAGTTGTCCAGGAGGGTCCAGTGGCAGTACCCGAGGACGGGGGTCCCGGCCGCGAGTTCCCTCCCGAGCTCGGCGAGGGCCGCGGGGACGAACGCGACGCGCAGGGCGTCGTCGTCGGTCTGCAGCCCGTGCTCGGTGACGAGCACGGGGACGCCGGAGACCTGGTGGGCGTACCGGACGGCCCCGGCCAGGGACGCGGGTTCGACGACGGTCCCCATGCCGTTGCGGGGTCCGTCGGGCAGGACCTCCCCGTCGGGGCCGTGCACGACGCGCTCGTAGTTCTGGACGCCGATGAAGTCGTCCTCGCGCGCCACCCGCAGCCAGTGGTCGTAGACCGCGGCGCGCCGGGCGTCGCGCCGTCCCTCGCCCCCGGGCAGCGCCACGTCGTCGGCGATCGCGATGGACACGCCCACGGGCAGGTCGGCCCGCCGCGCCTTGACCGCGGCTCGCGCCGTGCGGTGCGCCGCGGTCATCGCGCCCTGGAACTCGTCCTGGACGTCGGCGGGGATGACGTTGGAGGAGTAGTAGCGCCCGGTCCCCGCCGCGCGGGCCGCGGCGGCCAGCATGTCGCGCTTGAGCTGCTCGGCCTGCGGCGGGAGCTTCCCCCCGGCCTGCAGCAGCTGCTCCAGGTTCGGCTCGTTGAGCGTGACGGCGGCGGTGATCCGGTCGCCGAGGCGGGCGGTGACGCGGTCGCACTGCTCGGCGAACAGTTCGGCCGCGCCGTCGCCCAGCCAGGACCCCGCCGCGGCGAACCAGTGCGGGGCGGTGAAGTGGTTGAAGGTGACCAGGGGCGCCAGGCCGCGTTCGAGGCACCCGTCGACGACGCGTTCGTAGTGGTCCAGCGCCGAGGGGTCGACCTGCCCGCGCACCGGTTCGACGCGCGCCCACTCCACCGAGAAGCGGTAGGAGTTCAGGCCCATCCCCGCGACGAGGTCGAGGTCCTGCTCCCACAGCCGCAGGGTCCGGCAGGCCGGGCCGCTGGGTTCGGCGAACAGCGTGGGTTCGGTGTTCTCGAGGAACCACGTGTCGCTGTGCACGTTGTCGCCCTCGCCCTGGTGCCCGGCGGTGGCCACGCCCCAGAGGAAGTCGTCGGGGAACGGGTGGTTCACGGGGATTCTCCTGCGTGTCGGGTGGGTTTCAGCGGGCGCTGCGGACGAACTGGATGAGGAATCCGCCCACGACGGCGCACAGCGCGCCGGCCAGGAACAGGGCGGAGTAGTTGTCCCCGCCGCCCAGGGCCAGCAGGGCGGGGGCGGCGGCGGAGACGAACGCCACCGGCAGGTTGTCGGCCACCTTGATGAGGGCGAGGTCCTTGGCCGGGTTCTCCGGGTCGGGCAGGACCTGCGTGGCCAGGGTCAGCTCGACGGCGAAGTAGACCCCCTGACCGAGGGCGACCACGGCACCGCCGACGAGGTAGGCGGGGAAACTGGTGGCCGTCGAGGCCAGGACGAGGCCGGCGGCCAGGATGATCGCGGCGACGAGGATGAACGGCTTGCGCACGCCGAGGCGGTCGCTGAGCTTGCCGATGGCCGGGGCGACCAGCAGGGAGATCCCGCAGTTGACGACGACGGTCAGCAGGATCGCCCCGCTGAGCTGGGCCGGTTCCAGCCCGACCCGCCGCAGCAGGTAGAAGACCTGGTAGCCGTTGAGGGCCGCGACGCCGGAGAACACCAGCAGGCGGCTGCTGAACACGAAGGCGAAGTCGGGGAAGCGCAGCGGGTTGACCCAGAAGATGCCGACGACCTCGCGCCACCGCAGCGGCGTGCGCGGCCGGGTGGAGCGTTCCTCGCGCAGGACCGCGGTGAGGGCGAGCAGGCCGAGCACGGCGATGGCGGTGGGCAGGGCGACCATCGGGGCGAGGTCGGCACCGAAGGGCGTCGTGACGCCCATGCCGACCAGGGCGCCCAGGGCGGTGGACAGGCTGAGGAACGCGGCGGTCGGGCCGCGGCGGTCCGCCGGCAGCCGGTCGGCCAGCAACGCGATCGTCGTGACCCCGGCGGTGGTGAACCCGAGGGTGATGAGCAGGTGGGCCAGGACGAACACCGCGGGGTGGGTCGCGGTGACGAGCAGCGTCCCGCCGAGGGCGAACGCGGCGGCGGCGGCGACGAGGTAGGGGCGGCGGCGGCCGAACCGGGACCGCGAGCGGTCGCTGAGGGCGCCCACGGTCGGCAGGGCGAGCACGGTGAAGACGGCCGCGAGGGCGCTGGACAGGGAGTAGATCGTGGTGGCGCTGTCGCCGAAGACGGTGGCCTTGAGCTGGAAGGTGAGCAGGGCGCCGGACATCTGGGCCGCGCCGGCGCCGACGGCGGCGATCACCAGCAGCGGGACGAAACCGCGCGGGAGCGGTTCGGCCGGCCGGCCGGGCTGCGGCGCGGGGTGGATCGCGGGAGCGCTGTCGGAGGTGGGTGCGGCCGGGGTGGCGGCGTCGAGGGGCAGGTCCATGAGGTTCCTCGCCAGGTGGGACCGCTCGGGCGGTCGGTGTCGACGTTGACGGCCCCGTGTTCGGGGGGTGGCAGGACCGTAGAGCGAAAACATCGAGTGGTCAAGGTTTTCGTCACCCGCCTGCTAGCGTGCGGCCATGGCCGGACCCCGGGGCGAGTACCGCAAGAGCGCGGAACGGCGCAGCCAGATCCTCGAGGCGGCCTTCGCCGTCTTCGCCCGCAGCGGCTACACGAGCAGTTCGGTCAGCGAGATCGCCCGCGCGGTGGGCATGACCCAGACCGGTGTCCTGCACCACTTCTCCGGCGGAAAGATCGCCCTGCTGCGGGCCGTGCTGGAGCGGCGCGACGCCCGCGCCGAGCAGCTCCTCGCGGGGCGCTCGGGTCGCGACGTCCTGACCGGACTGCTGGAGATCTCCCGGACCCAGGTCGTCCAGCGGGGCGCCGTGCAGCTGTACACGGTCCTCGCCGCGGAGGCGACCGACCCCGACCACCCGGCCCACGACTACTTCGCGAAGCGCTTCGAGCGCATCGCGGACGCCGTGACCGCGGCGCTCGCCGAGGTCGACGCGGCCGGTGGTCTGCGCGAGGGCGTCGACCCCCGGCGGGCGACGATGCACCTCCTCGCACTGACCGAGGGCCTGCAGCTGCTGTGGCTCAACGGCCTCGACGTCGACCTCGTCGGCGACGTCCACCGCTACCTGAACACCCTCCTGCGCACCCCCCTCGAACTCCCCGACCCGCCGCCCGCGCCGGCGGCCCCCACCCCTCCTGGAGCCCCGTGAGCACCACCGTCCGCCCGGTCACCGTCGAGCACCACCGCGAGCCGCTCGGGATCGGCCAGGCCGAACCCCGCCTGTCCTGGGTCGTCGACACCGACGTCCCCGGCTGGGTGCAGCGCGCCCACGAGCTCGAGGTCCACGACCCCGACGGTCCCGACGCCCCCTGGCGCACGGGTCGCGTGGACGGCGACGTGCAGGTGCTCGTGCCCTGGCCGGCAGCCGCCCTGGGCAGCCGCGAGCGCCGCACCGTCCGGGTGCGGGTGTGGGGCGGCAGCGGCGGGCCGTCGGGGTGGAGCGCGCCGACGCTGCTGGAGACCGGGCTGCTGGACGCGGACCTGTGGACGTCCCGGATGGTCTCCCCCGCCCGTCCCGCCACCGGCGACGACGGCGAGCCCGCGGTCCTGCTGCGCGGGGAGGCGGACCTGCCCGGCGGGATCGTGCGCGCGCGGGTCCGGGCCACCGCCCACGGCGTGATGACGTTGCACCTCAACGGTTCCCCGGTCGGGGAGGACGTCCTGCACCCCGGCTGGACCAGCTACTCGAACCGGCTGCGCTACCGCACCTGGGACGTGACCGACCTCGTCCGGAGCGGGCGGAACGCCCTCGGCGTGCACCTGGCCGACGGCTGGTGGCGCGGCTACCTGGGTTTCGCGGGGCTGCGCGACGTCTACGGCGACGTGACGGGGGCCCTGGTCCAGCTCGAGGTCGACCACGCCGACGGGACCCGCACCGTCGTGGGCACCGACGGCACCTGGCGCTGGGCGCCCGGTCCCGTCACCCGCGCCGACCTCTACAAGGGCGAGACCTTCGACGCCCGGCGCCGCGTGCCGGGGTGGGACCTGCCGGGTTTCGACGACGCCGGCTGGGACCCCGTGGTCCCGGTGGCGCTGGACGCCTCGACGCTGGTGGCCCCCGACGGCCCGCCCGTGCGCCGCCGGGGAACCCTCGCACCGGTGTCGGTCGGCACGTCGCCGTCGGGGCGCACCCTGGTCGACTTCGGCCAGAACCTCGTCGGGCGCCTGCGCGTGCGGGTGCCGGCCGGCGAACCGGGGCAGGTGGTCACCCTGCGCCACGCGGAGGTCCTCGAGCACGGTGAGCTCGGGGTGCGGCCGTTGCGGGCGGCCCGCGCGACCGACGAGGTGGTGCTGGACGGTTCGGAGTTCACCTGGGAACCGGGGTTCACCCTGCACGGTTTCCGCTACGCGGAGGTGCAGGGCTGGCCCGGGGAGTTCCCGGCCGAGGCGGTCGAGGCCGTGGTCGTGCACAGCGACCTGCGCCGCCTCGGCGAGTTCGAGACCTCCGACCCGCTGCTGAACCGCCTGCACGAGAACGTGGTGTGGAGCACGCGCGGGAACTTCGTCGACGTCCCCACCGACTGCCCGCAGCGCGACGAGCGGCTGGGGTGGACCGGGGACCTGCAGGTCTTCGCCCCCACCGCCGCCTACCTGTACGACACCGCCGGGATGCTCACCGGCTGGCTGGCCGACCTGGCCGCCGACCAGCACGAGGACGGCAACGTCCCCGTCTACGTGCCGTGGGCCGACGTCGACCCGCACCTGCCGCCGCTGGGCGCCGAGGCCGGCTGGGGCGACGCGGCCACCGTGGTGCCGTGGACCCTGTACGAGCGCCACGGCGACGTGGGGGTCCTGCGGCGCCAGTGGGCGTCGATGACGGCGTGGGTGGACGCCTTCGCCGCGCGGGCGGGCGAGGCGCTGGACTTCGCCGGCGGCGGTTTCTCCTTCGGCGACTGGCTGGACGCCGCCGCCCCCGACGACCAGCCGTGGGCCGCGCGCCTGCCGTGGCAGGCCGTCGCCACCGCCTACCTGGCCCGCTCGGCCCGGATCGTGCGGGACGCCGCCGGGGTCCTGGGTGAGACCGGGGCGCGGGAACGGTACGGGCGGCTGGCCGAACGGGCCGCGGGACGCTTCCGCACCGAGTACGTCACCCCCAGCGGCCGGGCCGCGTTCCCCTCCCAGACCGCCTACGCCCTGGGACTGGCCTTCGACCTGCTGCACCCGGCCCAGCGCGGGCGGGCCGGGGAACTGCTGGCCGAGCAGGTGGCCGCGGACGGGTACCACGTGGGGTCGGGTTTCCTCGGCACCCCTCTGGTCTGCGACGCGCTGGCCGACACCGGCCACGCCGCCACCGCCTGGGAACTGCTGCTGCAGCGGGAGTGCCCGTCGTGGCTGTACCCGGTGACGATGGGCGCCACGACGATCTGGGAGCGCTGGAACTCCCTGCTGCCCGACGGTTCGGTCAACCCGGGCACGATGACGTCCTTCAACCACTACGCCCTGGGGGCCGTCGCGGACTTCCTGCACCGGCGCGTGGGCGGCCTGGCCCCCGCGGCGCCCGGGTACCGCCGGCTGCGCATCGCCCCGGTGCCGCACCCGGCGCTGACGTGGGCGCGGACCGCGCACGAGACGCCGTACGGCCGGGCGGCCGTGGCGTGGGAGCTCGACGGGGACGACCTGGCGCTGGAGGTCACCGTCCCGCCGTCCACCGAGGCCGAGGTGCACCTGCCCGACGGGTCCGCCCCCCGCACCGTCGCCGCCGGGACCCACCGGTTCACGTGCACGGTGACCCGGGGCCGGGCCGCCCAGGCGCCCGCCGCGTTCGCCCCCTGACCGCGGGAGCCTGATCCCGTCGGCTCAGCCCCCGGTGGTGGTCAGCCGCAGGACGTGGTCCACCACCTCGGCGCGGGAGGCGGCGTCGACGGCGGCGTCCCCCAGGGTCAGCGCCCGCAGCAGCAGCGTGCCCATGAGCAGCTCGGTGGCCTGCGCCGGGGTCGTCCGCCCGGACAGCTCCCCGCGGGCGGCGGCGCGGTGGAAGGCGTCCTCGACGACGGCGGCGCAGCGGTCGAGGTGGTCGCGGCGGAAGCGCCCGGCGACGTCCGGGGCGGCGGCCACCTCGTCGAGGCAGCGCTGCAGGACGCGCCGGCGCGCGCCGGACAGGGCCTGCGCGATGTCGGGGACGAGCACGTCGAGGTCGGCGCGCAGGGTCTCGCGCCGCGGCGGGCGCAGGTTGGCGGTCAAGGTGGCCAGGGCGTCCACCACGAGGTCCTCGGTGCGGCTCCAGCGGGCGTGGACGCCGCGCCGGTCGACGCCGGCGCGGGCGGCGACGGCCCGGGTGCTGAACCCGGTGAGGCCCTTCTCGGCGAGCTCGTCGACGGCGGCGGCCAGGACGCGCGCGTCGATGCCCGGGTCGCGGGGGCGCCCTCGCGCGTTCTCGGCCACGGGTGCACCCTATTCACGTACCACCCTGGTACACGAAAGGAAGGGTGCGCGATGACGACGATGTACGAGGCGACGGCGACGGCGTGGGGCGGCCGCGAGGGCCGGGTCAGCTCCTCCGACGACCGGCTCGACCTGAACCTGTCGATCCCCGCCGGCATGGGCGGCGACGACGGCCCCGGCACCAACCCCGAGCAGATGTTCGCCGCCGGGTACGCGGCCTGCTTCCACAGCGCCCTCAAGGCCGTCGCCCGCAGCCGGAAGCTCGACGTGAGCGAGTCCGCGGTGTCCGTCAGCGTCGCCGTCACCGGCGGCATGGCCGAGGGCATCGACCTCGCCGTCACCATCGAGGCGCACCTGCCCGGCCTGGACCCCGAGGCGGCGCAGTCCCTCCTCGACACCGCGCACCAGACCTGCCCGTACAGCCGCGCCACCCGGGGCAACGTCCAGTCGCAACTGCGGCTCGTCACCGACGAGGACTGACCGGGCTCACACCGGGGAGAGTTCCCGCGACGCGGCGGACCCTCCCCGGCTCGCGGGGAGCGCCACGGCCGGGGCCGCGGGCTCGGCGAGCAGGAGCTCGGCCAGCCCGAGCAGCGCGGGGTCGTCCGCGGACAACCCGTGCCGGTCGGCGACCGCGGAGAACAACCGCCCCAGGCCGGCCAGCAGCGTCCGCGCGTCGGGCAGGGGACGGTGGCCGGTCCCGTCGGGCGCGTCCGCGCTGCAGCGGTCCAGGTACCGCGAGACGAGGTGGTGGGTCAGTTCACCCCCGTCGTCGGTGGGGACCCCGAGCCGGGCGCGCGCGGCGCGGCGGTCGTCGTCGAGGGTGCGCAGGGGGGCGGGCGTGGCGGTGGTGTTCACGGCAGGACTCGTCTCGGCAGGAGGGGTGGGGTACGCGGAGCGCGTGGTCCGGTCCTGCACCCGTCCGTGGGCGGTGCGACGACGTCGACCCACCGGCTCAGCCTTCGACGGCCTGATCCCCGGGGAGAACCTCAACCACGCAGGGCTACTCGTACCCGGCCACCGGCGGCGGGGGACGGAGCGGTGCGTGCGGTGACGTCCACGCCTGCCTCCCCTGCCCGGTCCGATCGGTGCCCGGTAGTCAAGCAGGAGCGCCGCCGCACCCGCAACCCCTCCGCGTCCCCGCCCGGCCTCCCCCGCCGGCGGGGCGTGGACGGGTCAGTCCACGGTCCACTCCTCCCAGCGCCGCTGCGTCCAGCGCGCTGCGCGCAGTTCCTGCAGGTCGGCCTCGGTCGTGACCGAGACCCGGAGCGTGTCGGCCCCGAGGGTGACCCCCGGGTCCGCGGTGAGCTGGGGGACGTCCAGGGCGGTGCCGGCCTGGAGGGTCATGGCTGGTCCTCTCGTCGTCGGGCGAACGGCACCAGCCTCACCGTCGCCCGCGGGGAGGGGAACCCGCCGGGACGTCGAAGAACGGTCGATCTTCCGCACGGCGACAACTCGGCGGATCCTCACGACCAGGCTCGTCCGGAACTCGCCCCGCCGGCGTCCCGACCGCGCCGGGGACGTGCCGCTACCGTCACCGCACGACGTCCGTGGTCGAGCCCGATCCCCGTCCAGACCCCGCAGGAGACGCAACGCCATGACCGGCTCCCAGTTCATCGACGGCCGCCGCACCACGTCCGCCTCGGGCGAGACCCTCGACGTCCTCGACCCCTCCACCGGGGAGGTCGTCGAGACGGTCGACCTCGCGGACGGGAGCGACGTGCGCACCGCCGTCGCCGCCGCCCGGGCCGCGTTCCCGGGCTGGTCCCGCGCCACCCCCGCCGAGCGCTCGACCGTGCTGACGCGGTTCGCCGCGCTCCTGGGGGAACGGGCCGAGGAGTTCGCGCAGCTGGAGACCCGGCAGGCGGGCAAACCGATCCGGCTGACCCGCGAGTTCGACGTCCCGGGGACGATCGACAACACGGCGTTCTTCGCCGGTGCGGCGCGCAACCTGGAGGGCAAGGCCAGCGCCGAGTACTCCGGCGGCCACACCTCCTCGATCCGCCGCGAGGCGGTCGGGGTCGTCGGCTCGATCTCGCCGTGGAACTACCCGCTGCAGATGGCGGCGTGGAAGGTCCTGCCCGCCATCGCCGCGGGGAACACCGTCGTCCTCAAACCCGCCGAGATCACCCCCCTGACGACCCGCCTGTTCGCCGAGGTCGCCACCGAGGCCGGCGTCCCGGCCGGGGTCGTGAACGTGCTCACCGGTTCCGGCCCGGCGATCGGCCCGGCGCTGCTGCGCCACCCCGACGTGGACATGCTGTCCTTCACCGGGTCCACCCGCGTGGGCAGAACCGTCCTGGAGGCCGCCGCGACCACCGCCAAGCGGGTCCACCTCGAACTCGGCGGCAAGGCCCCGTTCGTGGTGTTCGACGACGCCGACCTCGAGGCCGCGATCCACGGCGCCGTCGCGGGCAGCACCATCAACGCCGGCCAGGACTGCACGGCCGCGACCCGCGCCATCGTGCACCGCTCCCTGTACCGGGACTTCCTCGACGGGGTCGCCGAGCTGTACCGGGGCATCCGCGTGGGCGCCACGCAGGACCCGGCGACCGACCTCGGGCCGCTGGTCTCCCAGCAGCACCGCGAGCACGTCAGCGGCATGGTCGAACGGGCCCGGGGGTACGCGCGGGTCGTGACCGGCGGTGCGGCACCGACCGGCGCGCAGTTCGACCGCGGGTCGTACTACCTCCCGACGCTCGTCGCCGACGCGGCCCCCGACAGCGAGATCGTCAGGGACGAGGTGTTCGGCCCTGTCCTGGCGGCCCTGCCGTTCGACTCCGACGACGAGGCGATCGACCTGGCGAACGACACCGTCTACGGCCTGGCCGCCTCGGTCTGGACGCGCGACGTGTACCGGGCGCTGCGCGCCACCGCCGAGGTGCGGGCGGGGTGCGTCTGGGTCAACGACCACGTCTCCATCGTCAGCGAGATGCCGCACGGCGGTCTCAGGCAGTCCGGTTTCGGCAAGGACATGTCCACCTACTCGTTCGACGAGTACACGGTCGTCAAGCACGTCATGTTCGACCGCACGGGGACCGCGCGCCGCGACTGGCACCGCACCGTGTTCACGGAGGCGGACCGGTGAGCTCGGGGCGCCCGGGTGCGGCTGCACGCCGTGAACACCGTCCCGGGCGGCGGCACCGGCGGGGTGGCCGGTGCACCGGCGGTGGACGTCGGGCGGGTCGTGGACCACGGCCGTCGAACGTCCCGGCGCTCACGGCGGCACCGCCGGACGGGTCGCCGGCCGGGCGCGCGGTCAGGAGTCGAACCCGACCCCGAACCGGTCCAGGGCCCGCAGCCACGGGTTGCGGCGACCGGTCGCGTCCTCGCGGGCCAGGGACCAGCGGGTGACCTGCACCCCGGCCCAGCGGACCGGCTCGGGCGGGAACGGCAGCGCCGTGCTGCGGACCAGCGGCGAGCGCGTGCGCTCGGTGTCCAGGCCGTCGAGGAGGTCCAGGCAGGCCTCGGCGGCGAACCGCGTGGAGGCGACCCCCAGGCCGGTGTGCCCCAGCGCGTAGGCGATGCGCCCGTGCGCGGCGCGGCCGTAGGTGGCGAAGAACCGCGTGCTGGTGTCGATGAGCCCGCCCCAGGCGTGGGTGAACCGCACCTCCCGCAACGTCGGGAACGTCTGCGCGAAGTGCTCGGCCAGCACCCCGAACGTCCGCGGCCGCTGGTCGAGGTCGTCGGAGATCCTGCTGCCGTAGTGGTAGACCGCGTCGTAGCCGCCCCACAGGACGCGGTCGTCGGCCGTGAGCCGGGTGTAGTGGAACTGGTTCCCCGAGTCGGTGACCCCCTCCCGGCCCGACCAGCCGATCGACTCCAGCTGCGCGGGGGTGAGGGGTTCGGTCACGAGGGCGTAGTCGTACACCGGGACGGTCGTCAGCCGCAGCCGCCGCAGCAGGGGCCGGAACCCGTTGGTGGCCAGCACCACCCCGGCCGCCTTCACGGCGGCGGTCGCCGTGGTGGCCCGCACCCCGTCGCGCACCTCCCGCAGCCCGAGCACGGGCGAGGACTCGAAGACCCGCACCCCGGCGGACTCGCAGGCCGCCAGCAGCCCCCAGGCGAGCTTGGCCGGGTTGACCAGGGCGTTGAGGCCGGGGGCGAAGGTCCCCCCGACGAACCGGGGCGAGGCCAGGCGTTTCGCCACGTCGTCGCCCGACAGGACGGTCACGTCGTGGCCGTACCGCACCTGCAGCTCCCGGGTGGCCTCCAGCAGGCGCATCTGGTGCTCGTCGGTGGCGACCGCGAGCTTGCCGGTCATCTCGAACTCGCACTCGATGCCGTGGCGGTCGAGGTCGGCGCGCAGGCCGGCGAGGTTGTTCAGGCCCAGGCGCTCGAGGTCCGCGGTGTGCCCGGGCCAGCGCGAGTGCGCGCCGCCGATCCCGTGCGTGAGGCTGGAGGAGACGAACCCCCCGTTGCGCCCGCTCGCGGCCCCGCCCACACGGCCGGCCTCGAGCAGGACGACGTCGCGGTCGGGCCGGCGTTCCTTCGCCTTCAGCGCCGTCCACAACCCCTGGTACCCGCCGCCGACGACCAGCAGGTCGGTCGAGGTGCTGCGCGCCAGCGCGGGGCGGGGCTGCGGGCGCAGCGGCGAGTCCAGCCAGAAGGGGGTGCTGCTGACCGCGTGGGGGCCGGGGCGGGTCGTCGTCATGCTGTCCTCCTCCTCGGGGGCCACCGGCGGTCCCCGCGACCGGGCTCCGGGGTGGCTCGGGCGCGGTGAGACTCACCACGCCATCACGATGCGGCAAGTGAACACCGGAAGTCCTTGCGTTGTCGACAGAAGATCTGCACCATGGCTGTTCATCGCGCAGACACCGCGCTCCACTGGTGCTCTGAGTGGTCTCGTCGAGCTCCGCGGGGTCGCCCACCCGGCCCCCGGCCCGACCCGGCGTTCCCCGCTCACGCGGCGCCCCCCGAGGACGCCCGGACTCCAGGAGGTCGGCACCATGAGCACGTCCGAGGTCCCCGCCCCCACCGCCACCGGCGCACCGCAGGCGCTGCCCCGCCGCATGCGCTGGTACGACGGGTTCGCCCTGTCGATGACCATGCCGGCCGCCCTCATCGCCACCCTGGGCGCCTCCGTCGCCGGGCTCGGCGGCTGGGGGGCGATCGCCCTGTGGGCCGTCTCGATGGTCCTGGCCTTCGCCGTGAACTGGCTCTACGTCGAACTGGCCACCATGTTCCCGGACACCTCCGGCGGCATCGCCGGGTACGCCGCCGAGGCATGGAAGTCGCGCGCGCCGTGGCTGGCCCCCGTCGCCGGCGTCGGCTACTGGCTGCCGTGGGGTTCCAACCTGGCGACGTACGGCTCGCTGACCGGCCTGCTCCTGCAGTCGCGGTGGTTCCCGGAGCAGACCTGGACCTGGTCGTGGGGGCCGGTCCACCTCAGCTTCCCCGTCGTGGTCGGCCTGATCGTCATCGCGGCCCTCTACACCGTCAACCGCATCGGGCTGCGGGTCACCCTGACGTTCGTGTACATCACCGGCGGCATCCTGCTCGTCCCGCTGTTCGCGTTCATCGTCCTGCCGCTGTTCTCCGCCGACTGGAACCCCTCGGCCCTCACGTGGGGGCTGAGCGGCCTGTCCGGCCTGCACACCGCGGTGGTGTGGATGTACGTGATGGCCTGGACCACGCTCGGCGTCGAGGTCTGCGCCGTGTTCGCCTCCGAGTACCGCGACCCGGTCAAGGACACCGTGCGCGCCATCCGCGCCGCCGCCCTCATGTGCCTGGGCGTCTTCGCCCTCGTCCCGCTCACCCTCGGCGGGTACGCCGGGGAGGCCGCGATCGCCGCCGACCCCGCGACGTTCTTCGTCGCCTCCTTCGCCGCGCTCACCGGGTCGGCGGCCGGGGCCGACGTGATGGTCCTGTGCCTCATCGCCTCGCTGCTGCTCGTGATGCTGACGTCGGTCGCCGACTCCTCCCGCGTCCTGTTCAACATGGGCCGCGAACGGGTCACCGTCCCGGCCGTCGGCGTGCTGGACCGGCGCGGCGTCCCCGTCCGCGCGCTGAACGTGATGCTCGTCCTCAACGTCGTCCTGCTCGTGGTGCTCCAGCAGCCGCTGGCCATCATCGTCACGGGGAACCTCGGGTACGTCCTGACGCACGTCCTGGCCGTCTCCGGCTTCCTGCTGCTGCGCAAGGACCGCCCCGACGCCGTGCGCCCCGTCCGGCTGCCCGCGCCGTTCGTCCCGCTGGCCGCCGTCCTCACCGTCGCGCTCGCGGTGGTCCTCGTCGTCGGCGCCACCGGCTTCTCCGTCACCGGCTACGGCGGCGTCCTGGAGCTGTGCATCGCGCTGGGCATCCTCGCCGCCGGGGTCGTGATCTGGTTCCTCGTGCAGCGCAGCACCTCTCCGCGACCGGCCGAACCCCCCGCCCCCGACCTCACCTCCGCCCCGTGACGACCGGCCGCCCGCCGGGACGACCCACCGAAGGGAACACCACCATGACCGAGACGACCGCGGCCCCCGAACTCGCCGGCCTCACCCCCCGCGACCGGCTGTACCTCGCCGGCGAGTACGTCGACGGCCGGGCCGGGCGGACCGAGGCGATCACCTCGCCCGTCACGGGGGCCGAGATCGCCCGGGTCGCCCTGCCCGAACGCGCCGACCTGGACGCCGCGGTCGCCGCCGCGCGCGCGGCGCAGGTCCAGTGGCGCCGCCTCGGGGTGTGGCAGCGCGCCGCGATCTGCCACCGGGTCGGGGACCTGCTGGCCGGGCGCGTCGAGGAACTGGCGCGGCTGCTGACCCTGGAGCAGGGCAAACCCCTGGCGGAGTCGCGCGCCGACCTGGAGGAGGCGGCGCAGCTGTTCCACCTGCACGCCGAGGACGCGGTGCGCCTGCACGGGGAGACGCTGCCCTCCAACGACCAGCACAAGCGGATGTGGACCTTCTACCAGGGCGTCGGGACCTGGGCGATCGTCATCCCGTGGAACTTCCCGGTGCTGATGTTCGCCGAGTTCGCCGCCCCGGGCCTGGCCACCGGCAACGCCCTGGTCGTCAAACCCCCGACGCACACCTCGCTGACCCTGCTGACCGCCGTGGAGGTGCTGCGCGAGGCCGGCGTCCCCGACGGCCTGGTCAGCGTCCTGCCCGGCGGCGGGGAGTTCGGCGCCGACCTCGTCTCCCACCCCGGGATCGACGCGATCGGTTTCATCGGGTCGTCCGCGACGGCCGAGCGCATCGTCTCCACCGCGGGCCTGAAGCGGTCCATCATCGAGGCCTCCGGCAACGGGCCCGTCATCGTGCTGGCCGACGCCGACGTGGAGGCCGCCGCCCGCGCCGCCGTGCAGGGCGCCTACTACAACGCCGGTCAGGTGTGCTGCGCCACCGGCCGCGTCCTCGTCCACAGCGCCGTCCGCGCCGACTTCGTCGCCGCCGCGGCGCAGGCCGCCACCGAGGTCGTCCTCGGCGACCCGTTCGACCCGCGCACCAACCTCGGACCGCTCAACAACCGGGCCACCGCGCAGAAGGTGGACCAGCACCTCGACCAGGCCCGTGAACTCGGCTTCGAGTTCGTCGTCGGCGGTGGCCGGCGCGAGGGTTTCCCGACAGACCTGTACTACGACTTCACCCTGGTCGACGGCGTGACCCCGCAGAGCCTGCTCAGTTCCGCCGAGACGTTCGGGCCGGTGGTCCCGGTGGTGTCGGCCGACTCCGACGAGCGCCTGCTCGAACTCGCCAACGACGACGCCCTCGGCCTGCAGGCCGCCGTCTTCACCCGCGACATGGGCAAGGCGTACTGGTTCGTGGAGAACGTCCGCACCGGCCAGGTCGTCGTCAACGACAGCAACGGCTTCTGGGACATCAACATGCCGTTCGGCGGCGCGGGCGGTTCGCGCACCGGCTGGGGACGCATCGGCGGCCGGCACACGCTGCTGGACATGAGCGACCTGCGCACCGGCGTGCTGCACCTGCCCTGAGCCGACGGTGACCGGGGAGGCCGGCGGGTAGCATCGCGACGGTGGACGACTACGAGGGCCTGGACGACCTGGACCGCAGCATCATCGCTGCCCTTCAGGTGGACGGGCGCCGGACGTTCTCCAGCCTGGCCGAGGAGTTCCGCATCCCGGCCTCCTCGGTCAGGTACCGCGTCAACCGGCTGCAGGACGACGGGGTCCTGCAGGTCGTGGGCATCGCGAACCCCTTCGCCATCGGTTTCGACCGGCTGGCGATGATCGGCGTCCGGGTCCGTCCCGGGACGGCCAAGGCCGTCTCCGCGGCGCTGGCCGCCATGCCGGAGTCCAGCTACGTGGTCCGCACCAGCGGACGGTTCGACCTGCTGGTCGAGGTGATCTGCCGCGACGTGGAGCACTTCACCGACGTCCTCGACCGCCGGATCGACACCGTGGACGGGGTCGTGGCGACGGAGTCGTTCTTCGTCCTGGAGGTCCACAAGCTCGCCTACGGCTGGGGCGTCCCCGGGCTGCGCGGCCCGCAGGCGCGCGAGGCGGCCCCGGACGACGACTGACCCGGCGCCGCCCGCCGCGACAGCACCGCCAGCCCCGCCGCCGAGACCAGCGGCAGCACCGCCAGCAGCAGCCACGGCAGCGCCGCGCCGGGCTCGAGCAACCCGCCCAGGGCCACCGAACCGGCCAGCACGGCCAGCCCGCCGCCGGAGGCCAGCGCCCCGTAGTGGGCGCCCACGTCGCGCTCGGCCGCCAGCGGCGGCACGAGGTCGCGGGCCACCGGCCCGGCGACCGCCGACGACAGGTGCAGCAGGACGACGAACAGCACCGCCGGGGTCAGGGCCGGGACCCACCCCGGGGCCGGCACCACCGCGGCGAGCGCGACGACGGCGAACGCCAGGCCCGTCCCGGCGAAACCCAGCGGCAGCGCCGTCGCCGCGCCGCGCCGGCGCGCCCACCGGGCCAGCGGGACCTGGGTGAGGACGGTGACGAGCGCGGCCAGGACGAACATCGACCCGAGGGGTTCCTGCGACCCGGTGGCTCGCAGCAGTTCCACCGGCAGCGCCAGGTACATCTGGTTGTAGGCCAGCAGCAGCGTCGAGTAGAACGCCGCGAACACCAGGAACCGACGGTTGCGCAGCACCGCGCACCACCCCGCGGTGAGGGACGCCGCGCGGGCGACGCCGTGGTCGTGCGGGGCCCACCGGGCGTTCAGCGCGAACACCAGCACGAAGATCCCGGCGGCGACGAAGCACGTCGTCGA
The DNA here is from genome assembly GCF_050871965.1 of Kineococcus lubricus. Lineage (NCBI taxonomy): Bacteria > Bacillati > Actinomycetota > Actinomycetes > Kineosporiales > Kineosporiaceae > Kineococcus > Kineococcus lubricus. The sequence goes on from NZ_JBJLSK010000013.1 coordinate 86,259, forward strand.
GAACTCCACGGTCAGCAGCACCGCACCCAGCGCGGGACCCGCCAGGGAGCCGACCTTGCCGACGACGGCGTCGAGCGCGAACAGTTCCGCGCGGGTCACCGTCCCCGCCTCCTCCAGCCGCCGGCCCTCGTGGGCCAGTCCCGTCTCGACCGCCGGGGAGAACAACGCGGCCGCGAACCCCGTCAGGAGGGTGCCCACCAGGACCCCCGGCAGGGAGGTCGTCACGCCCAGCGCGCAGAACCCCGCGACGCGCACCAGGCACCCGACGAGCAGGACGGGGCGGACCCCGAAGCGGTCGGTGAGCGCTCCCCCGACGAAGAACAGCCCCTGCTGGCTGAACGTCCGCAGCCCCAGCACGAGACCGACGACCCAGCCGGCCAGGCCCAGCCCGGTGCCCAGGTGGACCGCCAGGAACGGGACGACCAGGTAGAACCCGACGTTGAACGCCAGCTGGCTCAGCAGCAGCAGGCGGACCGGGGCCGGCAACCGCCACGGACGGGCTCGGGCGGGGCGGCGGAGGGGGGTGGAGCGGCTGGGCACGACGCACGAGCTTACGGGCGCGCGCCGCGCCGCGGCCGGGGCGCGGACGGGGCGCGGACCTCACACCCGCGGCCGCTGCCTCGTCAGGAGGGTGACGCCGGCTGCTCGTCCGCCGCGTCCGCCCGCCCGAACCGTCCAGCACGCCCAGGAGGAACCCGTGAAGATCGCCGTCGCCGGTGGGACCGGCACCGTGGGACGCCACGTCGTCGACGTCGCCGCCGCCCGTGGGCACGCCACCGTCGTCCTCAGCCGCTCCTGCGGTGTCGACCTCCGGCACGGCGCGGGCCTGGCTGCCGCGCTGACCGGGGTCGACGTCGTCGTCGACGCGACGGGGGTCTCGACGCAGGCCGCCGAGCGGTCGCGGGAGTTCTTCCGGGCCGTCACCACGCACCTGCTGCGGGCCGAGCGGGAGGCCGGCGTCGGGCACCACGTGGTGCTGTCCATCGTCGGCGTCGACCGCGCCCCGCACGGCTACTACGCGGGCAAGGCCCTGCAGGAGGAGCTGGTCCGCGCCGGCGGGGTGCCGTGGACGCTGCTGCGCACCACCCAGTTCCACGAGTTCGCCCGGCAGGTGCTCGGACAGGTCCGGGTCGGGCCGCTGGACCTGGTGCCGGTCATGCGCTCGCAGCCGGTCGCGGCGCGGGAGGTCGCCGAACGGCTCGTGGACCTCGCCGAGGCTCCCCCGGCGGGGCCGGCGCGGGACCTCGCCGGCCCGCAGGAGCTGCGGCTGGTCGACATGGTGCGTGCGTACGCGCGGGCCACCGGTCGCCGCGGGCCGGTCCTCGCGGTCCCGCTGCCGGGCGCGTTCGGCCGCGCCCTGCGCGACGGGACGCTGATCCCCGGTGGCGACGTCGACCACGGGCGGCAGAGCTTCGCCCAGTGGCTGACGACGGCACCGGCGCGGTGAGGGCGGGGCGCCGGGCGGGCCTCGTCCCGCCCGCCGCCCGCCCGGGGCCGCCCGGGCCCCGTACCGGCGTACGGGGTGGCGCCGGTACCGGCGTGGGCCGCCTCGCCCGCACCCCTGGGGCATCATGGGACCAGAGCCGGCCGCGCAGGTCGGCGCCGGTGACTCGCCGAGGACGACGTCACCACCGTGCTGTGTCTGTCCACGGGGTTCCCTTCCCGGGCACCGCGCGAGGGCAGCCCGGCACCGGGCGCCCCACCCGCTGCCTACGAGGAACCACATGACGACCAGCACCCCCCAGCCCGCCCCTGCCCTCCCGGCGCCCGCCGCGCCCGCGAAGGTCCGGCGCAGCACCCCGTACGCGATGCTCACCGCCGCGGTGCAGGAAGCCGGGCTGATGCGCCGGCGCACCGGCCACTACTGGGTGCGCATCGCCGCGACGAGCGTGGCGTTCGCCGCCGTGGTCGCCGGCACCGTCCTGCTGCGCGACTCCTGGCTGGTGCTGCTGACCGCGGCGCCGCTGGCGCTGGTGCTGACCCAGTTCGCGTTCCTGGGGCACGACGGCGCGCACAAGCAGATCTTCGCCTCGCACCGCGGCAACGAGTGGGCCGCCCGGATCTTCGCGGCGCTGCTGACCGGGCTGAGCTACGGCTGGTGGATGGGCAAGCACACCAAGCACCACCAGGCCCCCAACACCCGCGGGATCGACACCGACATCGAGTCCGAGGTCGTCTCCTTCCACGAGGAGGCGGCGGCGAGCCGCCGGGGGCTGCTGCGCTGGGCGACGGCGAAGCAGGGCTACTGGTTCTACCCGCTGCTGCTGCTGGCCGGGCTGAACCTGCACGCCGACTCCACGAGGTCGCTGATCACCGGCCGCCGCACGAAGAAGCGCTGGATCGACGCCTCGCTCATCGTCGTGCACTGGGCGGTGTACCTGAGCGCGCTGATCGTGCTGCTGGGCCCGGCGCGCGGGGCTGCGTTCTTCGGCCTCCACATGGCGGCGTTCGGGGTGTCGATGGGCGGGGCGTTCGCCCCGAACCACGTCGGGATGCCGATCGTGGCGCGGGAGACGAAGGTCGACTTCATCCGCCGGCAGGTGCTGATGTCGCGCAACATCTCCGGGGGCTGGTTCGTCGACCTGTTCATGGGCGGCCTGAACTTCCAGGTGGAGCACCACCTGTTCCCGAGCATGCCGCGGCCGAACCTGCGCGCCGTGCAGCCGTTCGTCCGGCGCTTCTGCGCCGAGCACGGCATCGACTACACCGAGACCTCGCTGCCGCGCGCGTTCCGCGACATCACCACCTACCTCAACGAGGTCGGCCTGGCCGCGCGGGACCCGTTCCGCTGCCCGCTGGTGGCGCAGCTGCGCAGCAACTGAGCCTTCCCCCGGAGCCCGCCCCACCGTCGTCGGTGCGGCGGGCTCCGTGCTGCCCGGCCGGGTTCAGCCCTTCGGGGACAGCCCGAGCTCGTGCTGGAGGAACCAGGAGTTCAGCATCGCCATCTCCGCCGGTTCCCCGGCGTGGTCGCTCTCCACGACCACCCAGCCGGGGTAGGAGTGCTCGCGCAGGGCGGCGACGAAACCCTCGACGTCGACCAGGCCGCCCTCGGCGCCGAGCTCGTAGAACCAGCGCTCGATGCGTCGGCCCGCCCCGCCGCGCAGCATGGTGGCCTCGGCCCCCGGCATGAGGTACTCCTCGCCGGTGTCCCGGTGCAGGGTGTCCTTGAGGTGCACGTGGACGACCCGCTCGTGGTGGTCGCGGTAGAAGGCGACCGGGTCGATCCCGGCGATCGTGAACTCGGCCGTGTCCAGGGCGAGGCCGACGGTCGCGGGGTCGGTGAGGGAGAGGAAGTGCTCGACCTGCTCGCGCGAGTGGATGCCCGACAGGCAGTCGTGGTGCACGGCGAGCCGGACACCGGCCTGCGCCGCGCGCTTGCCCACCCGGTTCCACAGCTCGGCGAGCCGGGCGACGGCGTCGCCGTCCAGCGGCCCGGTCATCCACGCCGATCCGGCCGGCCGCACCACCAGCACCTCCCCGCCGGCGGCGGCGAGGAAGTCGACGTACGGCCCGGCGGCGTTGACGATCCAGTCGGCGCGGGACGGGTCGACGGCCAGCACGAACTCGTACCCCTCCTCCTCGACCGGCAGACCCGGGTCCCAGAACATGCTGGAGACCCCGGCCACCCCCGCCGACGACAGGAAGCGGCGGAACCCCTCGACGCTCCCGTGGTTGAGCACGATCACCTCGGGCCGGCCGAGGTTGTCCCACCGCCCGCCGGTGTCGGCGTGCAGCTCGACGTGGTCGAAGCCGAGCCCGGACAGCGTCCGCAGGGCCCGCTGCTGGTGCTCGTGCCGGATGAAGACGTCCATCCGGTAGTTCCACTGGTTCAGCGCGTACGACCAGCGCAGGGTGTCCTTCATCGCGCGGAGAGCTCCTTCCGGGCGGCTTCCTCGGCCTCGGCCAGGACGGTGTCGATGTACCACTTGGCCACGCAGGTCGCCTCGGCGTAGCTGCCGCCGTGCGTGTCCGCCTTGTCGTGCTCGACGGTCAGCCACCCGTCGTACCCGGAGGCGACGATCTCGCGCATGAGCCCCGGGAAGTCGACCAGACCGCCCTCGGTGCCCATCTCGTAGAACCAGCGGTCCACGCCCGGGGCCATCGCCTCGGGGTCCGGGGGCGTGCGGTACAGCTCACCGGGGTCGACGTCGTGGGTGTCCTTGAAGTGGAACCCCGAGCACCGGTCCCGGTAGTCGCGGAACATGTCGATCGGGTCGACCCCGGCGATGGTGTGCTGCGCGGTGTCGCAGAAGAAGAACACCGTCTCGGGGTCGGAGTGCTCGAAGAACAGGTCGAGCTGCTCGCGGGTCCGGATCGCACCCCAGAACTCGAAGTGGCAGGTCGTCTTCATCCCGTGCCGCAGGGTCATCGCACCCACCCGGCTCCACAGGTCGGCGATGGCCTTGATCTTGTCGTCGGTCACCGGCTCGGTCTGGAAGTGCGTGCTGGTCGGCATGACGATGAAGTTCTCGACCGCGAGGCCGTCGAGCTGCTGCACCGTCCGCTCGGAGTCGGCGAAGATGCGGTCGTGGGTCTCCCGGTCGTGCGGCGAGGTGTGCTTCGTCGCCGACGGGTAGGCCGTGAAGACCCCGGTGATCTTCTCCATGCCGACCTCGCGCAGTTTCGCCTCGAAACCGGCCAGGGAGCCGTACATCCCCGTCAGCGTGGGCAGCGTGAAGAAGAAGGTGTCGAACCCCTTGAAGCCGGCGGCGGCCAGCTGCTTGAGGTACCGGTCCATGTAGGCCCGGTTGAAGTCGGGCCGCACCGGCCCTTGCGGTGTGCGGGTGACCCAGTGGTCCATGTACGACCACTTCGTCCAAGCCATGGGGAACGTCCTCTCGTGGTGGTGCGGGGCCGGTGCGGTGCGGGACTCAGCTGTCCCAGGCGGCGTCCATGTCCTTCAGCACGTCGTCGATGCTCTTCTGCCCGGTGAGCAGGCCCTGGCCGCCGGTCTGCAGCGCGTCGTAGACCGACGGGTTCGGCCAGATGTTGTTGGGCAGCGGGGTGTACGCCTCCTCCGTCAGCAGGGGGGCGACCTCCTCGTAGATCGTGTCGGTGAAGTCGAGCTCGTCGAAGTTCGAGACCGGCAGCTCCCCGGAGATCTCGTAGTACTGCTGCTGCTGGGCGGGCTCGGCGAGCCAGTCCATGAACGCCTGGACCGCTTCCTTCTTCTCCGACGCCGCGTTCATCGACAGCGTGTAGTTGGAGCTGCCCAGCACCATGGCCTTGCCGCCGTCGGCGGCCGGGAAGGGCTCGACGGCGAAGTCGGCCTCCTTCGGGGCGGCGCGGGAGATCTCCACGGCCGCGCCGCTGGGGATGAAGCTCGCCACGGAGGTGCCCTGCGCCAGGCCGTTGGTGATGGCGTCGAACCCGGCCCCGGCGGCCCCGGGCTGGAAGCACCCGGCCTCGTTGAGGTCGAGGAACGTCTGCAGGGTGTCCTTCCAGCCCTGGCTGGCGGCGAAGGTGGTCTTGCCGTCGGCGCGCTGCTGGTTCCAGTCCGGCGTCTCCCCGTAGACGCGGGTGGCGGAGATGCCCTGGATGGTGAGGCCGACGTTGGGCCCGGCGGCCCCGGCGAGGACCATCAGCGAACCGCCCTGGTCCTTCATGGTCCCGCAGGCTGCGGTGAACTCGTCCATGGTCTTCGGGAAGTCGGTGATGCCCTTCTGGGTCGCCGTGCCGCGGGTGGCGACGAGGGCGGCGACGGTGAAGTCCAGCGGCTGCCCGTAGACCTCGCCGTCGATCTCGTAGACGGGTTCGCTGCCCTCCAGGACCAGCGAGCGGGCGGTGTCCCCGAGGGGTTCGAGGAAGCCGGCCTCGGCGAGCGGGATGATGCCGCGGGCGTCGCCGCTGCCGGGCGTCGTCTGGATGAGGTCGGAGGCGTTCCCGCCCTGGAGCTGGGTGCGGATCGTCTCGCCGTACCGGTCGTTGGGCACCGGGTTGGTCTGGATGGTGACGTCGGGGTGCGACTCCACGTAGGTGTCGGCGAGGGTCTGGTACGGGCTCTCGAGGTTGTTCGACGTCGCGAAGGTGAACGTGAACTCGGTGCCGCCCTCGGAGCCGTTCTCCGTCCCGCTGCTGCCGGAGCAGCCGGTGAGGATGAGCGCGGCCGCGATCGGGGCGGCCATCAGCGCTCGGCGGCGGGAGGTGGACGCGGGGACTGTGGGCATTCGCTGCAGCCTCTCTGACTTCGTCGTCAGCGGCTCGACGGAGCCGCATGCTGAGGGCTCGAGTATCACCGCTCAGCGCAGAAAAAACACATAAGTCTTGCGGATGTGCCGCATAAGTGGCAGCGAGCCTCCGGCTCAGGCCGTCACCGGGACGTGCAGCAGGGCACGGGCCCGTGCCGGGTCCACGACCATCCCCGAACCGGCCGCCTCCGCCGCGGCGCGCTGCAGGGCGTGCTCGGCGCGGACCAGCGCGAAGGGGTCGTCCCAGTGGTTCCAGTGCCACCCCTCGTACTCGCTGGAGACCGCACCGCTGTACCCGTGGCGCACCAGGAGCCCGATGAGGTCACCGACCGGCACCGACGGCTCCTGCCCGTGCTCGTCGATGCCGAAGAACTTGGCGTGCACGTGCCGGATCCACGGCACGACCTCCAGCCAGTCGTCCACCGGCGCCGGACCGAACAGCCCCGTACCGGCGATGGCGACGTCGATGCCCAGGTCGGGCCGCCCGTGCCGGCCGGCCAGGGCGATGAAGCGCCCGAACCGCTCCCCGTGCTCGCCCTGGTCCGCCGGCGGCCCGAGCCGGGCGAACTCCTCCCACTGGTCGACCACGGCGGCGCGGAACTCCTCCGGGGCCCCCCGGCGCCGGTAGGCCTCCAGCAGCGACGGCGCGAAGCCGGTCACCGTGGCGCCCCAGTCCATCGTGAACCCCAGGAACGGCGACCCCAGTCGCTCGTAGCGTTCCCGCAGCGCCCGGATCCGCGGGTGGCTGGCGTACTGGTCGGCGTGCACCTCCAGCGCCAGCACCACCCCGTGCTCCTCGGCGACCGGCGCCAGCCGCTCCATCGAGTCCGGGCTCAGCGAGATCTGCACCCGCGCCAGCGGGAACCCCAGCTCGGCCGCGGCGCGGATCTGCACCCGCATGTACTCGACCAGCTCGTCCTGCGACAGCAGCCGGTCCCGGTGCAGGCCGATGTCGGCGTTGATCGACAAGGCCGACGGGACCAGCCCGAGCTCGTCGACCAGGTCGCGGAACCAGCCCGCGAACCCCGGGGCCAGCCGCGGGAACCCCCGCAGGCTCCCGAAACCGACCATCTCCAGCCCGGGGCCGAAACCCCCGGCCGCCACCGCGCGCAGCAGCGACTCCAGGTCGTGCTCGCGGGCGTGGAAGGGACGGGTGAAGCTGTAGAGGGTGACGCCCTGCACCGGCGTGCCCAGCGCCCCGCTCACGCGGGCACCGCCGTCATGGACTTGCGGTCGTGTTCTTCGATGCGCAGCACCTGCGACTCCGAGATGACGATGTAGGGGATGTACAGGGACAGGTCGACCTCGACCACGTGCTCGGCCGACGGGTCGCCGTCGAGGGTCAGCTCCCCCGACAGGACGGCCGAGTCGGCCGGGAACCACCAGTCGTCGACGCGCGGGACGAGCTCGGCGAACGTCGACCGCCGCCCGTTCATCTCCCAGCGCAGCGACTCCGGCGGCACCTCGGTGCCGTCGACGCGCAGCACGGCGCCCCCGATGCACGACGCGGGCAGCGCCCGGTACCACGGGAGGCGGACCTCCACCGAGACGCGCTCCCCGTCCCGGCGCAGGGTCCCGGCCTCGATCAGCCGGTCGGGGATCACGCGTTCCCCCCCAGGCGGCGCGCGAGCGCCCGCGCGCCGCGGACGGCGATCGCCAGGCTCATGAGCGTCGGGTTCACGGTCGTCGCGGTCGGGATGGTGCCGTTGCCCCCGACGTGCAGGTTCTCGAACCCCCACACCCGGGAGTCGGGGTCGGCGACGGACGTGCCGTCGTCGTGCTCACCGATCCGGGTGGTGCCCTGGTAGTGCAGGCTGGACCCCGCCGGCAGCAGCCGCGGCGGGGCCACGAAGACCCCCAGGGCGTCGCCCGCCCGGCGCAGGCGCTGCGTCGCCGCCTCGATCTCCGCCTCCTCGGCCTCGGTGAGGCCGTACTCGATGGTCATGGTGGGCAGGCCCCGGTAGTCGAGCTCGCCGTCGTCGAACGACACCCCGTCCTCGACCCGCGGCCGCTTGCGCATGCCGTAGCCCATGTTCACGTAGCCCCACCGGTTGCCCGCGTGCGGGTTGGAGGGGTCCAGCTGGAACGGCGGCACCTCGGCGTACATGACCTGCAGCGAGAAGGGGTGGTCGGGCTCGGAGTACGGGATGCGGTTGACGGCCGCCACCGGGTCGGCCGCGTTCTGCGCCCGCCGCGCGAGTTCGGCGTCCAGCTCGGCCTCGGTCGCGAACCGGCTCATCCTCTCCCCGTCGAGCGCCACGGTGGAGATGACCACGGGGTGCTCGGTGAGGTAGCGGCCCAGCGCCTGCGGGCGGATCCCGGAGGCCCACAGCAGCTGCGGGGTGCGGAAGGCGTCCGCGGCGACGACCACGGCGTCGGCGGGGAAGGTCGTCGTCTCGTGCGTGCGCAGGTCCTCCACCCGGACGCCGGTGACCCGGCCGTCCCGGTGCTCCACCGCGCGCACGAACGAGAGGTCGCGCAGCTCGAAGCGTTCGGACAGCGCCGACGCGGGGTCGGCCAGCGGCCCCAGGACGCTGTCGGCGCCGGCCCAGTACATCGAGCCGTCCGGCTGGGGGTCACCGGCCACCGGCAGGGTGCTCACGCCGCGCCCCAGCGGCAGCTCGGCGCCGAACTCCTCGTCCAGCAGGGCCCGGATGGCCGACCCCACGGGGGAGTCGGAGAACGCGGCGCTCTGGGCGTGCAGCAGCTCCTCGGCCCGGGTGATCAGCGCCTCCCACTCCTCCTCGGGGAGGAACGGCACCTTCTCGGCGCCCTCGGGGCGCGGGATCGCGCACGTCCAGTGCGCGCCCATCCCGCCGACGTTCGTGGAGGCGGCCGCGGCGGGGAACGTCGGGGCGTGCCCCGTGCCCTCCCCGCCGAAGTCCAGCAGGTGCGTGCCCTCGCGGGCGGTGAACATGCCCTCCACGGCGACCCCGGCGGGCAGGCCGAGGTGCTCGCGGTGGGTGCCGGACTGCGGTCCCTGCGACATCTCGCGGGCCCGCTGCTTCTCCGCGGTGTCGGCGATGTTGCGCACGCTCTGACCGGGGGTCTTGGTGAGCTGCGGGCCGGCCTCGAAGACCACGACCCGGGCGGTCGGGTGGTTCTCGAGGATCTCGCGGGCGTAGCCGCAGCCGATGGGGCCACTGCCCACGATCGCGATCACGGGGTCCGGGGAACTGCTGGCGGGAGACGGCACGGGTCGTCCTTTCGGTCAGGCGGCGATCGGGTCGGCGGCCGACGGCTGTTCGTCGGGGAGTCGGCCGGGGGGCAGGAGGACGGCGGCGACGAACCCGAGGGCGTACGTCACCGCGAGCGCGAGGAAGACGGGCGAGAACACCTCGACGTAGGCCGACGCGATCCGCGCCTGCACGGCGTCGGGCGCGGCGGCCGCCACCTGCGGGGTGAGGCCGGACACGTCCAGGCCGGCCGGCAGCAGGGCCGCGACGCCGAACCCGACGACCCCGCCGATCACGGCGGTGGTCACGCTGACGCCGATCTGCCGCACGAGGTTCACCGACGCGGTGGCCCGGCCGATCTCCGAGCGCGGGACGGCGCTCTGCACGACGGCGACGACGAGGTTCATGAACGCCCCGGTGCCCGCACCGACGGCGAACATCACGACCACCGGGACCGCCAGCGGCATCCCGACCGGCAGGAACGCCATGACGAGCAGGCCGAGCGCGGAGGTGGCCGTGCCCAGGGCGGGGAACAGCCGGTACCGCCCCGTCCGGGAGGCGATCCGCCCGGTCAGCAGGCTCGTCACCAGCATCCCGAACACCGTGGCGATGGCGACCAGGCCGGACACCGTCGCGCTGACGCGGTACGCCATCTGGAAGTAGGTGGGCAGGTAGGAGACGACGGAGAACAACCCGACGCCCACGACGGCCGAGAGGGCGGCACCGGCGGCGAAACCGCGGTCGGTGAACATCCGCAGCGGGACGACCGGGGAGACCGCGCGCAGCTCCACCCGCAGGAAGGCGGCGAACGCCACCGCGGCGACGGCGAACGCGACCGCTGCGGCGTGCTCGGCCGGGGGTTCCCGGGTCCACGTCACGGCGAGCACCAGGGCGACCAGCGCCGAGGTGAAGGTGAGCGCGCCCGGGCCGTCGAAGCCGCGCCGGGGGGCGCGGTCGAGGTGCGGGACCGCCACGGCGGCGAGCACGAGGGCGGCCAGGCCGACGGGCAGGTTGATCCAGAACACCCAGGGCCAGCCCCAGTGGTCGGTGATCAGCCCGCCGACGAGGGGGCCGACGAGGATGGCGACGGGGAAGGCCGCGCCGATGACGGCGAGGTACCCGGGCCGCTGCCGGGGGGTGGTGACCTGGGCGACGATGGTCTGCGACATGAGCTGCAGACCGGCCGAGCTGGCACCCTGCACGATCCGCGCGACGGTGAGCCACGTCATGTCGGGGGCCAGGCCGCAGCAGGACGAGGAGACCAGGAAGGCCACCAGCGACGTGAGGAAGACCAGGCGCGGCCCGACCGCGTCGCCGAGCTGGCCCAGGACCGGCACCAGCACGGTGCTCGCGACGGTGTAGCCGACGACCACCTGCGAGAGGTGCTCGAGGGCGCCGAGGTCCCCGGCGATGGTGGCCAGGGAGGTGGACACGACCGTGTGGTCGAGGGCACCGAGGAAGGAGACGGACAGGAGGGAGGCGACCAGGAGGCGGAGCCTGGCGACGGAGAGCGTCATGTGGGGGTGCCCGATCGATCGGGCCGTCGACGCGACCGGATGTGCCGCCGGGGCGGCAGCGCCCCGGCGGACGAGCCCCGCGAGGGGCCCCGACGTCACGTCCACCCTACCCGCTTCGGTCGGTATCGGACAGAAGTGGGGGGTTCCCTGCGCGGCGCCGGGTGCGCGGTCGGGGCCGGGCGGCCGGGACCGCCGGGGCGGGCACCGCGGGCCCCACGACCGCGGCGAGTTCCCCGATCCCCTCGATCCACAGCGACACGGTGTCGCCCTCGCGCAGCGGCGGCGGGTCCAGTTCGCCGCGGCGGCCCCACAGCTCACCCAGGCACCCCCCGTTCCCGGTCGTCCCCGACCCCAGCACGTCCCCGGGGACCACCCGGGAGTTCCGCGCGGCGTAGGCGACGAGCTCGGGCAGCGGCCAGCCGGTGTTCGAGACGAGGTCCTCGCCGACGAGTTCACCGTTGACGCGGGCCTGCGCGCGCACGGCGAGGAAACCGTCGTCGTCCAGGAACTCGTGCAGTTCGTCGGCCGTCACGATCCACGGCCCCAGCGAGGTGCCGAAGTCCTTGCCCTTGGCCGGGCCGAGCCGCACCTTCATCTCCCGCGCCTGCAGGTCCCGGGCCGACCAGTCGTTCATGACCGTGTACCCGAAGACGTGCCCGGCGGCGGCCTCGGGCGTCAGGTTCGCCCCGTCGGACCCGTCCACCGCACCGATGACGACGGCGAGTTCCAGTTCGAAGTCCAGCCGTTCGGTCACCGGCGGCGACACCGGGTCGGCCGGGCCGAGGACGGTGTGCGGGTTCGTGAAGTAGAACGTCGGCGCCTCGTACCACTGCGGCACGACCTCGCTGCGGCCGTCGACCGACGCGCTGACGCCCTCGACGTGCTCCTCGAAGGCGACGAAGTCGCGGATCGCGGCCGGCACCAGCGGGCTGAGCAGCGTCACGTCCTCCAGGGGCGCGCCCCCGTCGGTTCCCCCGTCCCCGGACAGGTCCCCGGACAGGTCCCCGGACAGGTCCCCGGACAGGTCCCCGGGCAGGTCCTCGTGCAGGCGCCGTGCGGCGGGTAGGCCCCGGCCCAGCACGTCGGCGACGGTCAGCCCTCCGGGGAAGGGGACCACCCGGTCCCCCGACCGGTTCCCCACGACGAAACCCTCGCCGACCTCGCCGGTGCCCGCGTGGCGCCAGCGCGCGATCCTCACGCCGACACCCGCGAGCGCAGGAGCTCCGTCGCGTTCCCCTCCAGCACGCGACGGGTCTCCTCCTCTCCCAGACCGGCCGCCCGCACGAACCCGACGGGGTCGTCCAGACCCATGTCGAACGGGAAGTCGCTGCCGAGCACGACCTGCGAGGCGCCGGCGACGGCGACCAGGGCGCGCAGCGCGGCCTCGTCGTGCACGACCGTGTCGAACCACAGGCGGCGCAGGTAGGTCGAGGGGGCGTGGGCGCAGCCGTGCGCCTCGGGCCGGACCGCCCAGGCGCGGTCGCTGCGGCCGATCGCCGTCGGGAGGTAGCCGCCGCCGTGGGCGGCCAGGACCCGCAGCTGCGGGTACCGGTCCAGCACCCCGGAGAAGATGAGGTGGGAGAGCGCCACGGCGTTCTCGACGGGCTGCCCGACCGTGTTCGACAGGTAGAAGCGGTCGAGCCGCTCGTCGAGGCTGCAGCCGAAGGGGTGCAGGAAGACGACGGTGCGCAGTTCCTCCGCGCGGGCCCAGAACGGTTCCAGGCGGGGGTCGGACAGTTCCACGTCGCCGGCGGACGAGGAGATCTCCACCCCGGCCAGACCACGGCCGAGGACGGCGTCGTCGAGGTGCTCGACCAGCCGGTGCGGGTGCTGGAGCGGCACGACGCCGAGGCCGGCGAGCCGGTCGGGGGCCTGCGCGACGTGCTCGGCGACGAGCCGGTTGGTCTCCGCCGCGACCCACACCGCCAGGCCCTCGGGCGCCCACGGGTAGAAGTGGTTCGGGGAGACGCTCACCCACTGCCGGTCCACCCCCTGGGCGTCCATGGCGGCGAGGCGGGCCGAGACGTCGGTGAGCCGGCCGAACCGCTCACCGATCATGGCGCCGGAGGCCTTCAGGCTCTCGGGCCCGTTGCGGCGCGCCTCGAGCGCGGCCGCCGCGGCGACCAGCTCGGGGGCGCGCTGCTCCACGGCCGCGTGCAGCTCGGGCAGCAGGACGTGGGCGTGGACGTCGACGCTCACGCGGGCACCGCCATCCGGTGCGCGATGCCGGCCATGAGGCCGGGCACGTCGGCGTCGCGGACCCCGTCGAGCTGCCACTGCCCGAGCTGCACCGAGGCGCGCACGACGGCTTCGGCGCGCGGACGGCGCCGGGCGTGGAAGTCGTCCCACAGCCCCTGGTCGACGTCCGGGCGGTCGAGCAGCAGCTCGGTCAGGACGAGGGCGTCCTCCAGCCCCTGCGCGGCGCCCTGCGCGATGGTGGGCGGGCACGAGTGCGCCGCGTCGCCGATGACGACGACGCGACCGCGGTTCCAGGGCCCCTCGACGAGGTGGTGGGTGAACCAGGTGTAGTTCGCGCTGGCGCCGCGTTCGAGGTCGGCGCGGATCGCGTTCCACGGGCCGCCGTAGGCCCGGGACTGCTCGACCATGATGCGCGTCGCCTCCTCGTCGCCGACGCCGAACCGGTCCTGCGCCGCCTCGACGAGGAAGGCGTACATCGAGTTCTCCCCGGTCGGGGTGTACCCCGCGATGAACACCGGGCCGCCGTAGTACAGCTCGCTGCGTTCCACCTCCGCCGGCCGGGAGACGAACGTGCGCCAGATCCCCATGCCCGTCGGCTGCGGGCGGGTCGTGATGCCGATCAGGCCCCGCACCGTGGAGTTCAGCCCGTCGGCACCGACGACGACGTCGTACCGGCCCAGCCGGTCCCCGGCGAAAAGCTCGACCGAGTCGGCGTGCTGCTCGACGGCGCTGACCTCGACCCCGAAGCGGACCCGGGCCCCGGCCTTCTCGGCGTGGGCGAGCAGGATGCGGGCCAGCTCGGCCCGGGGCATGCCCATCGCGGCCGGGTAGTCCGGGCCGCCCGTCTTGACGTCGGGCAGCTGCGCGACGATCGGGGCGTCGGGACCGGGCGCACGCAGGGTCAGCCCCTCGAAGGGGTACCCGGCGGCCCGGACGTCGTCCCACGCCCCGAGGGCGTCGAACACGCGCAGCGCGTTGCCCTGCAGGGAGATGCCCGAGCCGAGGGCGCTCAGCTCGGGTTTGGCCTCGAAGAGGTCGACCTCGACCCCGCCCTTGGCGAGCTGGATGGCGGCGGCCAGCCCGGCGACCCCGCTGCCGACGATCGCGGCCTTCTGGACTGCACTCATGTCAGAACCTCGGTGTTCTCGGTGGTGTCGTCGTGGCGGTCAGAGTACGGCGACGGGGTTGATCGGTGATCCGACGGCCCCGGTGATCGGCAGCGGCGCCGCCGACAGCAGGAACTCCCAGCGGCCCTGGGCCGCGCAGGCGTCCGCCAGGGCGTCCAGGTCCCACATCTCCCCGATGGTCAGACCGGTGTTGGGGATGACGACCTGGTGCAACGGCTGGAACGCGGGGACGTCGAACTCGTTGGGGCGCACCTCGAAACCCCACGTGTCGGTGGCGACGGCGGCCAGCTCGGTGCGGTGCAGCCACCCGGCCGTGGTCAGGGAGAGCCCGGGGGCGGGTCCTCCGGCGTACTCGCCCCACCCCTGGCGCCGGGTCCGGGCGTACTGCCCGGTCCGCACCAGCAGGATGTCGCCGCGCCCCAGGGCGCTGGAGGGGCCCTGGGCCCGCTGGGTCGCCTCGAGGTCGGCGACGGTGATGGGGTGACCGTCCTCCAGCTCCCCGGTGCCGGGGGCGAGGTGGCGGCCCACGTCGAGCAGCACCCCGCGCGAGACGATCACGCCGGCGGCGTGCTCGATGCCCGTCACCAGGTCGCCGTCGCTGGTGACCACGTCACCGGCGCGCCGGCCGTTCCAGGCCCGGCCGCGGTCGAAGATGTGCCCCAGCCCGTCCCACTGGGTCGAGCACTGCAGGGGCATCGCGATCACGTCGTCGGCGCCGCCGATGCCGTGCGGGAAACCCTGCTTGCCGTGCTCGGCCTCGAGCCCGGTGTCGATCATCGTGTGGACGGGGTTCGTGCGCCGGCGCCACCCCTTCTGCGGTCCGTCGGCGTCGAACGCCTGGGCCAGCGAGAGCACCTCACCGGTGCGGACGAGGGCGGCCGCCTCGACGCGCTTGGCGGCGTCGATGAAGTTCAGGGTCCCCAGGACGTCGTCCTCGCCCCAGCGGCCCCAGTTGCGGTACGCCTGCGCCCGGGCCGCGACCTCCGCCGCGGGGTCGCGGCGGTCCAGGTCGCGCGGGTCCTCGCTCGGGACGCCGCCCGGGACGCTCACGCCGACGCCTGCGCGACGCAGCGCACGACCTGGGTGCCCAGCCCGCCGATGGTGCCGGTCATGACGTCACCGTCGCGCAGGAACCGCTTCCAGTGCTGCCCGTTGCCGGACGGGCTGCCGGTGAGCAGGAGGTCGCCGGGCAGCAGCGGCACCGTCTGCGACGCGCCGGAGATCAGCGCGGGGACGTCGAAGAGCAGGTCCGACGTCGAGGCGTCCTGCATGGTCTCCCCGTTGAGGTCGAGACGCACCTCCAGGTCGGCGGGGTCGGCGAAGGGCGCGGGCACCAGGAACGGACCCGTCGGCAGGAACCCGGGGGCGTTCTTGGCCCGGTACCAGTCGGTGCCGATCTCCTTCATGTCCTTGCGGAAGACCAGGTCCCGCGTGGTGACGTCGTTGACGACCGTCCACCCCGCGACGTGCGACATCGCGTCCTCGCGCCGGACCCTGAACGCCTCGCGGCCGATGACCACCGCGAGTTCGAGCTCCCAGTCGTGGACCTCGCTGTACCCGGGCAGCACCAGCGGCACGTCGTCGCCGACGACGCACGCGGGCAGGCCGATGAAGAAGTACGGCTCGCCGTTCGCGGCGCGGGCGTCCATCATCTGCGCGGCGGACTGCCGCGCCTGCTCCGGCGTCCGGTCGGTGTTCTGCGTCAGGCCCGCCGCGACGAGCTCGATGACGTGCTGACGGTAGTTCGCCCCGGTCTGCAGGACCTGCCGGGGTTCGACGGGCGCGGTGAGCGTGACGTCCGCCAGCGCTCGCCACTCCCCCTCCTGCGCGGAGGCGATGGCGCCGATCCGGTCCCAGTCCGGGTCGGCCAGGAACGCGTTCAGGCCGTCCGCGCCGAGGTCCTCCCGGCTGAGCGCGCGGACCCGGTCCGCGGCGACCACGCCGAGGTGGACCCGGTCGCCGTCGCGGAACCGGGCGAGGGCGAAGGGGGCGGTCAGGCCGTGCGACGTCGTCGTCAAGGGGGCTCCAGGGGGTGCGGACGAACTGGTGCGGCGGCGGAGGCGGTGACCGCCTCCGCCGCCCCGGGGTGGGTCAGCCGCGGCCCTGCACGGCGTAGGGGTTGAGCAGCGCCTCGCGGATCTCCTCGGGCACGCCCTCCTCGGTCGCGCTCGGGCCGTCGGCCGGCGGGAACGACTCCGTCATCGACATCGGCATGGCGCCGTTGCGGTAGAAGTTGTTCGAGCCCAGCGACGGCTTCCAGGTGTTCGGCTCCCAGTCGGGCACGTAGTTCCGGTAGCCGCCGGTGTTCAGCTCGATCCGCAGCGTCGACGGCTCGCGGTAGTACAGGAAGTTCTGCTCACCGATGCCGTGGATGGAGGGCCCGTACTCGATCGGGATCCCGTTCTCCATCAGGACGTCCGCGGCGATGAGCAGTTCCTCGCGGGTGTCGACCCAGAACGCGTAGTGGTTGACGCGCCCGGCGCGGGTGGACCCGTCCAGGACCACCCCGAGGTCGTGGGACTTCTCGTTCGTGGTGAGCACGGAGAACACCGAGACCGGGGCCTCGTCCAGGACCGTGCGGGCCATGGTGCGGAACCCGAGGACGTCGTCGTACCACTTGGCGAACGCGTCGACGTCGCTGGTGGCGACGGTCACGTGGTCGAGCTGGCGGGGAGCGCCGGCGACGGTGCTGCGCTTCTCGGGGCGGTCGGGGTAGATCGAGGCGGTCCGCGGCTGCGCGGTGTGGCGCTCGACGTCCCAGTGCAGCGTCATGCTGTGACCCCAGGGGCCGACGAAGCGCAGGGCCTTGCCGATGCGGTACCCGTCGAACCACTCGACGTCGACACCGGCGGCCTGCAGGCGGCGGGCGGCCTCCTCGAGGGCTTCGGCGCTGGAGGTGCGCCAGGCCATCGTCTCCAGCGACGGTTCGTCACCGGGCACGACGACGACCGAGTAGGCGTAGTAGTCACCCCAGCAGCGGAGGTAGACCCTCCCGTCCTCGCGGGCGACCTCGGTCAGCCCGACGTGCGTGGTGTAGAACTCCACCGACGCCTCGACGTCCGGCGACGTGATCGCGACGTGGGACAGGTGCGAGAGCAGCTTGATCATCTTCGACCCTTTCTGGTCCCCGGAGTTTCGGCGACCCTTCGTCCACTATCCGACGGAAGTGGTACCCGACGGAAGCGGATGTCGTGGATGCCGAGCATCGGCGCGGTTTATGGCCGCAACGCCGCCACGACCCGCTGCGCGATCTCCTCGTCCGCGACGAGTTCGGCCAGGTCGGGCAGGCCGGCCGCCCCCGCCTCCCCGGCGGCCAGCGCCCCGACGACGCGGCGCAGCGCGGAACGGGCGCCGTCCTCGTACCGGCACGGCAGGACCAGGGTGCCGCGGTCGTCGGTGACCGCGACCTCGCGCCGTCCGGTGGCGTCGTCGACGCGCACCTCGGCGCGGGCCGGCCCGACCGCCACGACGTCCAGGGCGGTGGACGTCTCGGCGGGACCCACGGCCAGGGTCAGCGTCACCGGGACGCCGGCCGTCGAGGTCGACGTGACGACCACGGCCGCACCGCCGCCGGTGACCGCCTCGGGGACGAGCGCGGAGCCGGCCAGGTGGCGCGCCCAGCCCGCCGCGTCCCGCACGGCGGTGGCGGCCCGGGCGCGGGCGGCGACCACGTCGGCCACGACCAGGTGCGGTGCCGCCCCGGGGCCGGGCGGCGTCCGGCCCTCCAGGCGTGGGCGGCACAGCGCGACGGGCCCGCCGAGGGCGGTCAGCGCCTCGACCCGGTCCACCGGCGCGGTCGACGGCGAGACGACCACCGCGCCGCGGGCCCCGGCGGCGAACAACCGCTCGACCTCCCGCCACCACGGCCCGTGGCCGTCCAGCAGGCACACCGCGTCCGCCGGTCCGTCCACCGGGACCACCCGGGGCACCAGTTCGTCGACCGCGCAGCGCCACCGCGGGGCCGGGACGTGCACGGGCACGGGCCGGGGGTTCACGCGACCGCTCCGGTCAGGACGAACCGCTCCGCGGCGTCGGCGATCGCGACGACCTGCTCGGCATCGGCGAGCACCTCGGCGTACTCGACGACGTGACCCTCGCGCAGCAGGTCGGCGAGGGCGGTCCACTCGGCCACGTACCCGTCGAGGGGGTCGACGGGGTACCGCGTGCACCGCCCCCCGAGGTCCCGCACGGTCACCCGGGCGCTGCCCGCGTGGACGAAGGGCGGCGGGAAGTCCACCTCGACCCGGTCCCCGGCGGTGTGGACGGTCAGCCGCCAGAGGGTGTCGGCGCCCTCGGGGACCATGACGGCGCTGAAGCGGACGAGCGCACCGGTCGAGCGGAGCACCAGCTCCACGCCCAGCGGGGCGAGCGCCCGCGCGTGCTCGACCCGTTCGAAGACCGGCAGCAGGTCCCGCACCAGCGGGAGGTCGTGCACGGCCAGACCGACCACGAGCTGCCGCACGAGCCCGGCGCGCACCGCCGCCCCGGACAGGTCCAGCGGCGGGCGGCCCCCGGCCGCGGGCTGCGGCGCAGCACCGGAGACCACCGCGTGGTAGCGGCTGTTCGGCGCGAGCGCGAGCGTCACCGTCACCGCCGCGACCGGTTCGCGCAGCGCGTCGATGTGGTGCTTGGCGCGCGCCCACGCGGGGTCGAACAGGTGGTTCGTCCCCACCACCAGCGCGACCCCGGCCCGCGCGCAGGCGTCCACCACGCGGCGCGCGTCCCCGGCGACGGTGGCGAGGGGTTTCTCGCAGAACACCGCCCGCTTGCCCGCCGCGACGGCCGCCAGCACCTGCTCGGCGTGCAGCGCGGGCGGGCTGCACACCGCGACGACGTCCACCCCGGGGTCGGCGAGCAGGTCGGCGGTCCCGGTGGAGGAACGGGCGCCGAACGCCGTCGCGATCGCGGCGGCACGGCCGCTGCCGGCGTCGGCCACGTGCACGAGCCGGAACGCTCCCCCGGTCCGCGCGAGGACCGGCGCGTGCAGGGCCGCGACGCCCGGTCCGGCGCCGATGATGCCCACGCCCCAGGTCATGACGGTCCTCCTGTGCTGTCTGCTGCGAGGTCGGGTTAGGCGCGAAAGCGGCAGAAGAGGCGCCGACACGAACTGTAGGGGGCGTTCCGCGTGCACCACCACACCGTGCGCCGTGTCAAGATCGAGCATGGCCAGCGCCTCCACCCTGCGTTTCGGCGCCCAGACCGACGAAGTCACCAGCCTCCTGCGGATCGTGAACATGGTCCGGCTCGGGGAGGCCACCACCCGTCCCGAGATCGGCCGCGTCACCGGCCTGGGCCGGGGTGTGGTGTCCCAGCGGGTCGAGCACGCCATCGAGCGGGGTTTCCTGGAGGACGCCGAGTTCGCACCGTCCTCGGGGGGCCGCGCGCCGCGCACCCTCAGGTTCCGGTCCGAGCAGGGGCTCCTCGTCGTCTGTGCCCTCGGCGGCCTGCACATCCACGTCGGGGTCACCACCCTCGACGGGCGGATCCTCGACCAGGCGCACACGGGCTGGGACATCGCCCGCGGTCCCGAGGAGACGCTGTCCACCGCCGCCGCGCTCGTCGACGGCCTCCTGCGGCGCCTGTCCCCGGCCCCGCCGCTGTGGGCGGTGGTGGTCGGGGTCCCCGGCCCCGTCGACTTCGGGACGGGACGGCCGGTGGCACCGTCCATCATGCCGGGCTGGAACGGTTTCGACGTGCGCGGGCGGTTCCAGGAGCACTTCGGCGCCCCCGTCTGGGTCGACAACGACGTCAACCTGCTGGCCTGCGGGGAACGCGCCCGCCCCGGTCGCGCCGACCGGGACCTCGTGTACTTCAAGATCGGCACGGGGATCGGCGCGGGTTTCCTGTCCCGCGGGCACATCCACCGCGGCAACAACGGTGCCGCGGGCGACATCGGCCACGTCCGCGTGAGCGGTTCGCAGGCCCGCTGCCGGTGCGGGAAGGTCGGTTGCCTGGAAGCCGTCGCCGGCGGCTGGGCCCTGGTCCGCGACGCCGAGGCGGCCGTCGCCGACGGTGCGCGCGGGATCCTCGCCGACCGGGTCGCGGCGGGTGAGAAGCTCGACCCGGAGACCATCGCCCGCGCCGCCGAGAACGGCGACGCCCTGGCCATCACGCTCGTGCAGCGCGCCGCCCACGTCGCGGGCGAGGCGATCGCCACCCTCGTCAACGTCTTCAACCCCGCCGTGATCGTCGTCGGCGGTGCCGTCGCGGCCGCGGGGGAGTTCTTCCTCGCCGGTGTGCGTCAACGGGTGTACGAACTGTCGCTGCCCCTGGCCACCAGGGACCTGGTCGTGGTGAACTCGCTCCCGGACGTCCGTGAACCGTTGCGCGGCGGGGTCGACCTGCTCGAGGAGCAGCTGTTCGACGTCACCTTCCCGCGCTGGTTCGCCGACGGCCGTCCCACCGTCGCGGCGATCCACGGAGCCCCCGCCGCGACCTGACGTCCCGGCCCACCGGAGGTGGGCCCCGTCCACACCGCGACACGAGGGAGTGCCCGCCATGACCCCCGCCCTGCGCACCGACGCGCTCGGTTCCACCCCCGACGGTTTCACGGTCCGCCTCTCGCTGCCCTGGATCCGCTCCCTGCCGCTGGCCTGCCTGACCCGGCTCACCGTCGAGGTCGACGGTCGGCCGGTCGACCCGCACGTCCGGCTGGGACCCCGCGACGTGCCCCCCGCCGGGCTCCAGGACGAACCCGGCTGGTGGTTCGTGCAGGACCGGGTGGTGCTGCACGTCGGCGAAACCCTCTCCCCCGGCCGGCACGACGTGTCGGTGGGCTTCGCCCTCACGATCCCCTACCTCCAAGGGCCCCCGACCGCTCCGCTGGCCCTGCCCTTCCACGACTCCCGCGCGCTGGAACTGGACGCCGCGCCGGCCCGCCCGACCGTCTCGCTCGACGTCGCCTGAGACGGCACGTGGCGCCGAGACCCACCGAGGAGTTCCCCGTGACCCTGCCCGAAACCCTGCCCGAAACCCTGCCCGAAACCCTGCCCGGGACCCTGCCCGGGACCCTGCCCGCGGGCTGGACGTTGTCCGCCAGCGCCTTCAACCTCACCCCCGCCCTCGTCGCGGCCGAGCAGACCGCCCCCGACCTCGCCGTGTCCCTGGTGCGCCGCGGCGTCGCCGACCACGTCGAGGTCGAGCTCGGCCAGTTGTGGCGGTCCTTCCCCCGGCCGGCGCGCGAGGAGGCCGAGGCGCTGCGCGCCGACCTGACCCGGCACGGCGGCCGGGTCAGCGTGGTCGGCGTCAGCATCGACGACTGGGCCGACTCCCGGCGCCGCCGGACCGACGACGAGCGGTTCGCCTTCCTGGAACCGCAACTGCGGGCCGCGGCCGCGCTGGGGGCGGCCGGGGTGCGGCTGCCGATCGGCCAGGCCGGGCCCGTGCTGCTGCCCCGCCTGGTCCCGCTGCTGCACGAGCTGGACCTGGTGTTGTTCGAGGAGGTGCAGGGCGGGCAGACCCCGGACCACCCCGCGCACGCCGAGGCCTACGCGCGGATCGCCGACCTCGCCGATCCCCGGGTGCGGCTGCTGCTGGACATCAGCATGCTCATGCCGGCGCTGCCGGTGACCTACCTGGAGGAACTGGCGCGCGCGGGTCTGCCCGGGGACCTCCTGCACCGGCTGCGCGAGCAGTGGCGGGACCCGGCCACGGACGCGGCCGTCCGGGAGCTGCTGGCCTCGGGCGGTGTCCCGCCGACGGTGCACACGCTGTACATGGACCTCCTCGTGCGGTTCGGGCGCTCCGAGGTCGCCGATCTCGAGGCCGTCCTGCCGCTCGTCTCGGCGGTCCACCTGAAGTTCTGGGACCTCGACGACTCCGGCGGCCGGGTGTCGGAACCCCTGCGCGCCGTGGGTTCGGCGTTGCGCCGCAGCGGTTTCGCCGGGACGCTGTGCAGCGAGTGGGGTGGGCACGAGTGGCTGGGCGCCGACCCGTGGGAGATGACGCGGTCGCACCTGGGCCTGGCCCGGGAGGCGCTGACCCTGGACGCCGCGGCCCGCGACGGCGTGGGGGTCTGAGCACGACGGAGGGGCCGGTCACCTCGACCGGCCCCTCCGTCGTCGTCCGCGCCCCGCGGGTCAGCCCTCGCCGTGGTAGTACGGCCAGGGGTTGATGCGACGGTCACCACGGCGGTCCGGCCCCGTCAGCGTGACCTTCCCGGTGGCGGCCCACTCGACGCCGCGGGGGAACATGCGGATGAACTCGATCCGCCGGAAGGTGTCGATGTCGTGCCCGATGGTGATGGTGAACGAGCGCCCGGCGCCGTACTCGTTGATCCAGGCCAGCGGCTGGTCGGTGTTCACGCCCGGCAGGCCCGACAGCCCCTCGGGCGGGATCGCCACCGGGTAGTGCGACATCGGCCACACCGGCGCCTTCTCGTAGGACTCCAGGTCGTCGAAGGTGGTCAGCAGCACCCGGGCGCCGTCGTACAGCTGGACCCCGGTGAGGATGTCGTCGCCGGTGACGGTCCAGGTCTCGCTGATGCCCTCGGTGATCTCGTGCCGCGGTTCGGTGGTGCGCAGCAGCGCCTCGCCCCACGGGCGGGGGCGCAACCCGGTCGGGACGCTGAGCTTCGCGCCCCGCATGACGTTGTACTCCTCCGGGTACCCCCAGTCGTCCTCCTGCGCGGCCGAACCGTGGAACCACACGATCCCCTTGCCGGAGTCGTGGACGAACCGGAGCAGCGCCCGGTCGGTCTCGGCGCCGAACCCGACGGCCTTGTCGTGGTAGCCGTCGCGGCCCTCGAAGACGACGAGGACGACGTCGTACTTGTCGATGACCTCGGCGCCCAGCCCGCGGGGGTCCTCGACGACCCGGACGCGGAAGCGACCGGTGTCCTCCAGGAGCGTCGTGAGCCACGCGTTGTGCTGGCGGAAGCTGCGGAACTCGTTGTCGTGCTCCCGGGTCATGTGGCCCGAGAGGATGAGCACGTTCAGGACGTCGGTCACCGGTGGTCCTCGTCGTCGAGTGGTGGGTGGTGGGGTGTCTCGGGTGTCGCGGGTGGGACGTCAGGCCAGCACGACGGTGCGCTCGACCGGCACGCGGTTCGTCACGTACCGGCCCGGTCCCCCGTCCTGGCCCGGGGAGATCTGCATGTACAGCAGCCGCATCGTCAGCACGACCTCGACCGTGACCGGGGCGCCGGGCGGCGGCACCTCGTCGAGCGTGACGACCACGTCGGGGCGGTCGGCGAGGAACCACAGGGTGTCCCACTGCTCGGGGAGCTCCTCGACGCGGTAGCTGCGGCCCTGCAGCTCGAAGCGGACGCGGTCGGCCGGGACGGCGGTCCCGTCGACCCGGACGGCGACGTCGTCCACCGCCGACAGCCACAGGCTGCGGTACCAGGGGATCTGGATCGCGACCGCGATGCCGTCGGGCAGGCGCCGGACGTCCCGGTCGGAGAAGAGGGAGTTGTGGGTGGCCACGTCAGTCCTTCCCGGGGGAGACGGTCACCGGAAGGTGTCCTCGAAGACGTCGTACGGCGCCGGCGGGGTGGGTTCGAGCTTCTGCCGCGTCCGCGGGCTGTACGGGTGGTTCTCCTCCGGGGCCGGTTCGTCGGCGGGCGGCATGAAGACGGCCTTGCCGTCGTCGCCGAAGTACATGAGGTCGAGGTCGAACGCGTGCTGGTTCTTCTCCCCGAAGCTGACCCAGTTCTCCTCGAAGGGGGCCCGGGCCAGTTCGTAGCACCGGAACTTCCAGATCTTCCACTCGCCGTGCTGCTTGATGAAGTCGACGGCGTACTTGCACCACACCCAGTGCGCCCACACCTTCTTCCCGTCGACCAGACCGGGCGAGTACATGTAGTCCGGGCTGTCCTCGGCGACCGCGGGGTCGGTCAGCCCGGACTCGGTGCCGGCCATGATCCACACGCCCTTGGCGGTCTCGTCGCTGCCGACCTCGATGACCGGCGTCGTCGTGGCGTGCAGGATCAGCTTCCCGGTGGGGGTGGGCCGGCCCTGGTGGTAGCGGATGATGCTGTCGTAGTCGACGTACTGCCCGGCGTTGGTGTAGCGGGCCCGCATCCCCGGGGTCCCGCGCTCGGCCCACAGCGGGATGATCTGCTCGTCCTGGAAGGCGTTGTGCAGGAACATGTAGCGGTTGAAGAGGTTCTCGACCTCGCCGCGGTCCTTGGCCAGGCGCGCCACGTGGCGCACCTCGGCGAGTTCGACGGTGAGCGCTTCGACCTGCTTCTTGAGGTCGTCGAGCACGGTGTCAGTCACGGGCCTGTTCTCCTTCGGTACGGTCGGCGACGGCGTCTTCGACGGCGCGGCGCATCAGGGCGTGCTGCTTGACGACGAGGTCGACGGGGTCGGCCTCGCCGAGGTCGGAGAACGCGTGCCCCTCCCACTCGCTGGAGAGGTAGCCGCGGTACCCGCCCCGGACGAACTGCCGGACGATGTCCGGGATGTCCATCGCCGGTTCCTGGCCGTCGGCGCCGATGTCGTAGAACTTGGCGTGCACGTGGACGATCTGGGGCATGATGTCCAGCCACTCGCGCGTCGGCACGAGCCCGTGCATGTTGAAGGCCAGGCGGGTGAAGGGTCCGAGTCGCGCGGAGTCGAACCCCTCGGAGGCGAGGAAGTCCTCGAACTCCTGGTTGCGGACGTGCATGGGGGCCGGCTTGCGCCAGATCCCGTCCATGACGGTGGAGTACTCCTCCGGCATCCCCATCTGCCGCAGCGTGCGCAGCAGGGTGGGCGACAGGCTGTGCATGGTGGAGGAGAAGTCGGCGGTGAACCCCAGGCGGTCGCTGCCGAGCTCCTCGTACACCTCGCGGATGCCCAGGACCCGGGGGTCGTTGGGACCGGACGGGGCGTGGATCTCGTAACCGAGCTTCTGGTCGTGCTCCTCGGCCAGCGGCAGCAACCGGCGCAGGAGCTCCTTGCCCGCCGACCGGATGACGACGGTCTTGAACCCCAGGGTGTGCGCGGTCCGCAACTGCCGCGCGAGGAAGTCGTACTCCTCGTCCGGGGTCATGTCGCGGTCCCGGCGCCGGCCCATGTCGAGGTTGGTGCCCACGGCGCTGGGTTCCAGACCGTGCTCGTCGAGGGTGTCGAACCAGAGCCGGACGAAGTCGGTGTCCACGTCGGGGTAGGTCCGCAGCACCTGCGCGAGGTTGAACTCGACGCCGGGGCCGATGCCGGCCTCGGCGACCGCGGCGATCAGCGTCCGGGGCGTGTAGTGCCCCGCCGCGAACTCGCTGGTGAGGGAGTACAGCGTCGTCCCGAGCCGGATGCCGGTCCCGGCGATGCCGCTGCTCGTGCTGGAACCGGTGCTGGTGCTGGTGGTGGTGGTCACACGATCTCCTCGTGGTCGCGCTGGAGCCGGGAGGCGATGGCCCGCGCCCCGCGCACGGCCAGCGCGACCGACGTCAGGGTCGGGTTGCAGGCCGTCGCGGTCGGGATGACGCCGTTGCCCGCGACGAACAGGCCCGGGACCGACCAGACCTCGCTGTCGGGGCCGGCCACGCTGCGGCCGTCGTCGTCCGCACCGGCCCGGGTGGTGCCCTGGTAGTGCAGCGAGGACCCGAGCGGCAGCACGAAGGGGGCGTCCCCCAGCGGCTCCCCCACCGCGCGCCCGAGGCGCACGATCTCCTCGCAGGCCCGGTCGACGACCTTCTGGTCCTCACCGGTCAGGCTGTAGTGCACCCGGATCGCGGGCATGCCGTACGCGTCGCTCACCTCGTCGTCGAACTCGAGGCGGTCGCTCTCCTGCAGGTCCTTGGCGCAGAAGAACCCCAGCCCCACGATGGTCCCCGGCAGCACCGGGTCGTCCTCGGCCAGCGGGACGGGCGAGGCGTCGAGCTGCATCACCTGCCCGTGGAACGGCAGGTCGTCGGTGAACGGGACCCAGCTGACCCCGCTGGTCGCGCTCAGCCCGACCTGCGGCGACGTCGAGGCGGGGGCGTCGGCCGGGTCCACCCCGGTGAGGCGGGCGGCGAACACGACCTGCGTCTGGTCGTTCAGGTACCGCCCCAGCGCGGCGGGCCGCACCCCCGAGGCCCACAGCAGCTGCGGGGTCCGCAGCGCGTCGCCCGCGGCCACCACGAACCGGGCCCGCACCGTCGAGGACTCCCCGGTCGGCACGTCGCGCACGACGACCCCGGCCGCGCGGCCGTCCTCGACGAGCACCCGGGACACGTGCGACTCGGGGAACAGGGTGAAGCGCGGGTTCTCGCGCGTCCGGTCCCCCAGCACCACGTCGGAACCTGACCACACCAGCACCCCGTCGGGGCGCCGGTGCACCGCCAGGGGCATCCGCTGCACCCGCGAGGGCGCGGTGCGCCCCTCGTCGACGGCCTGCCCGAGGCGGGTGCGGACGACGTCGGCGTACACCGACCCGTCGAAGGCGTCGGTCGTGACGCCCAGCAGCCGCTCGGCCTCGGTGAGCAGCTCGTCGAGGTCGGGCAGGAAGTCGACCCGCTCCGACCCGCCCGGCCGGGGGCAGGCCGCCGTCCAGTGCGAGGCCATGCCGCCGACGTTGCTCGACATGGCGGCGACCGGCAGACCGTCCTCACCGGGGAACGCGTACCCGTCCGCCAGCAGGAACGTGCCCGGACGGGCGCGGCGTTCCCCGCTGCGCACGGCCCCCGGGGAGTCGACGGTCGCCGCTGCGCTGCCGGGCCCCTCCGAGGCGCGCTGGGCGCGCTCGCGGGCCTGCGGGTCGGCGATGTTCTTCACGTGGGCCCCGGGCGGGTCGGTCACCAGCGGGCCGGCCTCGAACATCGCGATGCGCGCGTGGGGGGCGCGTTCGCTGAGCACGCGCGCGTAGGCGGCACCGGTCGGGCCGCTGCCGACGATCGCGACGTCGACCTCGGCGGGGTACCGCCCGCTCATGCCTGGGCCGCCACCCGCTGGATCAGCTGCACCGACGCCGCGGACTCCCGGGTCGGGTAGTACTCCAGCCCGATGGGGCCGTCGTACCCGGCGCTGCGCAGCAGGCCGAGCCGCTCGGCCCAGTCCAGGTTCCCCGACCCGGGCTCGCCCCGGCCCGGCGCGTCGGCGACCTGCACGTACTGCACCAGGTCACCCGCGGCGGCCAGCTCGGCGGCCATGTCCTCCCCCTCGACGGCCGAGTGGTAGACGTCGTAGAGGATGCCGAACGACGGCGAGTCGACCTGCCGGGCGACGTAGGCGGACTCGGCGGTGCGGTCCAGCAGCGCCCCGGGGTGGTCGACGCGCACGTTGACCGCTTCCAGGACGAGGTGGACGCCGGACCCCTCGATCTGACCGACGGCCTTGCGGTAGACGTCGGCGAGGTCGTCCAGCTGGGTCTGGCGCTTGGCGCCGCCGAAACCCGTCCCGCTGCCCACCACGATGCGGCGGTTGCCCAGCTCCTGGGCGATCCGCACGCCCTCGTCGAGCTTGCGGTAGAACTCCGAGTGGTCCCGCGGCGGGATCATGAACTGGGTGCGCGGCTCGGCCAGCTGCGCGACGAGCGAGACGCCGGTCTCCTCCAGCGCGGCCTTCAGGGCCGGGATGTCCTTCGGCTGGGCGGGGGCGTCGGCCCCCGTCGGTCCCCACATCTCCACGGCGTCGAACCCGGCGGCCGCGGCGGCCCGGACCCGGTCGTGGTAGTCGCCGGCTTCGGCGAAGAGGAGTTCGATGTTGGGCGCGAGTCGGTACACGGGACGTCCTTGTCGATCGGTCGGTCGGGGAGGGGGTGTCCGGGTCAGCCCTTCAGGCCGCCGGCGAACCCCTGGATGAAGCGCTTCTGCGCGAAGAGGTAGAAGGCGAGGATCGGGATCATCGAGATGATGACGATCGCGAAGATCTGGTTCCACTGCGAGACCAGCGAGCCGATGTAGTAGTACATCGCCACCGGGAGGGTCTGGGCCGTGGAGCCACCCAGGAAGATGAGGGAGGTGAAGAAGTCGTTCCAGACGATGAGGCCGGCGAGGATGGAGACGGTCCCGGTGGCCGGGGCCATGAGCGGCAGCACGATGCGGAAGAAGATCTGCGACCGGCTGGCCCCGTCGATCGTGGCGGCCTCCTCGTAGTTCGTCCCCAGCCCCCGGAAGAACCCGGCGTAGATGAAGATGGCCAGCGGCATGAGCATCCCGCTGTAGAGGATCACCATGCCCCACGCCGACCCGGTCAGCCCGAGCGTGCGGGCCCCGATGTACAGCGGGACGGTGCCCAGCTGCGTCGGCAGGACGATGGCGATGAGGAACAGGTAGTACACCGCCCGGCTCCAGCGGCGCGCGGTCCGGGCGATGACGTACCCGGTGAGGGCGCCGAGCAGGACCATCACCACGATGCTGCCGGCGGTGATGGCGAGGCTGTTGGCCAGGCCCAGCAGGACGTTGCTCTGACCGGTCGCGGTGAGCACCCGCGAGAAGTTGCCGAGCGTGGGCTCGCTCGGGGGTGCCAGGGCCGGGGTCGTGAAGACCTCCTGGTCCGACTTCAGCGCGATCGACACGACCAGGTAGAACGGGGCCAGGTAGACCAGGGCGATCAGCCAGGTGCCCGCTTCGCGCAGGGCCGAGAACTTCGTGTACCGGAACATGTCAGTCCTCCTTGTTCCCCTGGGTCACGCGCTGCTGGACGACCGCGAAGACCAGGATGATGAGGGTGAGCACGAGCGCGAGGGCGGCGCCGTACCCGAAGTTGCCCAGCGAGAACGCCTGCTTGTAGACCTCGGTCGCCAGGGTGGCGGTCGCGTCGGCCGGTCCCCCGCCGGTGAGGGCCATGATCTGGTCGAAGATGCGCAGGCCGTTGACGAGGCCGAGGGTGGTGGCGATGGCGACCGCCGGGCGGATGGCCGGGAGCACGATGTTCCAGAAGCGCTGCCAGAGCCCGGCCCCGTCGATCGCGGCGGCCTCCTCGATCTCGACGGGCACCGCGGCCAGGCCGGCCATGTAGATGACCATCGAGAAGCCGATGTTCTGCCAGACCACGACCACGAGGATCGTCCAGATGGCGAACTGCGGGTCCGCCAGCCAGGGGCGGGTGAGGCTGTCGAGACCGACGGCGCGCAGCACGGCGTTGAGGGGACCGTCGAACTGGAAGATGTACTTCCAGATGTAGGAGGTCGCCAGCGGGCTCAGGACCACCGGCATGAAGAACAGGGTCCGCAGGACGTAGCGGCTCTTGAGCACCCGGTTCAGGTTCACCGCGATGGCCAGGCCGGCGGCGTTGGACAGGATCACCGATCCGAAGGCGAGCAGCAGGGTGTTGCCCAGCGCGTGCAGCTTCGAGGGGTCGCTGAGGATCGCCTCGAAGTTCTCCAGGCCGACCCACTGGAACGATCCGATGCCGGACCAGTCGGTGAACGCGAACACCCCGCCCGCGGTGGTCGCCGCGTAGTGGATGGCCACGACCAGGACGATGCCCGGCAGGGCCCACCACCAGTGCCCGTAGCCGAGGCTCGGGGTTCGCCGGCCGCCGGGGCGGCCTCGGTCGCGGCCCTCGCCGGGTCCGGTCAGGTCCGCGGTCTCCGGGTTCTCTGTCACTGACATCTCGTACCCTCGTTGTCTGTCGTGCCGACTGGCGCGGGAGGTGTTCTCCCGCGCGTCGGGGACGGTCACTCGTCCCATGCCGCGTCCATCGAGCGCAGCACGTCCTGCACCGTGGTCTGCCCGGTCAGCAGACCCTGGACCCCCGTCCCGAGGGCGTCGTACACGGCGGCGTCGGGCCAGCCGTTGTTGGGCAGCGGGGAGAAGCTGCCCGAGGCCAGCAGGTCCGCGACGGGCGCGTAGATGGTGCCGGACAGGTCGAGGTCGGCGTACCCGGTCACCGGCAGGGCGCCGGACGCCTCGGCGAAGGCCTTCGCCTGCTCCGGTTCGGCCACCCAGTCCAGGAACTCCTGGGCGGCCGCCTTCTGATCCGACGCCGCGTTGATCGACAGGGAGTAGTTGGAACTGGCCAGGACCCACGGTTCCTGGTCGGCCACGGGGAACGGCTCGATCACCAGGTCGGTGTCGGGGGCGGCCTTCTCGATCTCCAGCGCCGTCGCCGACGGCACGAAGGCGCCGAACGAGGTGTTCTGCCCCAGTCCGTTGGTGATGGCGTCGAAGCCACCGGCCTCCGCGCCGGGCTGGAAGCACCCGGCCTCGTCCATCTCCAGGACGGTCTCGAGCGTGTCGCTCCACCCCGGGCTGTCGGCGAAAGTCACCTCGCCGGCGCTGCGCCGGGTGTTCCAGTCCGGGTCCTGCGCGAAGACGCGGCTGGCGGAGATCGACATGGCCATCATGCCCGTGTTGGGCGGGGCGCTGCCGGCCAGGGCGAGCATCGAGGTGCCCTCGGCCCGCGCGGCCCGGCAGGCCGCGAGGTAGCCGGGCCAGTCCGCGGGGAACTCCGCCACCCCGGCGGCCCGGGCCCCGGCCCGGTTGAACACCGAGGCGACGACGGTCAGTTCCATCGGCTGCCCGTACACGGTGCCGTCGCGGCCGAACAGGTCTTCGCTGCCGGCGGGGACGACCCCGGAGGAGCGGTCGTCCAGGGGTTCGAGGAATCCGGCCTCGGCCAGGGTGACGACGCCGTTGCCCTGCCCGCTGCCCGGGGAGGTCTGGACGACGTCGGGGGCGTTGCCGGCCTGCAGCTGCGTGCGCAGGTTCTGGCTGTAGCTGTCGTTGGGCTGGGGGCTCAGCGTGATCGTGACGTCGGGGTGGGACTCCGTGTAGGCCTCGGCCAGCGTCGCGTAGGGGCTCTCCTGGTTGTTCGCGGCCTGGTAGGCCATGGAGAACTCGACGGAACCGTCACCGGAGCCGTCCGCGCTCCGGGCGTCGGAGCACCCGGTGGTGAGCAGGACGGCAGTGACGGGGAACGCGGTGAGCGCAGTCCACCCTCGCGCAGATCGACGCTGTCGTGCCATGTCCAGCCTCTCTGACGTCATCGTCGGCGCTCGTCGTCGAGCACCTGCTGTACCCGGTCATCATGGCCCGCATGTGCTGGATATGCACATAAGTCTTGCCGATGCACGACATAAGCCGTGGTCGCGTCCACCCGGTCGGGGCATCGGCGTCGTGGAGGCGCGCGGCGGTGCGTATCGTCGCCGTCGATACGCCGTCCACGCCGAGGAAGCCGAGGAACGACCGGTGGCCGACCACGCCCAGCTAGCCCGTCTGGACCTCAACCTGCTGGTCGCGCTCGACGCCCTGCTCACGGAGAAGAGCGTCACGCGGGCGGCCGAGCGCCTGATGCTGAGCCAGCCGGCCCTCAGCGCCTCGCTGGGCCGGCTGCGGAACTACTTCGGCGACCAGATCCTGGCCCGCCGCGGGAACACCTACGAGTTGACGCCCTTCGCCGTCCGCCTCAGCGAGCACACCTCGACGGCCCTGGAGGCGGCCCGCCGGGTGTTCGAGAGCCAGGCGAACTGGTCCCCGGACGACTCGACGCGCGAGTTCTCCGTCTACGGGTCCGACTACGGCTTCGTCACCGTCGGGCGGGTCGTGTCGCGACTCGCCGCCGAGCGCGCGCCGGGGGTCCGGCTGCGCTTCATGCTGCACAACCCGACCATCGTCGAGGACGCGGCGACGCGGCTCCGCTCGGTCGACGCCATGGTCATCCCGCACGGCCACCTGTCCGAACTGCCGTTCATCGACCTGTGGCGCGACGGCTGGGTCGCCATCGTCGCCGAGGAGCACGCCCCGCGGGACGGCGCGCTGACCATGGCCGACATCGAGCGGCGGCCGTGGGTGCTGACGTACCAGTCGGCGACGGCGTTCACGTCCGCGGCCCGGCAGGTCCAGCAGCTCGGGGTCGAACCGCGCGTGGAGGTCGTCGTCGAGAGCTTCCTGTCCCTGGCGCACTTCGTGGCGGGCACGACGCGGATCGGCCTGGTGCAGGAGTCGCTCGTCCCGGCGGTCTCCTCCGTGCCGGGGGTGAGCGTCGCGGCGCTGCCCTTCGACGCCACCCCGATCGTCAACGCCGTGTGGTGGCACCCGGTGCACGCGCGCGACCCCGAGCACGCCTGGCTGCGGGGCCTGTTCAAGGAGGCCGGGGCGATCGTCCGCGAGTCGGTGGAGCACTGACCCGCGGACGACCGCACCCCGCTCAGACCGGCAGGCCCTCCCGCACCGCGGCGCGGATCAGGTCGTGCTGACGACGGACGAGGAGCAGCGGGTCCACCTCGCCGAGCTCGGCGAAGGCGTGCCCCTCCCACTCGCTGGACCAGTAGCCGCGGTACCCGCCCTCGACGAACACGCGCACCAGTTCGGGGTAGTCGATGGCCGGTTCCTGCCCGGACTCGTCGATGTCGTAGAACTTGGCGTGGACGTGCAGGATCTGCGGCATGATGTCGGCCCACTCGCGGGGGTCGACGTGGCCGTGCATGTTGAAGGCCAGGTGCGCGAACGACCCCAGCCGGCCCGGGTCGAACCCCCTGGACCGCAGGTACCCGATGAACTCCTCCTGGCGCTGGCGCATCGGGGCGTCGGTCGCCCAGATCTCCTGCAGCCGCGTCACGGCCTCGTCGTCCAGCCCCGCCCGGCGCACGGCCCGCAGCAGCGTCGGCGACATCGCCCGCATGGTGGAGGAGAAGTCGGCCACGAACCCCAGCAGCGGCGAGTCGAGCTGGGCGTAGGTCTCCCGGACCCGCAGGATCGGGTCGGAGTTCGGGCCCATCGGGGCGTGGATCTCGTAGGCGAGCCTGAGGTCCAGCTCCTCGGCCACCGGCAGCAGGCGCCGCAGCAGGGCCGGCTTGGCGCTCTGGATGCGCACCAGGGGGAACCCGAGCTTCCGCGCCCCGCGCAGCATGAGCTCGCTGAACTCGTACTCCTCGTCGGGGGTCATGTCGCGGTCGCGGCGACGGCCCATGTCGAGGTTGGCCCCGAACGAGCTGGCCGCGAAGCCGTGCCGGTCGAACGCGGCGCGCCACGACGCGACGAACTCGTCCGAGACGACCGGGTAGGTCGGCAGCACCTGCGAGGCGACGATCTCGATGCCCGGGCCGATGCCGAGCTCGGCGACCCGGTCCAGCAGGCCGTCGAAGTCGTACCAGCCGGCACGGAACTCAGCGCTCGCCGAGTAGAGCGTCAGCCCGAGCTGGAACGGGTCCGCCTCCACCGCGGCCGGCGGCGGCGGGACGTCGGAGACCGTCACCGCGGCGGGCGCGTCCTCGTCGGTGACGGTCAGGACGAAGGCCTGCCGCACGTGGTTCGGCACGTACACCCCCGGCCCGCCGTCCTGGCCGGGCGCGATCTGCATGTACGGCAGCCGGAACTCCCCGGCGACCTCGACCTCGTGCTGCTCGCCCAGCGCCACGGGCGTGTCGCGGCGGACGACGAGCGAGGGGTGGTCCTGGAGGAACCACAGCGTCTCGCTCTGACCGGGCAGGTCGGCCGGGGCGTAGCGGACCCCGCCGAGTTCGAACGTCAGGTCGTCCTGCGGCACCTCGGTGCCGTCGACGGTGACCCGCAGCGACGTCACGCTCGACAGCCACAGGCTGCGGTACCAGGCCAGGGTCAGCCGGAGCGCGAGGCCGTCGGGGTGCGGGCGCAGGCTGTCGCGGGCGATCAGGCCGTTGGGCGCGGTGGTTTCCTGGAAGGTCACGGGAGTGCTCCGGTGGTCGGGTGGTCGGCGCGGGTCAGAGCCGGTCGGCGATCTGGCGCATCAGCGAGTGCTGCCGGCGCACCTGCTCGATCGAGCGCCACGGCGTCCGCTCCCCCTCGTACTCGCTGGACAGGTACCCGGTGTAGCCGGCGTCCTTGAGCGCGCGCAGGACCGGTTCCCAGGGGATCTGCTGGTCCACGAGGTGGTCGTCGATGTCGTGGAACTTGGCCTGGATGAAGACGACGTGCTCGATGATGCGGGCGACGTCGGCGGGGTCGACGCCGATGCCGTCGAGGAAGGCCGGTCGCGTCTCGCGCGTCTCGCCCTCCCGCAGCGGGATCGGGCGGTCCTGGAAGATGCCGGTGTCGAGCAGGATCCCGAAGTGCTTGGTCCCGGTGCGCTCGATCAGCTCCACGTACCCGTCGACGACCTCGTGCCGGATGGGCGTCGGGGAGTGGATCTCCGGGCAGATCACCACGTCGAGCTCGGCGGCCAGCGGCAGCGAGCGTTCGACGACCTCGGTCCAGATGGGGTGCGGGACGAGGTCGCCGGTGACGACCCCGATCTTGGGGCGCACGAACCGGAAGCCGAGGCGCTTGGCCAGCCGCAGGTCCCGCTGGAGCGCGGCGGCGCCCTCCTCGACGGTCATGTCGCGGCCGTCCGGGCCGCTGGAGTGCAGCCGGGTGTCGATCCAGGAGCCGTAGTTCGTCGGTTCGAGGCCGTAGCGCTCCAGCAGCGTGAACCACTCGTCCACCCAGGACTGCGGCGGGTCGGGGTAGTTCGGGACGTGCCCCTCCCCCAGGATCTCGACGCCGGTGGCCCCGAGGTCGGCGATCGAGCGCAGCGCGGACTCCAGGTCCAGGGCGGTGCCGTAGTCGTCCGTGAAGCTGTAGAGCGAGACGCCGTACCTGAACGGCGCGCCCACCGCCTCGGGTGAGAGGGTCACGTGCTTGGTGACGACGTACCGGCTGGGCTGGTGCTCGGCCGGGATGTAGGACATGCGCAGGCGCAGGTCGACGGTGAGTTCGTGGATCCCGTCGGGCAGGCCACCCGGGAGCGGCACGGTGATGACGGCGGCGTCCTCCAGCGGCCAGCGCAGGCCGTCGCCGGCCCACAGCTCCTCGAGGGTGTACGTGCCGCCCTGCAGCGTCCAGCGCGGCACGTCCGGCGCGACGTCGACGAGGCCGGGGATGCGCACCCCGATGCCGTCGATGAGGGAGGCCGCCATGCCGCGGTAGGAGGGCATCCGGACGCGGAACTGGAAACCGGTGATCTCACCACCCTCGCGGACGTTGCGGAATCCCACGGACTGGATGAGATCTCTCTCGAGAAGCATCGGCGCTCACTCCCTGGTGGTGGTCGGGACGTGTGAGCCGCGAGGCGGCTCCGTCCCGACCTCGAACGTAGCAGCTCAGGGTCGAAATCGGACATAAGTCTTGTCGATGTGCGCATTTGTGGTTCCGATCCCGCTCAGGCGTGCCGCCCGCGCCCGCCGGCCAGCAGCGACAGCTCGTGAGCGTGCGCGAGCAGCTCCCGCCCCAGCTCGGCCTGTCGCGGCCCCGCCAGCCGCGGCTCGATGCCGGTGACGCTCAGCGCCCAGGTCGCCCGCCCCGACGCCTCCAGGACGGGCGCCCCGATCCCCCAGCTGCCCTCCACGAGCAGGCCGGGGTTCACCGCGAAACCCCGGCGGACCGTCTGGCGCAGGCGGCGGCGGACGTCCTCCTCGGCGTGCCCGGGGAACCTCGTCGCCAGGTCGGGGTGGCGGCGGAAGTAGTCGCCGACCTCCCCCTCGGGGGCGAACGCGAGGAACACCAGACCGGCCGACGCCACCCCCAGCGGCAGCCGGATCCCCTCGTGCAGCACGTGCGAGCGCACCGGGAAACTGCCCTCCTCTGCGAGCAGGCACACCGACTCGTCCCCGCGGCGCACCGACAGGAAGACGCTCTCGCCGGTCCGGGCCGCCAGCGACCGGACCACCGGCCGGGCCGTGGCCACCACGTCGAAGCGCGCCGAGGCGGCGGTGCCGAAGATGAACAGCTCGGGGCCGGTGATCCAGTTCCCCGCCGCGTCCTGGTCCAGCAGCCCCTCGCGCCGCAACGCGCTCAGCAGCCGGTGGGCGGTGCTGCGCGTCAGGCCGGAGGCCTCGACGACCGAGGCGGTGGGGACGCCCGCCGGGGCCGCGGCCACGATGCGCAGCAGCGCCGCGACGCGGCTGACGACCTGGGTGCCGGACGGGGTCTCCACCATGTGGGCAGTATCGCCGCTCCCGCCCACATGGTGGGACGACGAGCGCGGTCCCGGGCCACGGCCCTTCCGCCCGGGCGGACACGGGCGCAGGCTGCGGTGAGCACGAGCGACCCAGGAGGAGCCCATGACCACGACCCCCCACCCGGCGGCGGACGCGCTCGGGACGCGGCTGCGCGACGGGATGACCCTGGCCGTCGGCGGCTTCGGCCTGTGCGGCGTCCCCTACGACCTCGTCGAAGTCGTCCGCGACAGCGGGGTGCGCGGGCTGACGGTCGTCTCGAACAACCTCGGCATCGACGGCCGCGGCCTCGGCCTGCTGCTGGAGAACGGGCAGATCGACCGCGTGCTCGCCTCCTACGTCGGGGAGAACAAGCTCTTCGCCCGCCGGTACCTCGACGGCGAGCTCGAGGTCGAGTTCGTCCCGCAGGGCACCCTCGCCGAACGGCTGCGGGCCGGGGGCGCCGGCATCCCGGCCTTCTACACCGCCACCGGTGTGGGCACCGTGGTCGCCGAGGGCAAACCCACCGCCGAGTTCGACGGCCGGCGGTACGTCCTGGAACGGGCGATCCGCGCCGACGTCGGCCTCGTCCACGCCCACGCGGCCGACCCGGCCGGCAACCTGCGGTACCGGCGCACCGCGCAGAACTTCAACCCCCTGGTGGCGGCGGCGTCCGCGTTCACGGTCGTCGAGGCCGAGACGGTGCGGACCGAGCCCTTCGACCCCGACGACGTCGTGACGCCCGGCATCTTCGTCGACCTCGTCGTCCCCACCGCCCGGCGCAGCGAGTTCGAGCAGCGCAACACCCGACCCCGACCTGACCTGCGACACGAGAGCGAAGCCCATGCCCTGGACGCGTGAGGAGATGGCCGCCGTGGCGGCCCTGGAACTGCACGACGGCGACCACGTCAACCTCGGGATCGGCATCCCGACCCTCGTCGCCAACCACCTCCCACCCGGGGTGCACGTCACGCTGCACAGCGAGAACGGCCTGCTCGGGACCGGCCCCTTCCCCTACGAGGGCGAGGAGGACGCCGACCTCATCAACGCGGGCAAGCAGACCGTGACGGCGCTGCCGGGGGCCTCGGTGTTCGACTCCGCGACGTCCTTCGCGATGATCCGCGGCGGTCACATCGCCGTCGCCGTCCTCGGGGCCCTGCAGGTCTCCGTGCACGGCGACCTCGCCAACTGGCAGGTGCCCGGGAAGATGGTCAAGGGCATGGGCGGGGCCATGGACCTCGTCGCCGGCACCCGCCGCGTCGTCGTCGTCATGGACCACACGGCCAAGGACGGGTCGGCCAAGATCGTGCCGGAGTGCACGCTGCCGCTGACCGGCGCCGGCGTCGTCGACCGCGTCATCACCGACCGCGCCGTCTTCGACTGCGGCCCGGACGGCCTCACGCTGGTCCGCACCGCCCCCGGGGTCGGCGTGGCGGACCTGCGCGCGGTCACCGCGCCGTTCGCGGTCGGTGCGGGAGCGGCGGCGTGAGCGTCCTGCTCGGGTACGCCCGCACGCCCTTCACCCGGTTCAACGGCGCGTTCGCCACCGTCCCGGCGACCGCGCTGGGCGGGTACGCGATCGCCGCGGCGTTGCAGCGCAGCGGGATCGGCCCCGGAGACGTCGACGCGGTGATCGCCGGCCAGGTGCTGCAGGCCGGGGCGGGGCAGAACCCGGCCCGGCAGAGCGCCGTCGCGGCCGGCGTCGGGCTGGACGTGCCCGCCACCACCGTCAACTCGGTGTGCCTGTCCGGGACCGAGGCCGTGATCTCAGCCCACCGGCTCATCAGCAGCGGGGAGGCGTCGGTCGTCGTCGCGGTCGGCCAGGAGTCCATGTCCCTGGCCCCGCACGTCTGGGTCGGGGCCCGCGCCGGGCGCGCCTACGGCGCCGCGACCCTCCTCGACACGGTGGAGAGCGACGGGCTGACCGACGCCTTCGACCGGACGGCGATGGGGCTGGGCACCGACCTGGGCAACGAACGGCTCGGCATCGACCGCGCGGAGCAGGACGCCTGGGCCGAGCGCTCCCACCGGCTGGCCGCGGCGGCCGCCGACCTGCTGGCGCAGGAGATCGTGCCGGTCGAGGTCCCCGGCCGCCGCGGCCCCACGACGGTCTCCCACGACGACGGCGTCCGGCCCGACACCACCGCGCAGCGGCTGGCGGCGCTGCGCCCGGCGTTCCGCGCCGACGGCAGCGTCACCGCCGGCAACGCCTCGCAGATCACCGACGGCGCCGCCGCGGTCGTGCTGGTCAGCGAGGAGTTCCGCCGCGAGCGCGGCCTGCCCGGTCTGGCCGACGTCGTCGGGCACGCCGTCGTCGCCGGGCCCGACACCCTCCTGCACTCCCAGCCGGCCCGGGCCGTGGCCCGCGCGCTGGACCGCGCCGGCTTCACCGTGGCCGACCTCGCGGCGCTGGAGGTCAACGAGGCGTTCGCCTCCGTCGTCGTGCAGTCGCTGCGCGACCTCGGCGCCGACCCCGGCACGGTGAACCGGCACGGCGGCGCGATCGCCCTGGGCCACCCGATCGGCGCCTCCGGGACCCGCATCACCGGGCACCTGGCCCGCACGCTGGGACCCGGCGAGACCGGCGCCGCGGCGATCTGCGGCGGCGGCGGCCAGGGCGCCGCGGTGCTGCTGCGCGGGCGCTGACGGCACCCCGCCCCCGCGGCGGGGTTCACCCGCGCAGTTCGCGCGAGAGCCCCGCCGCGGCGACCGACAGCGCGGCCACCAGGCGCGGCCGGTCCCGGCGCAGCGAGGCCACCACGAGGCCGAGGGCCGCGACGACCTGGCCGTCCGCGCCGCGCACCGGCACCGCGACCGAGGCGTTGGCCAGGTCCATCTCCCCGTGCGTGCTCGCGAACCCGTCCCGGCGGACCTGGGCCAGCTGGCGGGCCAGGACCGCCGGGGACGTGATGCTGTAGGCGGTGACCCGGGTCAGGCCGGCCAGGACCCGCTGCTGCACCTCGGCCGGGGCGTGGGCCAGCAGCACCTTCCCGACGCCCGTGGTGTGCAGCGGCAACCGCCCGCCGACGCGGCTGACGACGGGGACGGCGTCCACCCCCGCGAGCCGGTCCAGGTACAGCACCCGGTCGCCGTCGCGCTCGGCCAGGTGGACCGTGGCCCGGGTCGCGGCCTGCAGGTCCTGCAGGAACGGTGCGGCCACGTCGCGCAGGTCCGTCTGCACCGGCGCCAGCAGACCCAGGTCCCAGACCCGCCGGCCCACCACGTACTCCCCGCCGTCGCGGCGCTCCAGGAAACCCGCCGCGACCAGGCGCCGCACGATGCGCAGCGCCGTCGGCGCCGGCAGGCCGCACCGCTGCGCCAGGTCCGCCAGCCGCAACCGCCGGTGGTCGGGGCCGAAGGCCAGGAGCACCTGCACCGTGCGGTCGACCAGCGACGCCCCGGGGGCCGAACCA
Source organism: Kineococcus lubricus (assembly GCF_050871965.1). Taxonomy (NCBI): domain Bacteria; kingdom Bacillati; phylum Actinomycetota; class Actinomycetes; order Kineosporiales; family Kineosporiaceae; genus Kineococcus; species Kineococcus lubricus. Next base: position 125,617 of record NZ_JBJLSK010000013.1, read on the forward strand.
CCTGCCACCCGGCCAGCGTATTCCACTCAGTGGAAGGACGCGCTTCCCGCCCCGGGAACCCCGCCGTAGGTTCGGCCCATGACGAGGACGTCGACACAGGTCGTCGTGGTCGGTGGTGGCCCAGCCGGGCTGATGGCCTCCCACCTGCTGCACCGCGCCGGCATCGAGACCGTGGTCCTGGACCACCGCGAGGTGCAGCAGATCCAGACCACCCACCGCGCCGGGATCCTCGAGCGCGACAGCGTGCGGCTGCTCACCGAGACCGGCGTCTACGAACCCGGCGCCGAACGGGTCCTGACCCACGGCGACCGCCACGGCGGCATCGACCTGCGGTTCGCGGGCCGGTCGCACCGCGTGGACTTCGAACGCCTCGTCGGGGCGTCGGTGTGGCTGTACCCGCAGACCGAGGTGTTCTCCGACCTGCACCGCGCCCGCACCCGCGACGGCGGCGACCTGCGGTACGGCGTCCGCGACGTCCACGTCCACGACGTGCTGACCACCCCCCGGGTGACGTTCACCGGCGCCGACGGCGCCCCGCACGAGGTGACCGCCGAACTCGTCGTCGGCGCCGACGGTTCCCGCAGCGTCTGCCGCGACCTCGTCGAACCCCGCACCCGCTCCTCCCGCCAGTACCCGTTCGCCTGGTTCGGCATCCTCTGCGAAGCCCCCAAGAGCGCCCCCGAACTCGTCTACACGCGGTCCGACCGCGGTTTCGCGCTCATCAGCCAGCGCACGGACTCGCTGCAGCGCATGTACTTCCAGTGCGACCCCACCGAGGACCCGAGCACCTGGTCCGACGCCCGCATCTGGGACGAGCTGCAGGCGCGGACGGCCGGCGAGGACGGTTTCTCCCTCGTGGAAGGACCCGTCGTCGACCGGTCCGTCCTGCCCTTCCGCAGCTTCGTGCAGACCCCGATGCGCCACGGGAACCTGCTGCTGGCCGGTGACGCCGCGCACACCGTGCCCCCCACCGGCGCCAAGGGGCTGAACCTGGCGCTCGCCGACGTCCGCGTCCTGGCCGAGGTCGTCGAACGCGCCCTGGGGAAGGGGGACCCGGACCTGCTCGACGAGTACACCGACCGGGCGCTGGCGCGGGTGTGGAAGGCCCAGCACTTCTCCTACTGGATGACGACGATGCTGCACCGCTCCGCCGCCGACAGCGACTTCGACGAGGCGCGCCAGCTCGGCGAGCTGGACACCCTGGTCTCCTCCGAGGCCGGTTCCACCTACCTGGCCGAGGGGTACACGGGATGGCCCGCACGATGAACGAGACGCTGCACGAGACCTCGGACCCGACGCGGCACCCCGTCACCGGGCTGGAACTGCAGGAGGTCCTGTCCGCCGAGATGTCGGACCTGCGCGACAAGTGGGCCGCCGGCGGCCGACCCGAGGACCAGCCGCGGCGCGACTACCCGCCCTACCGTTCCACCCTGCTGCGCCACCCCACGAAGGAACCGCAGCAGGTCGACCCCGAGGGCGTGGAACTGTGGGCGCCCTGCTTCGGGCACCGCGACGTCGACCCCCTCGAAGCGGACCTCACGATCCAGCGCGGCGGCGAGCCGCTGGGCGAGCGGATGGTCGTCGCCGGCCGGGTCCTCGACGGCGAGGGCCGCCCGGTGCGCCACCAGCTCGTCGAGATCTGGCAGGCCAACGCCGGTGGCCGGTACGTCCACCAGCGCGACCAGCACCCCGCTCCCCTGGACCCGAACTTCACCGGGATGGGGCGCTGCCTCACCGACGCCGACGGGAACTACCGCTTCACGACCGTCAAACCCGGCCCGTACCCGTGGAAGAACCACCACAACGCCTGGCGCCCGGCGCACATCCACTTCTCGCTGTTCGGCACCGAGTTCACCCAGCGGCTGGTCACCCAGATGTACTTCCCGGGGGACCCGCTGTTCGCGCTGGACCCCATCTACCAGTCGATCGTCGACGAGGACGCCCGCGCGCGCCTGGTCGCGACCTACGACCACGACCTCACGACCCACGAGTGGGCGACCGGGTACCGCTGGGACATCGTCCTGACCGGGACGCACCGCACCCCGACCGAGGCCGACACCGAGGGGGACGCGTGAACACCGGGACGAGCACCGGACCGCACCTGCCGCCCACCCCGGGCCAGACCGTCGGCCCGTTCTTCCACTACGCCCTGCCGTACGGCGGCGACGCCGAGCTGGTCCCGCCGCAGGCGCCGGGCGCGGTGCGCCTGCACGGGACGGTCTTCGACGGTGCAGGTGTCCCGGTGCGGGACGCGCTGCTGGAGGTGTGGCAGGCCGACCCCGAGGGCCGGGTGGTGCGCCGGCCGGGGTCGCTGCGCCGGGACGGCTGGACGTTCACGGGGTTCGGGCGCTGCGCGACCGACGGCGCCGGGGGCTACGCGTTCACCACGCTGCGGCCGGGGCCGGTCGACGGCGGGCTGCCGTTCTTCGCCCTCACGGTGTTCGCGCGGGGGCTGACCCACCGGCTCACGACCCGCGCGTACCTGCCGCCGGCCGGCGGCGCGACCGACGCGCTGCTGACGGCGGCCGGGCCGCGGGCCCGGACCCTGGTGTGCGTGCCCGAGGAGGGTCTCCGGTTCGACGTGCACCTGCAGGGGCCGGACGAGACGGTGTTCCTCGTGACCCCCGGCGAAGGTGCCCCGTGACGTTGTTCCGGCCCGGTGACGCCCGCGCCGGGGACGTGTTCACCGACCGCGCGTTCGTCGCGGCGATGGTCGCCGTGGAGTCGGCGTGGGTGGGGGTGGACCTGGAGGTCCCCGACCGGGTGGGCATCGCCGGCCTGGACCCCGAACCCGGCGGGAACCCCGTCATCCCCCTGGTGGGTCTCCTGCGGGCGCGGTACCCCGACCTCGACGTCCACACGGGCCTGACCAGCCAGGACGTCGTCGACACCGCCCTGGTGCTGATGCTGCGCGACGCGGTCGGCGCCGTGCGCACCCACCTGGGGGCGGCCCTGGACGCCCTGGAGGCGCGGCGCGCCGAGCACGGCGGTCTCGAGGCCGTGGGCCGCACCCTGACGCAGTGGGCGCTGCCCGTGCCGCTGGACCACCGGTTCTCGGCGTGGCGCAGCGGCCTGGTCGACGCCGAGCGCGACCTGGCCGCCCTGACGTTCCCGGTGCAGGCCGGCGGCCCGGTCGGCACCGGCCGGTTCGGCGCCCGGCTGGCCGGGCGCCTGGGGCTGGTGGACGTCCCGGCGTGGCACACGAACCGGCGGCCGCTGACCCGGGCCGCGGACGCGCTGGTGTCGGTCACCGACGCCTGCGGGCACGTCGCGCGGGACGTCGCGACGCTGAGCCGGCCGGAGGTCGGTGAACTCTCCGAGGGGACCGGGGGCGGGTCGTCGTCGATGCCGCACAAGGCGAACCCGGTGCTGTCGGTGCTGGTGCGCTCCAGCGCGCTGGTCGCCCCGCAGCTGGCGGCGACGCTGCACCTGGCCGCGGCCGACCAGGTCGACGAACGCGCCGACGGCGCCTGGCACGCCGAGTGGGACACGTTGCGGTTGCTGGCGCGGCGGACCGTGACGGCCGCCGCGCAGACCGCGGACCTGCTGGCGGGGCTGCGGGTGCACCCCGACCGGGTCGCGGCGAACCTCGCCGCGGCGCGGGAGGCGGCCTCGTGACCACCCTCGTGCTCGGCCCCTCGCTGGGGACCACCGCCGCCACCTGCTGGGGTCCGGTCGTGGACCGCCTCGGCGGGGAGTTCGACGTCGTCGCGTGGGAACTGCCCGGCCACGGCGGCGACCGGAACCCCGTCTCCGACCCCCTCGACATCGCCGACCTCGCCGACCGGGTGCTCACCGCGGTCGACGGGCCGTTCCTGTACGCCGGGGACTCCGTCGGCGGCCAGGTCGGCCTCGAACTGCTGCTGCGGGCACCCGACCGGGTGCTGGGCGCGGTGCTGTGCTGCACCGGCGCCCGCATCGGCACCCCGCGGTCGTGGGCCGAACGCGCCGAGCAGGTCCGCGCCAGCGGCACCGCCTCCCTCGTGGTGCCCACCGCCGGGCGGTGGTTCGCCCCCGGGTTCCTCGAACGCCACCCCGACGTCGGCTCGGCGTTGCTGCACGCGCTGCGGGACACCTCCACCGAGGGGTACGTCGCCGTGTGCGGGGCCCTGGCCCGGTACGACGCGCGCGAGCGCCTGGGCGAGATCACCGCGCCGGTGGTCGCCGTCGCCGGCGCCCACGACGCGGTGTGCCCGCCGGGGGCGTTGCGCCGCATCGCCGAGGGCGTGCAGGACGGCCGGCTCATCGTCCTCGACGACGTCGCCCACCAGGCCCCGGCCGAGGCGCCCGACGAGGTGGCCCGGATCGTCCGTGAACTCGCGAAGGGGATCTCATGAGCAGGTACGACGACGGGATGGCCGTCCGCCGGGAGGTCCTGGGCGACGCGCACGTCGACCGCGCCGTGGCCGGCACCACGGACTTCACCCGCGACTTCCAGCGGTACATCACCGAGAACGCCTGGGGTGCGGTGTGGACGCGCCCGGGACTGGACCGCCGGACCCGCTCGCTCATCACGCTGACCGCGCTGACCGCGCGCGGGCACCACGAGGAACTGGCGATGCACGTGCGGGCGGCGCTGCGCAACGGCGTCACCGAGGAGGAGATCTCCGAGACGCTGCTGCAGGCGGCCGTCTACTGCGGGGTCCCCGACGCCAACACCGCGTTCCGCATCGCCGGGCAGGTCCTGGCCGACGTGCGGGCGGAGGCCGGCGGCGCCTGAGTCGTCCGGCCGGCCCGAGCCCGGGCCGGCCGGTGTCGTTCAGGACTCGCGGATCCAGACCCGCATCGTCGACCGGCCCCGGTTGGCCCAGGAGAAGTACGGCACCGCGCGCAACCGCACGGGCACCACCTCCGCGGGGGTCCGGCGGTACAGGTCCCCCTCCCGTCCCCCCTCTTCGCCGAGGTCGCCGAACCCGTCGGCACGCACGGCTGGCAGCCCCGACAGCGGGTCGGGTTCGAGGGTGAGCCCGGCCTCGCGGGGCAGGACGACGCTGTGCGCCGGGACCGGGTGGTCGACCCCTTCGATGCAGTGCACGATCGGGCCGCGCTGGAGCGCGACGCGGCCGGCGGCGGCGGCGACCCGGGTGTCGGCCCACACGCGGTGCGGTTCCACGTCCAGGCCCAGCTCGACGACGGTGCCCGCGCGCCAGGTGCGGGTCAGCCGTGCGTACCCCCGGTCGGTCACCGCGTCGAGGTCGACGGGTGCACCGTCCACGAGCAGACGGGTCCGCGCGGACCAGGCCGGGACCCGCAGGGACAACGTCCACGGCGTCGCCGCGCCGGCGGGGCCGGGGTCGGGTTCGACGGTCAGCCGGACGTCGCCCCCCGCGGGGTAGGTGGTCTCGACGCGGACGGTCGCCCCGCCACCGGCCGACGTCCGGACCCGGCCGCCGACGTAGAGGTGCACCGCCAGCTCGTCGGGTCCCTGGGCGTAGGCGTAGTGCTGCAGGGACGTGAGCAACCGGGCCAGGTTCGGCGGGCAGCAGGCGACGCCGAACCACTCGTGGCGGTGCACCGACCCGTCGCTGGCCAGCGGGTTCCCGTAGAAGTAGTGGGTCCCGTCGGTGGAGGACCCCGACAGGACCCCGTTGTAGAGGGCCCGTTCCATCACGTCGGCGTACTCGCCGTCACGGGTCAGGTTGGTCATCCGCTGGGCCCACATCACCAGGCCGATGGCCGCGCACGTCTCGGCGTACCCGTGCTCGTCGGGCAGGTCGAAGGGAGCGCTGAAACCCTCGATCGAGGGGTCGGCGCCGACGCCACCGGTGACGTACGTCTTCGTGCGGGTCGTGGAGTCCCACAGCCGCCGCGCCGCGGCGAGGAGCTCGGCGTCCCCGTCCTCGGCCGCCAGGTCGGTCACGGCGCTGAGCAGGTACATCGCGCGGACGGAGTGACCGACGACCTCCTGCTGCTCGCGGACCGGGAGGTGGGACTGGTTGTACTCGCGGAAGCGCTCGGCCTGCTGGACGCGGTGCGGGAAGACCTCGCCGAAGTACCCGGCCGTCCCCCGGCGCGCCTCCTCCGCCTCGTAGTAGAAGGGCCGGGTGCCGCGGGCGTCGACCATGCGGCGGCACAGGTCCAGGTAGCGCGGTTCGCCGGTGGCCCGGGCGAGCTTCACCAGCGCCAGCTCGATCTCCTGGTGGCCGTCGTAACCGCCCTCGCACGGCCCACCGGGGGCGAACGTCCGGTCGACCAGGTCGGCGTAGCGGGTGACGACGTCGAGCAGGCTCGTGCGGCCCGTGGCGTCGTGGTGGGCGACGGCCGCCTCGATGAGGTGCCCGAGGCAGTACAGCTCGTGCGCGTCGCGCAGGTCGGTGAACCGGTCCCCCGGCCGCACGACGGTGAAGTAGGTGTTGAGGTAGCCGTCGTCCTGCTGCGCCCCGGCCAGCAGGGCGATCGCCTCCTCGACGGACGCCTCGAGGTCGGGGTCGGGGTGGACCGCGAGGGAGCAGCTGGCCGCTTCGATCCACTTCGCGACGTCGCTCTCCCAGAAGATGTGCGGCTCGTCGGGGTCACCGGGCCGCCACGTCAGGCGCAGGGCGTCGAACTGCTTGCCCGGCTGGCGCATCTGCGCTTCCTGCTGCGGCAGCGTGCGGGTGCGCACCACCTCGCGGCGGGGGGCCCAGAACGCGTCGTCGACGACGACGTCGCGCAGCCCCAGCGGGCTCAGCCGGGCGCCGGGCAGGTCCGCGGCGGAGCCGGGAGTCGGGGTGCGGGGGTCGGACAGGGTGGTCACGGTTCACCTCGGGAGGGGGTCGGGGCGGAGGAAAGCCGCGGCGGGGCCGGCGGCGGCGGGAGCCAGGAGGGCGTGCGCGACGCGGGCGGTGAGGCCCGCGGCGACGGGGAGCAGGAGGGGGACGACGAGGACCGCGGCGGCGAGCCCGCCGGTCACCAGGAGCACGCCCAGCACGCGCAGCGGGTGAGCTGCCGCCGACGTCCCGGACCGGAGCAGCAGCACGGGCAGCGGGGTGCGTGCCGGGGCGGTCAGGGCCGTGACGCCGACGGCGCCCGCGGCCAGCCCGAGCGTCGTCCCGGCCGCGAGCACCACGGTGCGGACGGTGTCCAGCGGTGCCGCGGTCGCCCAGGTGACGTCCACGACGGCCACGGCCGCGGCGGCGGTGAGGAGCAGTTGCAGCGGCACCCCTGCGCGCAGGCGGGCGCGGAACGCGGGCAGGTAGCGGCGGGCCGCGGTCCCGTCCCGCCCGCGGTCGCCGAGGACGCCGGTCGCGGCCGCCACCGCCGTCCAGGCGGTCACCAGCGGCAGGGCCGCCACGACGGTCAGGAGTCCGACGAGCACCGTGTCGGCGAACCGGTCCAGGGCCCGGGCGGGCCGGGAGTCGAGGTCCACGGGTCAGCCCTTCACTCCGGACAGCGCGAGGTTCTCCATGATCGCCCGCTGGGCCACGGCGAACAGCAGCATGATCGGCAGGATCACCAGGAGCGAGGCGGCCATCAGGTAGCCCCACTGGCTGGTGTAGAGCGACCGGAACGACGCCAGCCCCAGGGAGAGGGTGAACTTGTCGGGGTCCGACAGGTAGATCAGCGGGTTCAGCAGGTCGTTCCAGACCGCGATGGTCGTGAAGACGGCGACCAGGGTCAGCGGGCCCTTGGTGAGCGGGACGGCGATCCGCCAGAACACCGTCCACGGTGAGCCGCCGTCGACGTACATCGCGTTGTCGAGGTCGGCGGGGATCTGCAGGAAGAACTGCCGCAGCATGAAGATGTTGAACGCGGCGCCGGCCGCGAACCACGGCGGCAGCGCCAGCGGGACGTAGGTGTTCGTCAGCCCCAGTTCCTGCCACCCCACGAACGTGGGGATGAGCGTGGCCGCGTAGGGCAGCATCAGCCCGCTCATGAGGACCGCGAAGCAGACGTCCCGGCCGCGCCAGGCCAGGCGGGAGAAGGCGAAGGCCGCGGCCGAGGAGCTCAGCAGGGCCCCGGGGACGATGAGCACCACCAGCAGCAGGGTGTTCGCGGCGTACCGGCCGAACGGCGCCGACGCCAGGGCGCCGGAGAAGTTGGACCACAGGAAGGGGTCCGGGATCCAGTCCGGCGGGTACGAGAAGATCTGCTCGGTGCCCATGAGCGAGCTGCGGACCAGCCACACGAACGGCATGAGGCACGCGAACACCGTGACGGCCAGGAGCAGCACGACCACGACCTGCCGGGGCCGGACGCCACGCCGCGAGGGCGACGCCGGGCGCGTGGTGGGGGGCGTGGTCGGGGTCGGGGCGGGTGCGCTCATCGCTTCGATCCCTCGGTGTGGACCCAGTAGCGGGCGGTGCGGAACAGGACCGCGGTGACCACGACGATCACCACGAAGAGGATCCAGGCCATGGCCGAGGCGTAGCCGAGCTGCCCCTCGCCGAAGGCCTTCGTGTAGAGGTAGAAGACGTAGAACAAGGTGGCGTCGTTGGGTCCGCCGTTGGTGATGACGTAGGCGGAGTCGAAGTTCTGGACCGCGGCGATCATCCCGGTGACGAAGTTGAACAGGATGATCGGGCTGATCTGCGGCAGCGTGATGTGCCACGTCCGGCGCAGCGTCCCCGCCCCGTCCATCTGCGCGGCCTCGACGAGTTCGCGCGGGACGCCCTGCAGCGCGGCCAGGAAGACCAGGGCCATGTTGCCGAAGCCCCACACCGCGACGAGCGCGATCGAGGGCAGGGCGGTCGACTCGCCGTAGATCCACTGCGACTGGGGCAGGCCGACCAGGCGCAGCGCCGAGTTCAGCAGACCGGCGGTGGGGTCGAACAACCACAGCCACAGGACGGCGCTGGCCACCGGGGGGACCAGCACGGGCAGGTAGAAGACGGTCCGGAAGAACCCCCGCCCCCGCTGGACCTGGTTCATCAGCGCCGCGACGCCGAAGGCGACGACGACGGTGCCCGGCACGGCCAGCAGCGCGTAGAGCAGAGTCGCCTTCAACGACGCCAGGAACCGGGGGTCGTCCAGGATCGCCCGGTAGTTGTCGGCGCCGACGAACTGCGGCGCCCCGCCGATCGACCAGTCCGTCAGGCCGATGACCAGCGAGGCGATCATCGGGCCGACGGTGAAGACGACGAAACCCGCGACGGCCGGGGCGGCGAAGATCCAGCCCCAGCGCGTCTGCTGCCTCGCCAGCGCGCCGGTGCTCCGCCGGGGGCGCGGCCGACCGCGCCGCGGCGGGGCGACCGGTGGGGTGACGCCGAGGGGGGTGCTGGTGGTCACGGGTTTCCTCCCACGGATCCGGTTGCGGCTCAGGCCTTCTGGTCGAGGTAGGCGCCCTTGAGCTGCCCGTTGACCGTCGCGGCGAGCTGCTCCACGCGGTCGGTCACGTCCCCGGCGCCGGTGACGATCGGCCCCATCGCGTTGGTGATGGTCGTCGCGATGGTGGTGAAGTCCTTGATCTTGTAGGAGGGGTACGCCACGCCGTTGCCGATGACCGTGTCGATGACGGCGGTCCGGAAACCGGCCGGGTGAGCTCCCCCACCGGTCCACTGCGAGATCTTCGCCTCATCGGTGTAGCAGTCCGCGATCGCCGGCATCCACAACCCCGAGGAGTACAGGTCGACCCGGCCGGGGTCGGCGAGCTGCTCCATGAGGTCCAGGCCGAAGTCGGTGTGCTCGCTGGCCGCGAACACGGCGGTGGCACCGGACAGCGTGGTCGTCACGTACTCCTGGTGGTACGGCAGCACGCCGACGTCGTAGTTCACCGTCGAGGCCGCGAGATCGAGCAGCCCCCAGGTGCCGTCGACCACCATGGCCACGCGCTTGCTGGCCAGCAGCAGCGAGGAGCTCGCGCCGAACGTCGTCGCCTGCGCGGGGGTGGGTGAGACCCGGTGCTCGGTGATGAGGTCGCAGAGGTCCTGCAGGACCGCGACGGCCTCGGGAGCGTCGAGGTTGGTGGCGGTGCCGTCCTCGGTGAACAGGTCGACGCCGTTGGACTTCAGCAGGGCGAACAGCTGCGGCAGGCCGGTCGGGGCGGCGAACCCGTAGCGTTCCACCTGGTCGGCCTTGAAACCCGTCTCCGAGGGGTGGCGGCCGTCGGCGTCCACGGTCAGCCGGTCGGCGGCGCTGACCAGGTCGTCCCACCGCCACGCCCCGTCCATCGACGCGGGGACGGTCACGCCGGCGGAGGCGGCGGCGTCGGTGTCGAAGAACAGGGTCATCGCCTCCTGGCAGGACTGCGCGACGGCCCCCTCCTCGGAGTACCAGTGCAGGGCCTGCGGCAGGTAGTTCGTGAACCGGTCGGCGACGTTGACGAGCTTGCCCTCGGCGCCGAGCCGCATCGCCATCGACTCGGTGAGGTACCCGGCGTCGGGGGGTGTGTTCGCGGCGATGAGGGTGTTGATCTTCGTCTCGTAGTTGGTGGGGATGGACTGGGGTTTCGCGGTCAGGCCGGCCGCCTGCGCGGCGCTGCCGAGGACGGCGGTGACGGCGTCCTTCTCCGCGCCGGTGCCCCAGAAGGTGAAGACGAAGTCGGTGCTCGAGCCCGAACTCCCCCCGGAGCTGCAGGCCTGCAACCCCAGGGCCGGTCCGGCGGCGCCCAGGCCCGCGAGCCCGAGGAAACCGCGGCGACCGAGGGGCACCCGGCCTCGGGCGGTGGTCGTGGAACGGTCGGACGGCGTGCGAGTGGCCATGGACACTTCCTCGGGTGGGGGGCTGCGGCGGCGCTCCGGTCGCGCAGACGGCGGTGGGCGGGTCCGTCCGGTCCGGGCGGCTGTGCCCGAACTGACCGAAAGGCCTTTCGATGTCGACGACCGTAGGAGCGCGCCGCAAGGCGTGTCAAACGTTGACCTGCACGAAAGTGGTTTCGTAACCTGGCCGCGATCGGAGCCGGGAACCGCCGGCTCTCCCCACCCTGCGAGGTCCCCGTGAACGCCCCCGCCCCCCGACCCCCGCGCCGGGCGGCCACGCTGGCCGACGTCGCGCAGGCCGCCGGCGTCTCGCTCGCGACCGCCTCCAAGGCCCTCAACGGCCGCCGCGACGTCGGGGCGGCGACCCGGGCCCGCGTCACCGAGGTCGCCCGGTCCCTCGACTTCGCACCCAACCAGCTCGCCCGCAGCCTCATGTCCGGGCGCACCGGCTCGGTGGGCCTGCTGACCGACGACCTGGAGGGCCGCTTCGCACTGCCGGTGATGATCGGGGCCGAGGACGCCCTCGGCGAGGCCGAGACCGTGGCCCTCCTGGCGAACAGCCGGGGGCGCCCGGACCTGGAGCAGCGCCACCTCAGCGCGCTGCTGGGCCGGCGGATCGACGGGCTGCTGCTGGTGGGCAAGGGCCCCGAACCCCGCGCCCCGCTGCCCCGGACCCCCTCGGGGGTGGCCACGGTCTACGCCTACGCACCCTCCAGCGACCCGGCGGACACGTCGTTCGTGTGCGACCACCGCGGCGCCGGACGCCTGGCCGCCGAGCACCTGCTCGCCGTCGGGTGCCGGCGCATCGCGCACGTCGGCGGGCCGGTGGACGGCCAGATCGGCCACCTCGCCGCCGAGCTGCGCGCTCTGGGCACCGCCGACGCGCTGGCCGACCACGGCCTCCCCCTCGTGACGGGTTCCGCACTGCACGGGGAGTGGCTCGAACGCTGGGGGTGGGCAGCCACCGAGCGGTTGCTGGCGTCCGAGGAGTTCGACGGCCTCGTCTGCGGGAACGACCAGATCGCGCGGGGCGCGGTCGACCTGCTGACGACACGGGGGGTGCGGGTCCCCGGCGACGTCGCCGTCGTGGGTTTCGACAACACCACCGCGATCGCCGCGCACGGCCGCCTGCCCCAGACGACGGTCGACATGAACCTCTACGAGGTGGGGCGGACGGCCGCGAGCGCTCTGCTGGACCCCGCCACGCTGCGGGCCGGCGAGCAGCAGATCCCGGGCCGGCTCGTCGTCCGGGAGTCCTCCCGGCGCTGACGACGAGCGCCGCGGCGCCACCGGGCCGGGAACGGGTGCGACGACCGGTCGGTGCCGAGGATCGTCGACCACGACGCGCGCCGCGCGGAACTCGTCACCACCTCCCTGCGCCTGGTGGCGGGGCACGGGATCGAGGCCGTCGACAGCCGGTCGGTGAGCGCGGCGACGGGCACCTCGGCGGGTTCGCTGTGGAACCACTTCCCATCCACGGACCACCTCGTGGCCGCGGCGTCCACCCGTGTCCTGCGGCGGGACGCGAGCGACGTGACGCACGAGGGCGCTCAGGGGGCCGATGGACGCCCGCGACGCCGTCGGCGGTGACCTCGGCGGGGAGGACCCGTTCGTCGAGGCGTTCGACTCCACGCGGTGCCGTCAGCGCGGCGGTGCGGGGTCCGTCGACGCGCTGACGGTGGGGGTCGCGGGGATCGTGCCGGTGTCGAGGGCGTGCAGCAACCACGCCACCACCTCGTCCCGGTCGGCCGGTCCCTGCTCCAGCTCCTCGGTGAGGTCGTCCATCCACAGGCCCTGCGCGGCCAGGAGCACGACGCGCTGACCGAGGGACGGCCTCTCCCCGGGCGCGCGGGTCCAGCTGCGGACGAGCGCGGTCCACCGGGCCTCGACGTCGTCGCCCCAGACCTGACCGAGCAGCACGCGCAGCCCGGCACCGGCGTCGCGGTCGAGGACGGAGCGGACGAACGCGGCGAGCCGTTCGGTCAGGGGCGCCTCGTCGAAGGGGCGGCCCAGGTGTCCGCGGGCCGCGGTCTCCCACTCGTCCAGGACGTGCTGCGCGGCGGCCGCGAGCAGGTCGTCGCGCGAGGCGAAGTGGTAGAACACGCCGGCCTTGGTCAGGCCGGTCTCGGCGGACACCGCCTCGAAGGTGACGGCTCCGGGCCCACTGCGGGTGGCGATGCCGAGCGTGGCGTCGACGATGCGCTGGCGACTGCTGGTCCTGGCCATCGCCGGACACCGTACCCGTGGCGCGCGCGGGCTCAGCGTCGCGCGGAGGTCATCCGCCCGAGTTCCTCGGCCAGGGCCTGGGCCGTCACCCGTTCGACTCCGCGCGCCCCGGCCAGTCGGGCCGCGGCGCGCTGGACGAGCCGTTCCCGGGCCCGGCGTTCCCGCCGGGCGGCGGCGCTCGCGGTCGCGGCGGCGGCCTCGCGCACCCACAGGCTCCACGTCCGCACGCGGGGACGGCGCCGGACGATCGACGCGATGACGGACCGGGTCCTCGTCTGCCGCTGCTCGGGAACCATGAGCCGAACTTTACCGTCTGTCAGGTACAGGATCAACGATCGGCCCAACACCTGGAGGAGTCGTGCACCGCATCACCGCCCCCGTGCTCGTCGTCGGGGGGACCGGGGTGGTGGGGTCGGCCACGGCCGCCCACCTGAGCCGCCGGCAGCCGAGGATCGAGGTCGTCGCGGCGGGCAGGTCGAGCGACGTCCCCGCCGACACCGCGCTCCCCGGCCTGGGCCTGCCCGCGGGTCGGGCCTTCGGCGCGGTCGTGAACCTCGCCCCGGACCCCTTCCACCACGTGCACCGCTTCGCCCAGGAGCGCGAGGTCCCCCTGGTCTCGCTCATCGGCGGCCCGCACTCGCTGGCCGAGGAGATCACCGTCCACTCCGCCCACCGGGGGGACGCCACGTTCGTCCACGCCGGGCACTGGGCCGGGGGCCTCGTCGGCGCCCTGGCCCTGCAGGCGGCCGAACGCCTCCGCAGCGTCGAGACCCTCACCGTCGTCGCCGTGCTGGACCCTCGGGACCGGCTCGGGCCCGCGGCGACGGACGGCCGGGTCTGGCGGGAGTTCGAGGCCGCGCACCCGTTCCCCTTCACCGCCGGCGGGGGCGGCTGGAACTGGACCACCCGCCACACCCGGCGCCGGGTGCCCTTCACCACCGTCAGCGGCGACCTCGCCACCGCCTGGCAGATCAGCACCACCGACGTCCTGGGGCTGGGCGAGGCCCTGCGCCCGGCCCTCGTCCGGTTCGCGGCGGCCGACGACGAGGACTCCGCCGGAACCCTCGTCGGCGCCCCGCCCAGCCACGACGTGGTGTTCGACCTCACCGGCACCAACCGGCACCGGTCCCCCGTCGCGCACCGGCTCGACCTGCGCCACCCCCGGGGTTTCGCGGACCTGACCGGCCTGTCCGCGGCGCTCCTGACCGAACGCGTCCTCGGGCTGAACGGGGGCCTGGCGCCCCGTCCGGGTTTCCACGACGCCATCACGCTGCTGAGCTCCCTGCCGCTCATCGGTGTCCTGGAGGAACTCGGCAGCGTGGTGCGGCACTCGGTCTCCCTCGCCCCCGCAGGTCTGCCCGTCCCGGGGCGCTGAGGCGGGCGTCACGAACCCGCCGGCACCTCCCGGGCCCGGACCAGGCGGGCCACGGCCTCGCGGACCGTGTCGGGAGCGCAGGCGAGGTTCACCCGCGCGAAACCCGCGCCGCCGGGTCCGAAGGCCGGGCCGTTGGACAGGGCGACCCGGCCGTGCTCCAGCGCGTGCCGGGCGGGGTCGTCGCCCCAGCCGAGCTCCCGCAGGTCCAGCCAGGCCAGGTAGGAGGCCGACGGGGTGCGCAGCCGGGCCTGCGGCAGGTGCGCCGCGAGTTCCCGCCGCAGCAGGTCGACGTTGCCCTCGATGGTGGCGAGGGTGGCGTCCAGCCAGTCGAGCCCGTCGGTGAAACCCGCCCGGGTCGCCAGCGCCCCGAAGTGCCCGGTGCGGAAGACGACCTCCTCCGGCAGCGACCGCACGATCCGGGTCGTGCGGTCGGAGGCCGTGACGAACAACGCGGTCTTCAGCCCGGCCAGGTTGAACGCCTTGCTGCCCGAGCACGCGGCGATCCCGTGGTCCCGGGCCTCCTCGGACACGGTGAGGTAGGGGGTGAACTCCACCCCTCGGTGCGTCAGGGGCGCGTGGATCTCGTCGCTGACGACCGCGGCGCCGTGCCGGGCGACGACCCGGGACAGCTCGGTGAGTTCCTCGCGGGAGTGCACGCGCCCCACGGGGTTGTGCGGGTTGCACAGCAGCACGGCCCGCGCACCGGCCGCCAGCGCACGGTCGACGCCTTCCAGGTCGAGGCGGTACTCCCGCCCGTCGTCGAGCAGCGGGACGTCGACCACCGTCCCGCCCGCCTCGACGACGAGGTCGAAGAACGGCGGGTAGACCGGCGAGGTGACGACCACGCCGTCGCCGGGGGCGGTGAGGCGGCGCAGCGACTCCACGACGACCACGCTGACGTCGGTGGTGCAGGACGTCCGGGACGGGTCGATCTCCCAGTCCCACGCGTCCCGGGCGTAGGCGGCGTAGGCCTCGGCGGCGCCGGTGTCGTGCGGGTTGACGTATCCGGTGTCACCGTCGGCGAGCGCCTGCTGCAACGCCGCGGTGATGGCCGGGGCCAGCGGGAAGTCCATCTCGGCGATGAACATCGGCAGGACGTCGGGAGGGTGGGTCGTCCACTTCTCGCTCCGGCGTCGTCGCAACTGCTCCATCGGGGCGGCGTCCGTCACCGCGACCTCCTCCACTTTCCCTGAGCGTGAAGCCAGTGAAAATACCCTCGCCCAGGAGGACGTCGTGACCGCACCGGGCACCACCGGCGGGACCACCACCGGGACCACCGGTCCCGTGCGGACCGATCCGCTGCGCGCCGGGCGGGTGACCCCGGGGAACTGCTGCACCTCGCACCGGGGTCGAGACCGGCGTCCGCCGGGACCGGGCGCGGATCGCCCGGCTCAGCCGGCTGACCGGTTCCGCCACGACTCCCGCAGGTACGGCCCCACCGTCAGGCCCATCGCGATCCCGCCGTAGGCGGCCACGACGGGACGGCGGAAGAACGTCGCGTTGGCCAGCGTCGAGCCGAGCCACGTCCAGCCCAGCAGGGCCGCGGGAACCGCGTGACCGCTGCCGGGCCGGTCGGCGGGCAACCCCGCGTGCAGCAGGCCGCACATCGCCAGCGCGACCCCGGCCCACCCGGCGTAGTTCGTCAGCGGGATCCCCGGCACGCCGGGCAGGTGGGGCCGCGGGCGGTCGAACGTCCAGTGCCCGGCGGCGGTCATCTGCGGGTCCAGGAACAGGTCCCAGGACGCCAGCGTCCACGCGGCCGTCCCGACGGCCACCGCGTCCCGCACCGGGCGCGGGGTGCCGGGGGGCAGCCGCTGGGCGAGGCGCCTGCCCAGGACGACCGCCGGCGCGGCGGTCATCGTCCACGCCAGCGGGACGACCAGCGGGACGCCGGCCGCCTGCGGGCCCAGCGTGCCGGCGTACCGGTAGGCGCCGAAGACCCGCCCGGTCCGGGTCCCCACCGCTTCGGCGAGCAGGCCGACCCCACCGGCGACCGCGAGGGCGGTGAGGCCACCGCGCGGACCGGACCGTCGCCAGGTCTCGGTCACGGCGGCCGCGCAGACGGTCGCGACGGACCCGATGGTCAAGCGCCGCAACGCCTCTCCGCGCAGCAGCGGGTACGCCACCTGCGAGGCGACGCCCGCACCGGTCAGCGCGGTCACCACCCGTGCGAGCCGTCTGCCCCGCTCCCCTCCCGCGGGGTGGGGCGTGCGGTGCGGACGTCCGGGGCGGGCGGTGGGCACGGGACTCGTCTCCTGGGGGTCGGTGGTCGGTCGGGGTCCGGCTTCAGCGGGTGGCGTCGAGGTCCAGGACGACGCGGCCGCGCTTGCCGCGGGCCAGGACGCGGTCGAAGGCCGCGTCGGCCCCGGACAGCGGGTGGACGGAGTCCACCCGCGGGACGAGGACGCCGTCCACGGCCAGCCCGGCCAGTTCCTCCAGCCGGGCGGTCTCGGCGTCCACGACCATCAGGAGCCCTGCGTGCTGGGACACGTCGCGGGACAGCTCGAAACCGGCCTCGTCGGCCGCCGGGTCCGAGGTGACGTACGTGCCGGTGGCCGCCAGGTGGGGCAGGGCCTGCTCGAAGGACCACAGCGCCGGGGTGTCGACGACGAGGTCGAAGGCGTCACCGTCGCGGAAGGGCCCGGCGTCGTCGGAGAGGCGGGTGGACGACGCACCCCAGGCGCTGACGGCGTCCGCCGCGGCGGACGAGGTGTGGGCGACGACCTCGGCCCCGCGGGCACTGGCGAGCTGGACGACGTACCCGCCGAGCGAGCCGGCCGCCCCGATGACCAGCACCGAGGTCCCGGCCCGCACGGGGGCGACGCGGTCGACGACCTCGAGGGCCGTGAGGCCGCCGGCGGGCAGCGCCGCGCCCTGGACGAAACCGATGCGCTCCGGCAGCCGGGCCAGGGCGGTCTCGGGGACCGCGACGTAGCGGGCGTGGGTGCGGGGGCCGTCGAACACGTGCACGTACCCGAAGACGCGGTCCCCGACCCGGGACGACTCCCCGTCGGTGGCGACGACGCCCGCGAACTCGACGCCGGTCAGGACCGGTCCGCGCGAGCGGAAGGCCTCGATCTCGGCCGCGAGGGCGGGTTCGCCGGCGCGGACGTGCACGTCGAGGTCGACGACGCCGGCGGCGTGCACCTCCACGAGCACCTCCCCGGCCGCCGGGCGCGGCGTCGGGACGCGCCCGGGCCGGACGCGGGGGGCGTCGTCGTCGCGCAGCAGGGCAGTCATCTCGCGGGGGATGCGCATCGCAGGTCCTCACCGTTCGCGGTCGGGTCCCGGCTGCGCCGGGACGTCCCCACCAGACTACCTTCCGATCGGTCAGTACTGTCGACCGATCGGCTGAAGGTTGGTCGTCCCCGTCGACGGGCCCGCACCGGCGGCTGTCGCCACCGGGCGGACCGGCCCGTCCGGCCAGGGGTTCGACGTCACTCCTGCCGTCGGCGCCGGGACGGGACCAGCGCGCCGCGCGCGGCGTGCAGGAGGTGCGACGCGGCGCGCAGCCGGTGCGAGGCGCCGGGCGCGCTGACCATCTCGATGAGCCCGGCGGTGCTGTGCTGCGACAGTTCCACGAACGGCTTCACCCGGGCGGTGTACCGGCGCGCCGCGGCGTCGAGGCCGGCGCGGGACCGGTCCTGCGTCCGGTTGAGCTCCTGGCTCAGGCGGAGCGCACCCAGCAGGCCGGCGTGGACGCCCGACCCCGACAGCGGGTCCAGGCAGTGGGCCGCGTCGCCGACCAGGACGACCCGGCCGGCGTGCCAGGTGGGCGTGCGCACCTGGGCGAACCGCGTCAGCCGCACGGTGGTGAGGTCGGCCCCGTCCAGGGCGTCCGCGACGCGACGGCCGCGCTCACCCCCGCCGAGGGCGTCCCGGACCCGGGCGACGAGGTCGCCCACCTTCGACGGCCGGGGGCCGGTGTGCAGGAAGGCGACCACCAGGGCCTCCTCGCCCCCGGGGTAGGGGAAGAACTGCGCGCTCAGACCCTTGCCGATGTGCATCTCGGCGGTGTCGGGCCCCAGCGCCTCGATGGGCAGGTCGATCCACACGTTCGTCCAGCCGTTCTCGTAGACCAGCGACCGGTCCGGCCCGAGGCTGAGGCGCCGCACGGTGGACCGCAGACCGTCGGCCCCCAGCAGCAGGTCGTACCGCCCGCTGGCGCCGTCGGCGAAGTGCGCGACGACGTGGTCGGCGCGCTGCTCGATGCCGACCAGTTCCCTGCTCCGCTGCACCGGGACCTCGGCGGCGGTGCGTTCGGCGACCGCGCCCACGAGGTCCCGGCGACGGGCGATGCGGTACCCGGCGGGACGCACGGTGGTGAGTTTCCTGCTCCCCGTGCGGGTCCGCCGGTGCAGCGTGATGTCCGGCGAGGGTTCGCTGACCCGGTGCACGACGTCGCCCAGACCCAGGTCCGCCAGGAGGTTCTGGGCGGCCGGGGCCATCTGCACCTGGTAGCCGTTGCGCTGCGGCTCGCTCGCGGCGTCGACGAGGGTCACGTCGTGGCCGGTGCGGCGCAAGTGCAGCGCCGTGGCGCACCCCGCCAGCCCCGCACCCGCGATGAGGATCTCCATGGGCACTCCCCTGAAATCAGCTGACCGATCGGATTGTTGTGCTGACCGGAGCGTATACTCTGTGGAGGTGACCACGAACTCCCCGGCGAGTCCCGGGCCTCCGCCGACCGGATCCACGACCGGTCCCCAGCCCACCGGTTCCCACCCACGTCCCGCCCGCGCGGGCAGGCGCGCGTGGCTGGCGTTGATCGTCCTGACCCTGGCCGTGGTGCTGCTGGCCGTCGACGGCACCGTCCTGGCCCTGGCCATCCCCGCCCTGACCGCCGACCTGAACCCCA
>NZ_JBJLSK010000014.1:0-142831 GCF_050871965.1 Kineococcus lubricus
CCCCCCCCCCCCCCCCCCCCCCCCCCCCCCCCCCCCCCCCCCCCCCCCCCCCCCCCCCCCCCCCCCCCCCCCCCCCCCCCCCCCCCCCCCCCCCCCCCCCCCCCCCCCCCCCCCCCGGGGCCGGGTACCCGGCCTCGTCGTAGAGGGCGGTGACGGCGGCGGCGGCCCGCGCGTCGAACACGTCGTTCCCGGGGTCGCCGCCGTCGAGGCCGACGGCGCGCAGGGCCTGCTTGAACTGCACCACGTCCGGGCCGGACACCCCGACCTGCAGGGTCCGGTAGGCGGGCAGCGCGCCGGGCAGGACGATGACGGGCCGCCCGGCGACCTCGAGGGCGATCGCGAGCCCGCCGAGGGGGTCGCCCACGGCGGGCACCCGCCCGGTCACCACCGCCGGCCCTGAGAACGCGGAGGCGTCGATGCGGACCTCCACCGAGTCGGAGTACGCGACCTCGCCGCGGATGGTGACGTCGTTGCTCAGCTCCTCGAGCTCCACGGGCGCGGTGACCAGACCGGGCTCGGGGACGGTGTCCTCCGCCGTCGCGCCGAGGGCGAAGCGGCCCAGCAGCAACCCCGCGACCAGGCTCACGACGGCTGCGGCGGCGACGACGAGCAGGACGCGGTTGCGTCGCAGCACCGCGGCCCACCGGTTCGGGCGGGCCGCGCGGCGCGCGGCGCCGCGGCGCGCCGGCGGGTCCTCCTCGGTGAGGGGAGCGGGGAGGATCTCCTCCCCGGGGGCGGTCTGCTCCTGCTCCTGCTGCGGTGCCACGAGGTCAGTTCCCCTGTTCCGCGGCGGCCTTCATGGCGTCGAGCTCGGTCTTGTGGTCGTCGACGAACCGCTGCTCCTGCTCGAAGGCGGCGTCGGTGACCTTGGTGCGGTAGTCGGTCTCCTCGCGGCAGTCGAGGTCGGCCAGGGCCACTTCGACCTCCTCCTCCCCGAGGGCGTCGAGGGCGGCCTGGTCGACCTCGCCCTCGGGACCGGTCGACTCGTAGACCTTGTTCAGCTTCTCGTTGAGGGAGTTCTGCGCGTCGCTCTGGGTGGCGAACCCGCCGTGCCCGGCCTCGGACATGCAGCTCGACCACGCCGCGTCCGCCTCGGCGACCGCCGGCCACGACGACTGCCCCTCGTAGAAGGTGTTGATCTCCTCCATCAACCCCTTGAACTCGTCGGACTGCGTCGGGTCGTCGCCGGCGACCTCGTGCTGAGCCTGCCCGTAGCAGCCGTTCTTGGTCCAGTCCCACTCGTAGGAGCCGTCCTCCATGGCCGCCATGTCCTCCTCGGAGGGGGCGGGGCCGGACAGGGCCTCCTGGTAGGCCACCTGCTCGGACTCGCTGAGGCTGGCGATGAGGTCGGCGTTGGGGTCGACGTACTCCTCGGGAGGAGCCTCCTCGGCGTTCTCCGACCCGGGGGACTTCACCATCCCGTAGCCGTACTGCGACACCCACTCGCGGGAGTCGGGGTCCCACTCCTCACCGCTGCTGAACGAGACCGCGGAGTTGGCGGTGTTGGGGGTGTACTCGAAACCCTGCTCGCTCATGCACCGGGCGACGAGCTCCTCCGTGCGCTTGTTCTGCTCGTCGTACTTCGCCTGCTGCTCGGCCTCGCTGCCCTCGGTGCCGTAGAAGGACTCGAAGTACGTCGCCAGGGGTGGCTTCCGTTCCTCGGCTTCGTCACCGGCCGAGGACGCCGAACAGGCGGTCAGCAGGCAGGCTGCCGCCAGGGGCAGGGTGAACAGGGCGCGACGGGTTCCGGGCATGGTTCTCTCCTCTGTTTACTGGCTGCGACAGTAGCGACACGACGAACGGTCGGGAGTCGTTCCTGAGGATGAGATCCGGGGTGTCCCGGGGAGGAGTTCGGACGGGCGACCGTGCTCCGCCCGGCCCCGGTCGCGGGGCGCCGCGGTCCTGTCCCCCTTCCGGGGGCCACGATCGCGGGCCGGTCCCGGCACCGCCTCCCCGGGGGAACCCACCGCCGCGACGCCCGCGCGGGTCGACGACGCCGGGACGGGTCGGAGGAGACCGCGGTTCAGCTGAGGAAACCGCGCAGCAGGGCGGCGCTGCCCTCCACGTGCCGCAGCATCTCCGCGCGCGCCCGGTCGGGGTCGCCGGCCAGCACGGCGGCCACGATGCGCCGGTGCTGGGCGTTGGAGTGCTGCAGGTTCGCCGCCAGCAGCGGGATGCGGTCGAGCAGGTCGTTGAGGCGGGTCCGGGCGTCGGCGACCACCGCCACCAGCGACGGCGAGCCGCTGGCCTCGGCCAGTGCCAGGTGCAGGCGGGAGTCGCAGCGGCGGTGCTCCTGCGCCGGCGCGGCGACGACGGCCCGCAGGTGGGTGCCGAGGTCGCGCCGCCGGGCGGCGCTCAGCTCGCGCCCGGCGGCGACCTCGACGGCCCCGACCTCCACCACCCGGCGCAGGGCCAGGACGTCCTCGACCTCGGCGGGGGAGGGCGCCGGTCCCGGGCCGGGGACCGGGGAGGGGCCGCGCACGAACGTGCCGCCGCTGCGGCCGCGGCGGACCTCCACCCAGCCCGCCGCGTGCAGGGCCGCGAGGGCCTCCCGCAGCGTCGTGCGGGAGACCCCCAGCTGCAGGGCGAGGTCGCGCTCGGCGGGCAGCCGCTGCCCCGGCGGGACCAGGCCGAGCCGGACGGTCTGCAGCAGCCGCTCCACGGTCTCCTCGAAGGCGTTGCCGGTGCGCAGCGGGCGCAGCACCACCGGGACCGCCCGCGGTCCCTCCGGCGCGGCCGTCACGGGGGCGCCGCGCTCACAGCGGCGTCACGTAGGCGCTGGAGATCCCGCCGTCGACGAGGAACGTGGAGGCGGTGACGAACGAGGAGTCGTCGCTGGCGAGGAACGCCACGGCCGCGGCCAGCTCCTCGGGTTCGGCGAAGCGCCCCACCGGCACGTGGACCAGCCGGCGCGCGGCGCGCTCGGGGTCGGCGGCGAACAGCTCCCGCAGCAGCGGCGTGTTCACCGGCCCCGGGCACAGCGCGTTGACGCGGACGCCGTCGCGCGCGAACTGCACGCCCAGCTCCCGGCTCAGCGCCAGCACCCCGCCCTTGGAGGCGGTGTAGGAGATCTGCGAGGTGGCCGAGCCCATGACCGCCACGAACGAGGCGGTGTTCACGATGGAACCGCGGCCCTGGGCGCGCATGTACGGCAGCGCCGCCTTGCAGCACAGGTACACCGACGTCAGGTTCACCTCCTGCACCCGCTGCCACGCCTCCAGGCCGGTGGTGAGGATGGAGTCGTCGTCCGGCGGGGAGATCCCGGCGTTGTTGAAGGCGACGTCGACGGCGCCGTAGGTGCGGTGCGCGGTGGCGAACAGCTCCTCGACCTGCACGGCGTCGGTGACGTCGGCGGCGACGAAGAGGCCGCCGACCCCCTGCGCCGCCGCCTGCCCGGCGTCCGCGTCGACGTCGGCGACGACGACGTGCGCCCCCTCGGAGGCGAGGCGGCGCACGGTGGCCAGGCCGATGCCGCTGCCGCCGCCGGTGACGACGGCGACCCGCCCGGGCAGCCGGCGCGACGTGGGGGTCTCCTGCGTGCTGGTGCTCGTCACGGTGCTGCCTCTCCCGGGGTTCGTCGGTGGTGCGGTGGTTCAGGTGGTGGAGATGAAGACGTTCTTGACGTCGGTGAAGGCGTCGAGGGCGTGCGGCCCCAGTTCCCGGCCCAGGCCGGACTCCTTCACCCCGCCGAAGGGCGTGGAGTACCGCACGGAGGAGTGCGAGTTCACCGAGAGGTTCCCCGCCTCCACGGCGCGCGAGACCCGCAGCGCCCGGGCGAGGTCGCGCGTCCAGATCGACCCCGAGAGCCCGTAGCGGGAGTCGTTGGCGATCCGGATCGCGTCGGCCTCGTCCTCGAAGGGCGTCACGGTGACCACGGGGCCGAACACCTCCTCGGTGGCCACCCGCACGCCGGGGTCGGGGGCGAGCACCACGGTGGGCCGGAACCAGAAACCGGGGCCGTCCGGGGCGGTGCCGGTGAACGCGACCCGGGCGCTGCCGCCGAGGGCGTCGGGGGTGAGGAACCCCGCCACCCGGTCGCGCTGGGCGGCGGAGACCAGCGGTCCCATCTGCGCGCCGGGGGAGCGCGGGTCGGCCACCCGGACCGCCTGCACGGCCGGTTCGAGCAGTTCGAGGAACCGGTCGTGGACGCTGCGCTGCACCAGGATCCGCGACCGGGCGCAGCAGTCCTGCCCCGCGTTGTCGAACACGCCGTCGGGGGCGGTCGCCGCGGCGCGCTCGAGGTCGGAGTCGGCGAAGACGACGTTCGCGCTCTTGCCCCCGAGTTCGAGGGTGACGCGCTTGACGTGCTGGGCGGCGCCGGCCATGACGCGCCGCCCGACGGCGGTGGAGCCGGTGAAGACCAGCTTGCGCACCGCGGGGTGCTCCACGATCCGCTGCCCGACCACGTCGCCGCGCCCGGGCAGCACCTGCAGGACCCCCTCGGGCAGGCCCGCCTCGCGCGCGAGCTCCGCGAGCCGGATCGACGTCAGCGGCGTCAGCTCGGCGGGTTTGAGGACGACGGTGTTCCCCGCGGCCAGGGCCGGGCCGACGCTCCAGCCCGCGATGGGCATCGGGAAGTTCCACGGCGTGATGACCCCGACCACGCCGAGGGGTTCGTGGAAGGTGACGTCGAGGCCACCGGCCACCGGGATCTGGTCGCCGAGGTGGCGTTCCACGGCGGCGGCGGAGTACTCCAGCACGTCGCGCAGGTTGCCCGCCTCCCAGCGGGCGTTCCCGACGGGGTGACCGGCCTCGCGCACCTCCAGGTCCGCGAGGTGGTCCAGGTCGGCGTCGACCGCCGCGGCGAAGCGGCGCAGCAGCCGCGCGCGGTCGGCGGGGGCGACGTCGCGCCAGGCGGGGAAGGCCGCGGCGGCGCGCGCGACGGCGGCGTCGGTGCCGGCGGTGCCGGTCATCGACACGGTGGTGAACGCCTCCCCGCGGGCGGGGTCGACGACGTCGTGGGTGCCGCCCTCGCGCGGGTCCCCGGCCGGCGCGCTCACCGGGGCACCGCCGAGGCGTCGCGGGCGGCGGCGACCAGCGCCGCGAACAGCCGCCGGTCGCTCGCGTCCTCCTCGGGGTGCCACTGCACCCCCAGCAGGAAACCCCGCCCGGGGTCGGCGCCCTCGACCGCCTCCACGGTGCCGTCCTCGGCGCGCGCCGCGACGCGCAGCCCGCCGGCGAGCCGGTCCACGGCCTGGTGGTGGTAGCAGTGCACGGTGACTCCCTCCCCGAGCAGGTCCCGGACCCGTGAACCGGGTTCGGTCCGCACCCGCGTCGTGGCGAACTCGGCGGGCCCGGCCTGGTGCGGGCGCCCCGTCAGGACGTCGGGCAGGTGCTGGTGCAGGGTGCCGCCGAGGGCGACGTTGAGGACCTGCGCCCCGCGGCAGATGCCCAGCACCGGCAGGCCCCGGCGCAACGCGGAGCGGACCAGCGAGATCTCGTGGTCGTCGCGGGCCGGGTGCGGGGCGCCGGTGGTGGCCAGCGGCTCCTGCCCGTACCGCGCGGGGTCGACGTCGCCGCCGCCGGTGAGGACGAGGCCGTCGAGGTCGGCGAGCTCGGCGTCGGACCAGCCGGCGCCCCCCGGTTCCCAGGGCGGCAGCAGCACCGGCCGCCCGCCCGCGGCGCGCACGCCGTCGACGTACACGGCCGGCAGCAGCGCGGACACGACGTCCCAGATCCCGTGCCGGCTGGGTTCGAGGTAGGTCGTCAGGCCGATGAGGGGCCGGTGCCCCTCAGAGGCGTTCGAAACCACGGGCGCGCTCCCAGTCGGTGACGGCGCGCTGGAACGCCTCCAGCTCCACGTGCGCGGCCCGCGCGTAGTGGTCGACGACGTCGTCGCCGAAGGCGCGCCGGGCCAGCGCGGAACCGGCGAACAGCTGCACCGCCTCCAGCAGGGTGACCGGCACCCGGGGGGCGCCGCCGGTGTAGGCGTTCCCCGTGGTCGCCTCCTCCAGCTCCAGCCCCTCCTCGATGCCGTGCAGCCCGGCCGCCAGGAGCGCCGAGACGGCCAGGTACGGGTTCGCGTCCCCGCCCGGGACGCGGTTCTCCATGCGCAGGGAGGGCCCGTGACCCACCACCCGCAGCGCGCAGGTGCGGTTGTCGTACCCCCACGCCACGGCGGTGGGGGCGAACGACCCGTCGGCGAAGCGCTTGTAGCTGTTGACGTTCGGCGCCAGCAGCAGCGTCAGCTCGCGCAGCGCCGCGAGCTGCCCGGCGAGGAAGGAGCGCATCACGGGGGCCATCGCCGAACCGTCACCGCCGGCCTCGGCGAACACCGGGGACCCGTCGAGGTCGGTGAGGCTGAGGTGGACGTGGCAGGAGTTGCCCTCCTTCTCGTCGAGCTTGGCCATGAAGGTGGCCGACATGCCCTCCTGCGCGGCGATCTCCTTGGCGCCCAGCTTGAAGACGGAGTGCTGGTCGCAGGTGGTCAGGGCGTCGGCGTAGCGGAATCCGATCTCCTGCTGGCCGAGGTTGCACTCGCCCTTGGCGGACTCGGTGTACAGGCCCGCGCCGTCCATCTCGTTGCGGATCCGGCGCAGCACCGGCTCGACGCGGCCGGTGCCCAGGAGGGAGTAGTCGATGTTGTAGGTGCTCGCGGGCCGCAGGTCGCGGTACCCGTTCGCCTGCGCCTCCTCGTAGGTGACGCGCAGCAGGTTGAACTCCAGCTCGGTCGCGACCAGGGCCCGCAGGCCGTGCTGCTCCAGTCGGTCCAGCTGGGCGCGCAGGACCTGCCGGGGGGAGGGGCGCACCGGTTCGGAGTCCAGCTGCAGCACGTCGCACAGCACCATCGCGGTGGCGGGGTGCCAGGGGATCCGGCGCAGCGTCGTGAGGTCGGGCCGCAGCAGGAGGTCGCCGTAACCCCGGGACCAGGAGGTGATCTCGTAGCCGTCGACGGTGTTCATCTCGACGTCGACGCCGAGCAGGTAGTTGCACCCCTCCGTCCCGTGCTCCAGGACCTCGTCGAGGAAGAACCGCCCGGTGACGCGCTTGCCCTGCAGCCGGCCCTGCATGTCGGTCATGGCGACGAGGACGGTGTCGACCGCGCCGGAGGCGATGTCGCGGCGCAGTTCCTCCAGCGGCAGGGGCGCGCCGGCGGTCCTCCCGCTGCTGGTTCCGGTGCTGGTGCGCCTCACGGGGTCTCCTCGTGCTCAGCGGTGCCGAACCGGCCGGAATGGTCCGCCGCTGGACCATTGCCCACCATCGAAGTCCTCCCCGCCGACGGCTGTCAAGGCCCGTTGACGCCGTCGCGGGGCACGGGCATGCTCGACGTCCACCGGAAGTCCACCGGGAAAGGGATCAGCGGCGATCCAACGGTTCCACCTCGGGCACCACCTGGCCTCGGAGGTCCGCATGAGCGTGCAGCGCAACCCCTCGTCGTCCCGCGTCGACTACGACGACGTCTCCGTCGAGTACCTGCAGCAGCGGCAGTTGAAGCGCGGTGCCGCCGGCTGGGTGCTGCTGGCCGGCCTCGGGGTGGCCTACGTCATCTCCGGGGACTTCTCCGGCTGGAACATCGGCCTCGCCGAGGGCGGCTGGGGTGGTCTGCTCATCGCCTTCGCGCTGATGGGGCTCATGTACACGTGCATGGTGTTCGGGCTGGCCGAACTGTCCTCGGCCCTGCCGGTGGCCGGGGCCGGGTACGGGTTCGCCCGCCGCGCCCTCGGCCCGCTGGGCGGTTACGCCACCGGCGTCGCCATCCTCATCGAGTACGCCATCGCCCCGGCCGCCATCGCCACGTTCATCGGCGGCTACGTCCAGGCGCTGGGCTTCCTGGAGGGCGCGAACCCCTGGCCGATCTACCTCGCCGCCTACGTCGTGTTCGTCGGGGTCCACCTGTGGGGGGTGGGCGAGGCGATGAAGGTGATCTTCGGCATCACCGCCCTCGCGGTGGTCGCGCTGGTGGCCTGGATCGTGGGGATGGTCGGGAAGTTCCAGTGGTCGAACCTCTTCGACATCGCCCCCGACGGCTCCGCCGGTTCCTCCTCCTTCCTGCCGTTCGGCTACGCGGGGATCCTCGCGGCCTTCGTCTACGGGATCTGGTTCTTCCTCGCCGTGGAGGGCGTCCCGCTGGCGGCGGAGGAGGCGCGCGACCCGCGCCGGGACATGCCGCGGGGCATCATCGCGGCGATCCTCGTCCTGCTGGTGTTCGGCGCCGCGGTGCTGCTGCTCGCCCCGGGCGGGGCGGGGTCCTCGACGATGCAGGACTCCGGCAACCCGCTGCCGGAGGCCGTCCGCACCGCCTACGGCGAGGACAACCTGCTCGCGACCGTCGTGAACTGGGTGGGCCTGGCCGGGCTGGTCGCGAGCTTCTTCTCCATCGTCTACGCCTACTCCCGGCAGTTGTTCGCGCTGTCCCGGGCCGGGTACCTGCCGCGCTGGATGTCGGTGACGGGCCGGCGCAAGACCCCCTACGTCGCGCTGATCGTCCCGGCCACCGTCGGGTTCGTGCTGGCGGCGACCACGCAGAACGGCGGGCTGCTCATCAACATCGCGGTGTTCGGCGCGACGGTGTCCTACGTCCTGATGAACCTCTCGCACATCGTGCTGCGCCGCCGGGAACCGGACCTCGAGCGGCCGTACCGGACCCCCGGCGGCGTCGTCACCACCGGCATCGCCCTGGTGCTGTCCGCCTCGGCCGTCGTCGCGACGTTCTTCGTGGACCGCCTCGCGGCGGGCATCACCGCGGCGGTGTTCGTCGCGTTCCTCGCCTACTTCTGGTTCCACTCCCGCCACCACCTGGTCGCGAGCGCCCCCGAGGAGGAGTTCGCCGCGGTGCGGGAGGCCGAGGCCGGGCTGAACTGACGAACCCGGGCCCGGGGCCGGCGATCAGCTCCCGGTGGGCCCCTGCTCCCGCACCAGCAGCGCCAGGTGCAGCGCCAGCCGGGTCTCGGGGTCGCCCAGGTCCCGTCCCAGCCGGCGCGCCAGCCGCTCCACCCGGCCGTAGGCCGCCGGGCGGGACAGGTGCAGGAGGGCCGCGAGCCGCGTCATGGACCCGCCGGAGGCCACCAGGTGCTCCAGCAGCTCCAGGTCCGCGCGGCCCCCGTCGGGGCCCGCCAGCAGCGGGGCCAGCTGCTCCTCGGCGAACCCGGCCAGCCGGGCGTCGTCGCGCAGGCGCCACAGCAGCCCCCGCACCCCCAGGTCGGCCGCGCGGTGGACCGCCCCGGGGACGCGCCCGGGGGAGGCCGCCGCCACCTGCGCGACGTGCCGGGCCTCGGCGAAGCCCTCCCCGGTGGCGCTGAGGCGCTCCACCGCGGCGGTCACCCCCAGCGTCGCCGCCGCCGGCAGCTCCCGCGCCAGCCGCGGCAGCGACCGCTCGCCGGCCCCCACCAGCAGGACGCCCACCACGTCCGGCCCCAGCACCCCCGTCAGCCCGACCACCCCCGCCGCGCGCAGCGCGTCGGCCACCGCGGGCCGGTCCGCGCCCCCCGGGGTGTGCACCGCGCCGGCCGTGAAGCCGCCGCGCGCGGGCAGCCCGAGGGCGCGCAGGCGTTGCCGCAGGGCGGGTTCGTCGACGGTCCGGGCCCGCAGCAGGTCGCTCACGAGGTCGCCGTGGGCGCGGGCGACGCTGATCTCGCCGGGGCCGCCCGCCGCCAGCAGCCGCAGGACGGTCAGGACCTCGGCGGCGCGCTCGAGGACCAGGGCGACGTCCTGCCCCGCGACCCGCCCGGGCAGCACCAGCCGGCCCCACCGGTCGCCGGAGGTCCCCACCGGGACCGCCGTCCACCCCTCCGGGCCCCCCGCGGTCCCCTCGCGGCGCGAGCGGCGCGGCCAGTCCCGCAGCACCTCCGCCGTGCCGCGGGCCCCGGGCACGTGGTCCAGCACGTGGTGGGCGGGGTCCTCCAGCACCACCGGTGCGTCCAGCAGCCCGGCGGCCCGTTCCAGGACCTCCCGGGTGGAGGCCCCGGAGGTCCCCAGCGCCGCGAACGTCGAGTGCACCCGCTCGGCGAAGCGCAGCCGCTCGTGCTGGTCGTCCAGGAGGCGGGTGTGGACCCGCTCGGTGACCTCCACGAACCGCACCGCCCGGTGCAGCTCGACCAGCGGGAAGCGGGCCGTCCGCGCCGCCCGCAGCAGCGCGGCCGGCAGCGCGGGCAGGACCTCGCCCAGCTCCACGACCAGGCCCGCCGCGCCCGCCTCGACGAGGGTGGACACGTACGTCCCGGCGTCCAGTTCCGCCCTGGCCAGGCCCAGGCCGGTCGTCAGCAGCAGCTCGCCCCCGCCCAGGAGGCCGGTCACGTCGACCTGCTCGCTGACGTGCACCCAGCGGACCGGCGCGCCGAGGCGGTCCTCCCCGGCCCGCACCTGCGGGGCGCCGGCCGCGAGGACGGGCAGGGCGAGGACGTCGGCGACCGTCAGCACGCCCCGAGGCTACGACGGTCCGTCGGCTCCCGGCCGCGTCCGCCGACGGAACGTCGCTGGCGGTGGGGTGGCCCCGGGCGGCAGGCTGGGGGGATCGACGTCGGCCGTCGACGCGCTGACCAGGACCCGAGGAGGACCGGCCATGACCGTGACCGAGCAGACCGTGACGGGTGCGGGGGGTTCCGGTCTCGCGGACGCGGCCCGCGACCACCTCTGGATGCACTTCGCCCGCATGGGCGCGTACCAGGACCGGCCCGCGCCCGTCATCACCCGCGGCGAGGGCGCGTACGTCTGGGACGACCGGGGCCACAAGGTCCTCGACGGCCTGTCCGGGTTGTTCGTCGTCCAGGTCGGCCACGGCCGCGAGGAGCTCGCCGAGGTCATGGCGAAGCAGGCGCGCGAGCTGGCGTTCTTCCCCGTGTGGGGGTACGCGACCGAACCGGCGATCCGGCTGGCCGACCGCATCGCCGGGTACGCGCCGGGGGACCTGAACCGGGTGTTCTTCACCACCGGCGGCGGCGAGGCCGTCGAGAGCGCGTGGAAGGTCGCCAAGCAGTACTTCAAGCTCACCGGCAAGCCGATGAAGCACAAGGTGATCTCGCGGGCCACCGCGTACCACGGCACCCCGCAGGGCGCCCTGGCGATCACCGGCCTGCCGGCCATGAAGCAGGCGTTCGAGCCCCTGACCCCCGGCGGTTTCCGGGTGCCGAACACGAACATCTACCGCGCCGAGCGCATGGGCGCCCCGACCGACCCGCACCTGTTCGGGAAGTGGGCCGCCGACCGCGTCGAGGAGGCCATCCTGTTCGAGGGGCCCGACACCGTCGCGGCCGTCGTGCTCGAACCGGTGCAGAACTCCGGCGGCTGCCTCACCCCGCCGCCGGGGTACTTCCAGCGGGTCCGGGAGATCTGCGACCGGTACGACGTCCTGCTGGTCTCCGACGAGGTCATCTGCGGTTTCGGCCGCCACGGCACGATGTTCGCGGCGGAGAAGTTCGGATACCAGCCCGACGTCATCACCTGCGCCAAGGGCATGAGCTCCGGCTACGGCCCCATCGGGGCGATGATCACGACCGACCGCGTCATGGAGCCGTTCCTGCAGGGCAAGAACTTCTTCCCGCACGGCTACACCTTCGCCGGGCACCCGGTGTCGGCCGCCGTCTCGCTGGCGAACCTCGACATCTTCGAGCGCGAGGGCCTGAACCAGAACGTCCTCGACAACGAGCAGGCGCTCGGGAACACCCTGCGCAAGCTGCTCGACCTCGACATCGTCGGCGACGTGCGCGGCGACGGGTACTTCTGGGCCGTCGAGCTGGTGAAGGACAAGACCACCAAGGAGACCTTCGACCTCGATGAGCGGGAGACCCTCATCAAGCAGTTCCTGCCCGGTGCGCTGTTCCGCAACGGGCTGTACTGCCGTCCCGACGACCGCGGTGAGCCCGTCATCCAGGTCGCCCCGCCGCTGACCTGCGGCCAGGCGGAGTTCGACGAGATGGAGCAGATCCTGCGCGCCACCCTGGTCGAGGCGATGAAGCTGGTCTGAGGTCCCGGGCGTCGCCCCCCGTCCCGCTCAGGTCGGGGGGCGACCGGCCGATGGGCAGCCTGCGCGGCCGGCCGGCCGCCGGGAGCAGCAGGAGTCACCGGGATGTCGCAGGCGCCCACGGGCCGCACGCAGGAGGAGCCGTCGCACCGCCGCCGCCGGTTCGCCGACCGCTCGGTGGCCACGAAACTGGCCGCCCTGGTCGGGGTGTCCTCCGCGATGGCCGCCGCCCTCCTGGGCGTCGGCCTCACCGGCGCCTCCTCGGTCAACGGCCGCGCGCACGCGATCTACGCCGAGGACCTGGTGCCGGCCGGTCACCTGGCCGGCATCCGGGCCGGGGCCGTCGAGGCGCAGCGCGACCTCGCCAACCTGGCCCTCGCCCAGGACGACGCCGCCCGCGCGGACCTGCAGGCCCGCCTGGCCGCCGACGACGACGAGCTCGACGGCCTGCTGGAGCAGTTCTCCGCGACGGTCCGCACCGAGCAGCAGCGGGCCCAGCTGAAGGAGTTCACCGTCTGGTGGGACTCCTACCGCGCCACCCGCGACAACTTCCTCCTGCCGCTGGCCACGTCCGGCGACCCCGCCGACCGCGCCACGTTCCAGACCCTCTACCTGGGCAACGTCGCGATCCTCGCCGACCACGCTCAGAGCGCCCTGGACGCCCTGGACGCCTCCAGCGACCGCAACGCCGCCGCCTCGGTGGCGGCCGCCTCCGACAGCTACTCCCGGGCCCGGCTCACCATGGTCGTCGTCGCCCTCGCCGGGCTGCTGGTCACGGCGCTGCTGGCCGGCTGGACCACCCGCCTGGTCGTCCGGCCCCTGCGCCGCGTCGTCGAGGTCCTCGACCGCGTCGCCCGCGGCGACCTCACCGCCACCGCCGACGTCGCCCAGCGCGACGAGGTGGGCCGGATGGCGCAGGCCCTGGGCACCGCGACCGGCAGCATGCGCGAGACCGTCTCCAACCTGCACGGCGAGGCCGTCGCGCTCGCGTCGGCGGCCGAGGAGCTGCGCGCCAACAGCCGCCTCATCGCCGGCGGCGTCGACGACGTCTCCCGGCGCGCCGCCGAGGTCGCGTCCTCGGCGGGCGACGTCAGCGCCCACATCGCCGGGGCCGCGGCCGGCGCCGAGGAGATGGGGTCCTCGATCCGCGAGATCTCCTCCAACGCCTCCCGGGCCGCCGACGTCGCCGGCGACGCCGTGCGCATCGCCGCCGAGACCGGGCAGACCATGGCGCAGCTGGGGCGGTCCTCCGCCGAGATCGGCGACGTCGTCAAGACCATCACCTCCATCGCCGAGCAGACCAACCTGCTGGCCCTCAACGCCACCATCGAGGCCGCCCGCGCCGGCGACGCCGGCAAGGGCTTCGCCGTCGTGGCCGGTGAGGTCAAGGAGCTCAGCGGCCAGACCGCGCGGGCCACCGAGGACATCGCCCAGCGGATCGAGGCCATCCAGCGCGACGTGGAGCGGGCGGTGGCGGCCATCGGCAGCATCGGCGCGGTCGTCGCCGAGATCAGCGACTACCAGGGCACCATCGCCGCCGCCGTCGAGGAGCAGGCCGCCACGACCCAGGAGATGGGCCGCAGCGTCGCCGACGCCGCCGGCGGGGCGGGGCGGATCGCCGCCACCGTCGACACGGTCGCCACCGCCGCCCAGACCACCGGCACCGGGGCGTCCGACAGCGAGCGCGCCGTCGGGGAGCTGGCCGAGATGGCCGCCCGCATGCGCACCGCCGTCTCGCACTTCACGTACTGACCACCACAGGCCGGAGAACCACGATGAGCCGCACCACCGCGCGCACGGCGACCCTGCTCGCCGGGGCCACCCTCCTCGCCGGCGCCCTCGCCGGCTGCGGCGGCGGCACCACCGCCACCCCGGCCGCGGCCGAGGGGCCGCGGATCGCCTTCCTCGTCCCGTCCACGTCGCTGCGCTCCATGGCCTACGACGTGCCGAACTTCTCCGTCGAGCTCGCCCACCGCTGCCCCACGTGCGTGGTGGACGTGCGGACCGCCGAGGACCAGGCCGAGCAGAACGCCCAGGGCCAGGAGGCGATCCGCGACGGCGCGCAGGCCGTGGTGGTGGTCGCCCTCGACGGCGCGCAGGCCGGCGACCTCGTCTCGGCCGCGAACTCCGCCGACGTCCCCGTCGTCGCCTACGACCGGCTGATCAAGGGGTCGGCGATCGACTACTACGTCTCCTTCGACGGCGGGGCCGTCGGGGAGCTGGGGGGACGGGCGATCCTCGACGCGGTCGGCGGCGACACCGCCGGCGGGGCGATCGTCATGCTCCAGGGCGACCCCGCGGACAACAACGCCGGTCTGTTCGCCGCCGGGGCCCACTCCGTGCTCGACGGGAAGGTCGACGTCGCCTCCGAGCGCTACGTCGCCGGGTGGAGCGCCGACCAGGCCGCCGTCGAGATGCGCTCGGCGCTGGCCGACCTGGGCGGGCGCCGCCTGCTGGGCGTCTACACCGCCTACGACGGCCTGGCCGCCGGGGCGCTCCAGGCGCTCACCGAGGCCGGTCTGCCCGGGGTCCCGATCACCGGGCAGGACGCGGAGACCGCTGCGCTGCAGCGCATCCTCGCCGGTACGCAGACCATGACGGTCTACAAGGACCTGCCCGGCCAGGCGCGCGCCACCGCCGACCTGGTCGCCGACGTCCTGGACGGGCAGGACCCGCAGACCACCGGCACCACCGACAACGGGGCCGGGTCGGTCCCCACCGTCCTCCTGCAGCCGCAGGCCGTCGGGAAGGCCCAGGTGCAGAGCCGGGTCCTGGCCGACGGCTACACGACGGTCGACGCGCTGTGCGCCGGGGCCGCGAGCCGGACCTGCGCGGACGCGGGGATCTCCGCGGGGAGCTGAGCGGTCCCGCGGCGCGGCTACGGTGACGACGTGCAGGTGACCGTCCAGCAGCTGCGCTGCTTCCTCGCCGTCGCCGAGGAGCTGCACTTCACCCGGGCCGCGGCCCGCCTGCACGTGGCCCCGCCCTCGCTGAGCCAGCAGGTCGCGGTCCTGGAGCGGCAGCTGCGCACGCAGCTGTTCCGCCGCACCTCCCGCCGCGTGGAGCTGACCGAGGCGGGGGTGCGGCTGCTCCCGCCGGCGCGCCGGGCCGTCGAGGCCGTGGACGAGGTGGAGGCGTGGGCGGGGCACCGCACCGCGGGTGAGCGCCTGGTCGTCGGGGTCGTCGCGGGCGGGCCGCTGCCCTCCGCGGTGCTGTCCGCGGCGGCCGGGGAACTGCCCGACGTGCGGTGGGAGGTGCGCAGCCTGGGTTTCGCCGAGGGCCCCGACGCCCTGCGCGCCGGGCGGGTGGACGTCGTGCTGGCGCCGCTGACGTCCGCGCCGCGGGCGGTGGACCTGCGGGCGGTGCCGCTGTGGTGCGAGGGCCGGGTGCTCGTCGTGCCGGCCGCGCACCGGCTGGCCGGGCGCGCCGACGTCGGGATCGACGAGACCACCGACGAGCGGTTCGTGGGGGTCGCCGCCGACGAGGCCACCCTGGACGCCTGGTTCGTCAGCCCGCGCCCGGACGGGCGCCGGCCGCGGGTGGACGCGGTGGTGCAGACGCTGGAGGAGGTGCTGGAGCTGTGCGCGGCCGGCATGGCCGTCAACCTCGCCGGGGCCACCGTCGCGCGCGGGCACGCCCGCCCGGACCTGCGCTTCGTCCCGGTGCGCGACGTCCCGCCGGTCACGGTCTGCCTGCTGCGCCGCGCCGACGTGACCAGCCCCGCCCGCGACGCGCTGGAGGCGGCGGCGCACCGGGTGGTGCGCGAGCGCGCCGCGGAGTTCGGCGCCACCCCCGTCCCCGGGACCTGACGCGCGATCGTGAGGTTGCGCCTCACGGCGCTTGCGGAACCCGTCCTGGTGCCCGGCGCTGCGCCCGGCCCAGGATGCGGGGGTGAACGGAACCACCCGCACCGGGCTGGTCCACGCCGAGCGGTCCACCGGCCCCCTCGTGCTGGACCTGGTCCTCCCGCCCGACGCCACCGGCCCCGTGCCCGTCGTGGTGTGGCTGCACGGCGGGGGCTGGTTCACCGGCGACCGCCACCTGGCGCCGGACCTGACGCGGTGGTTCGCCGCGCGCGGTCTGGCGATGGCCACGGTCGAGTACCGGCTCAGCGGTCAGGCCCTCTTCCCCGCGCAGCTGCACGACGTGCGCGCCGCCGTGCGGTTCCTGCGCCGCGCCGGCGCCGGGCTCGGCCTCGACGGCCGGGTCGGGTTGTGGGGCTCGTCGGCCGGGGGGCACCTGGCCGCCCTCGCCGGGGTCACCGGGCACCTGCCCTTCCTGCCCGGTGAGGACGTCGGGCCCGACGCGCCGAGCGCCGCGGTCCAGGCGGTCGCCGAGGGCTACGGGCCCGTCGACCTGGAGCGCGTGGTCGCCGACGCCCCCGCGTCCGCACCGCCGGCGATGAGCGGCGCGAACGCCCCCGAGGCCCGCCTGCTGGGCGGCCCGCCCGCCCAGCGGCGCGACCTGGCCCGCGCCGCGTCCCCGCTGACCCACGTCAGCCCCGCCGCGCCGCCGTTCCACGTCGCGCACGGGACCGACGACGTGCTGGTGCGGCCCGGGCAGAGCGTCCTGCTGCACGAGGCCCTCGTGGCCGCGGGCGTGGAGAGCACCCTGCACCTGCTGGACGGCTACCGGCACGGGTTCCTCAACCCCGCCGGTGCGGTCGAGGTCCCCGGCCCCCGCGTCTTCGACGACGGGCGGCTGGAACGCGAGGGGACCGCCGTCTCCACGTGCCGCGAGTTCGTCCCCGGGCGCGGGGAGCGGACCG
This sequence comes from Kineococcus lubricus, assembly GCF_050871965.1. NCBI lineage: Bacteria > Bacillati > Actinomycetota > Actinomycetes > Kineosporiales > Kineosporiaceae > Kineococcus > Kineococcus lubricus. The sequence goes on from NZ_JBJLSK010000014.1 coordinate 16,665, forward strand.
GGCCGGGGAGCTTCTCGTACGACGCGGTGGGGGACTTCCTCACCCGTCACCTGCTCTGAGGAGGAGAACCGTGGAGATCGACGTCCGGGACCGTCCCCGCCTCGACCTGGAGGTCGTGCACGGCCTCGCGCCGGTGCGCGACCAGCTGCCCGGCGAGCCGGTGCCCTACGTGGTCGCCCACGGCGAGGGGCACCGCTACGAGCTCGACGGCCAGCTGTGGACGGTGTTCGCGCGCGCCGCCGACACCGGCGGGCTGTTCGACGCCGCCTGGGTGGACGGCCCGCGCGGGGCGGTCACCGCGCCGCACGCGCACCGCGACCGGCAGCGCTCGTTCGTCGTGGTGAGGGGCAGCGTGCGGGTGCAGCTGGGGCCGGCGGCCCGGGTGCTCGTGCCGGGGGACTCCTTCAACGTCCCGGCGGGCACGGCCGTCGGCTGGCGGTTCCTGGCCCACGGCACCCGCCTGCTGACGTGGGCGGCGCCGGGCGGGGCGCTGGCCCTGGTGGAGCAGCTCGGGACGCGCGTCGACGTGCACACCCACCGCGACCGGCCCTCCGGCTCGCCCTCGCCCGAGCAGCAGCGCGAGGCCGGGGCGCCGCTGGGGGTGACGTTCCCGACGGCGCGGGAGGTGCGCGCCCTGGAGACCTGGGACGCCGACCTGCCCGGCGGGGTGGAGCCGTACTTCCTGCGCGCCGGGGAGGGGGACCGGCTGCGCACCCCCGACGCGCTCTACACGTACCTCTCGCGCGGGCGGAACACCGACCACCGGTACTTCGCGATCCACACGGTCGGCGCCCCGGGGCGGTACTTCGGGCGGCACTTCCACCGCGAGCACACCGAGAACTTCCTCTGCCTGGCCGGGCGGGTGTGGTTGTGGGTCAACGGGACCGAGGTGCTGCTGACGCCGGGCGACTTCGTGCACGCCCCGGCCGGGACGATCCACACGTTCGCCTTCGACGCCCACCGCACCGAGATGCTGGGGATCCTGACCCCCGACGTGTTCGAGCCGTTCTTCGGCGTCCTGGGCTCGCCCACGGAGGACCGCTCCTACCCCGAACCGGGGACGGTGAGCAGCGAGAGCACCGACCTGGTCGGCCCGCCGCCGGTGGAGGTGCTGCAGAAGCTGCAGGACGAGCTGGACCTGGTGCTCGTCGGCCCGCCGCCGGAGCGCCGCGCGGGCCTGGGGATCTGAGCGGGGGGACTCACCCGGCGAACCCGGCGAACCCGGCGAACCCGGCGAGCCGGTCGGCGAAGGCCGTCGCCCACCCGGTCGCCGGGGTCCCCTCCCGGACCAGGACGGCGAGGTCGCGCCCGGTGGGCGGGTCGAGGGGGAGGGCCACGAGGCCGGGGCGGCGGTGGGCGGTCAGCGCCAGCTCCGGCAGGACCGCCAGCCCCTGACCGGCGGCCACCATCGCCTGCATCAGCACGTAGTCGTCGGTGACCTGGTGGTGCAGCCGGGTCCGGACCCCGGACCGGGCGCAGTGCCGTTCCCACCGGGCCCGGCAGGTCGGGCAGCCCGCGACGACGGCGGTGCCCCCCAGCGCGGCCAGGGGGACCCGCGGGCCCCGCGCGAGGGGGTGGCCCTCGGGCGCGACGAGCACGAGGGGGTCGTGGCGCAGCGGCCGCACGGTGGTGCCGGGGGTGGCGACCCCTCCGGGGTCGCCGACGTCGTGGAAGACCACGGCGAGGTCGGCGGCCCCCTCGCGCAGGGCCTGGACCGCGGCCGGCGGTTCGGCCTGCAGGACGTCGACCCCGAGGTCGGGGGCACCGGCCGCGAGGTCGCGGACGGCGTCGAGGACGAGCGTGGCGCAGGCGGTGGGGAAGGCGGCGACGCGCAGGCGCGCGGGGCGGTCGGTGGCCAGGCCCGGCAGGCAGTCCGCGGCCGCCCGCAGCGCGGCGGCGACGCCCGCGGCGTGCCCGGCGAGCACCGCGCCGGCCGCGGTGGTGCGCACGCCCCGCCCGTGGCGCTCGACGAGGGCGCACCCGGCGGCCCGCTCCAGCCGGCGCACGTGCTGGGCCACGGCGGGGTGGGTCCACCCCAGCTCCCGGGCGGCGCCGGACAGCGACCCGTGGCGGACGACCAGGTGCAGCACGACGAGGCTGCGGGGGTCGAGGTCCAGCGGCGTCGACATGGAAGCCATGGTTGCAGGTGGTGCCACGAGATCGCTCTTCTCCTTCCGCCCGCGGGTCGTCAGGCTGGGGGCGTGCAGAGGATCGGGGTCATCGGGGGCATGAGCTGGGAGTCGACCGCGGAGTACCTGCGGCTGCTCAACCAGGGGGTCCGCGGACGCCTGGGGGGGCTGCACTCGGCGCGGCTGGCCGTGGGGGCGGTCGACTTCGCCGACGTGGAAGCGCTGCAGGTCGCCGGCCGCTGGGGGGCGGCCGGCGACCTGCTGGCGGCGGAGGCGCGGGGGCTGGAGGCCGCGGGGGCGGACCTGCTGCTCATCGCCTCGAACACCATGCACGAGGTGTACGACGACGTCGCCGGGGCGGTCGCGGTGCCGGTGCTGCACCTCGCCGACGTCACCGCCGCGGCCGTCACCGCGACCGGGCTGTCCCGCGTGGGGCTGCTGTCGACGCGGTACACCGCCGAGCGGGAGTTCTACCGGGGCCGGCTCGCCGACCGGGGGGTGGAGACGCTGGTGCCGGACCCGGCCGGCCGCGAGGAGGTCCAGCGGATCATCTTCGAGGAGCTGTGCACGGGCCGGGTCGAGGCCGCGTCCCGGCAGCGGCTGCTGGCGGTCGCGGGGGACCTGCTCGCCGCCGGCGCGGAGGGGATCGTGCTGGGCTGCACCGAGCTGGAGCTCAGCGTCGGCGCGGGCGACCTGCCCGTCCCCGTCTTCCCCACCACCACGCTGCACTGCCGGGCGGCGCTGGACCTGGCCCTGGGGTGACCCGGCTCAGGCCTCGTCGACGGCCAGCACGCTGCGGCAGCCGCCGGCGCGCTTGGCGGCGTACATCGCGGCGTCGGCCCGGTGCAGCAGCGACTGGGCCGCCTCGCCGGGCACGGCGGGGGCCACGCCCACGCTGGCGCTGATGGTGGCGGGCCCGGCGCTCAGCAGGAACGGCTGGCGCAGGGCCGCGACCACGGCGTCGCCGGTGTCCTCGACCTGCCCGGGCAGCCCGTCGGGCAGCAGGACGGCGAACTCGTCCCCGCCCAGCCGCGCGGGCCGGCCGTTCGCGCCGACGGTGGCGCGCAGCCGCCGGGCGACCTCCGCGAGCAGCTCGTCACCGGCCGTGTGGCCCAGGGTGTCGTTGACGGCCTTGAACCCGTCGAGGTCGACGAACAGGACCGCGACGGCGGCCTCGGACGCGACCGCGTCGGCGAGCTGCTGGGTGAAGGCGCGCCGGTTGTCCAGCCCGGTGAGGGGGTCCAGCAGCGCCGCGCGCTCGGAGGCCTCGGCCTGCGCGACCCGGTGCACCGCGGTGGCCGCGATGAGGGCCAGCGCCTCCACCGCGGAGGTGTCGAAACCCGCCGAGTCCCGGTTCGTGGGGGCGGGGGTGACGATCCAGCGGGGGGCGCCGTCGGGTCCCGGCGGCAGGGGGCGGCCGGTCTCGCCGTCGTCGGGGACCCGGCCCAGGACCCGCAGCTGGCCCCCGGACAGCAGCGCCGAGCCGTGCCGCTCCAGGGCGGCCACGAGCTCGGCGTCGGTGCTGACGGTGTGCATCCGCACCGAGGCCTGGAACAGCTCCTGCTGCTGGGCGCGCCGCTGGTGGGCGGTGCGCCAGCCCCAGGAGGCGACGACGACGGCCGCACCGGGCACGAGGGTCAGGTTCGTGACCCAGCCGGGCATGGCGAGGTCCACCGCGGCGGAGAGGTAGCCGAGGCTGGCCACGACGAGGAACAGGGCCCCGCCGACGAAGGTCCCCGGGTGCAGCAGCTCCGCGGCCAGCGGCCGGCGGTGCTCCACGGCGATGGAGACCGCGGACAGCAGGGCGTCGACGAGGTAGTAGGTGCCCGCCCCGAGCAGGGCGGCCAGCAGCTGGCGGGGGCTGACCGGGTCGGCGGCCGGCTGCACGGCGACGGTCACCAGGGTGGCGGCCAGCGCCGACAGCAGCGAGGACCCCGCGTTGAACAGCCGGCTGGTCCAGGAGCGGCGGTCCACGAGGTAGGAGGCCAGCGCGGTGCAGCACCAGGCCAGCAGCGCCGTCGCGGGCCGGTCGGCGTGCGAGGTGAGCAGGAAGAACAGCAGCACCGGGGCGAAGGGCACGAGGATGCCGGTGTTGATCCCGGTTACCATGAGCGGGAAGCGGGTGAGCAGCCAGCCGGTCGGCAGGCAGATCGCCAGGGCCACCAGCAGGGAGGGGTCGGACCCCTCGGCGCGCCAGGCCAGCAGCGCCCCCACCAGGACCGCCAGACCCAGCGCGAACACGGCGGTGTCGACGAGGGTCGACGCGCTCGGCCGACGGAACCTCCGGTTGGATCCCACGTCCTCACGTCGGCACCGGCGGCGCGGTCCTTGAGCCCTCCCGGCGGCGGTAACCTGGAGATCGCCGATCCCCCTCTCGAAGGAGCGCCGCGCATGGGCCGCGTCGTCATCGACGTCATGCCGAAACCCGAGATCCTCGACCCGCAGGGGAAGGCCGTCGTCGGCGCCCTCCCGCGCCTGGGGTTCGATCTCTTCACCAGCGTCCGCCAGGGCAAGCGCTTCGAGCTCGAGGTCGAGGGGGACGTCACCCCCGAGGTCCTCGACCAGGCGCGCCAGGCCGCCGAGAAGCTGCTGTCCAACCCCGTCATCGAGGACGTCGTGAGCGTCCGCGAGGCGAGCGCGGCCGAGGCGCAGGCGTGAAGGTCGGCGTCGTCACCTTCCCCGGTTCCCTCGACGACGGCGACGCCCGCCGCGCCGTGACCCTCGCCGGCGGCGAGGCCGTGGCGCTGTGGCACGCCGACGCCGACCTGCGCGGCGTCGACGCCGTCGTGCTGCCGGGCGGCTTCTCCTACGGCGACTACCTGCGCTGCGGGGCCATCGCCCGGTTCGCCCCGGTCATGACCGAGGTCGTCCGCGCCGCCGGGGGCGGGATGCCCGTCCTGGGCATCTGCAACGGCTTCCAGGTGCTGTGCGAGTCGCACCTGCTGCCCGGCGCCCTGGTCCGCAACGACCACCAGAAGTTCCTGTGCACGGACCAGCGGCTGCGGGTGGAGTCCACCGGCACCGCCTGGACCTCCTCGTTCACCGCCGGCCAGGAGATCACGATCCCGCTGAAGAACGGCGAGGGCGGTTTCGTCGCCGACGAGGCCACCCTGGACCGCCTCGAGGGGGAGGGCCGCGTGGTCTTCCGCTACCTGGGCGGCAACCCGAACGGGTCGCTGCGCGACATCGCCGGGATCAGCAACGACCGCGGCAACGTGGTGGGGCTCATGCCGCACCCCGAGCACGCCGTGGAGGAGGTCTTCGGTCCCGGCCTGGACGGCCTGGGCCTGTTCACGTCCGTGCTGAAGGCCGGGCTGGAGGCCGTCTCGTGAGCACCCTCGACACCGTCACCCGGGCGGAGCAGACCCCCGACCACCCGCAGCCGTGGTCCGAGCTGGGTCTGAAGGCCGACGAGTACCAGCGGATCCGCGAGATCCTCGAGCGCCGCCCCACGGGCGCGGAGCTGGCGATGTACTCGGTCATGTGGAGCGAGCACTGCTCCTACAAGAGCTCCAAGGTGCACCTGCGGACCTTCGGCGACCACGTCACCGAGGCCATGCGGGAGCACCTCATGGTCGGCATCGGGGAGAACGCCGGCGTCGTCGACATCGGCCAGGGCTGGGCGGTGACCTTCAAGGTCGAGTCCCACAACCACCCCAGCTACATCGAGCCCTACCAGGGCGCGGCCACCGGCGTCGGCGGGATCATCCGCGACATCATGGCCATGGGCGCCCGCCCGATCGCCGTCATGGACTCCCTGCGGTTCGGCGCGATCGACCACCCCGACACCGCGCGCGTCGTCCCCGGGGTCGTCTCCGGCGTCGGCGGGTACGGCAACTGCATCGGGCTGCCCAACATCGGCGGCGAGGTCGTCTTCGACCCCACCTACCAGGGCAACCCGCTCGTCAACGCGCTGTGCGTGGGCGCCATGAAGCACGAGGACCTGCACCTGGCGAACGCCCGCGGCGCGGGCAACCTCGTCGTCCTGTTCGGCGCCCGCACCGGCGGCGACGGCATCGGCGGGGTCTCGGTGCTGGCCAGCGAGACGTTCGACGCGACCGGCCCCTCGAAGCGGCCGGCGGTGCAGGTGGGCGACCCGTTCCAGGAGAAGGTGCTCATCGAGTGCTGCCTGGAGCTGTTCCACGCGGGCCTGGTCGAGGGCATCCAGGACCTCGGCGGTGCCGGGTTGTCCTGCGCCACCAGCGAACTGGCCTCCGCCGGGGACGGCGGGATGCTCATCCACCTCGACCGCGTCCCGCTGCGCGACCCCTCGCTCTCGCCCGAGGAGATCCTCATGAGCGAGTCGCAGGAACGCATGATGGCGATCGTCACCCCCGCCAACATCGACGCCTTCCTCGCCGTGACGGCGAAGTGGGACGTCGAGACCGCGGTCCTCGGTGAGGTCACCGACGGCGACCACCTCGTCGTGCAGTGGCACGGCGAGACCGTCGTGGACGTCCCGCCGCGCACCGTCGCCCACGACGGCCCGGTGTACCAGCGCCCGTACGAGCGGCCCGCCTCCCAGGACGCCCTGCAGGCGAACACCCCCGACGCCCTGCCGCGCCCGGCCTCGGACGACGAGCTGCGGGCGCTGCTGCTGCGGATGGCCGGTTCGCCGAACCTGTCCTCCCGGGCCTGGGTCACCGACCAGTACGACCGGTACGTCCTGGGCGGCACCGCGCTCGCCACCCCCGACGACGCCGGGGTCGTGCGCGTCGACGAGGAGACCCACCTCGGCGTCGCGCTGTCCCTGGACGGCAACGGCCGGTTCGCCCGGCTCGACCCCCGCACCGGGGCCGCGTTGGCGCTGGCCGAGGCGTACCGCAACGTCGCCGCGGCGGGTGCGAAGCCGCTGGCCGTCACCGACTGCCTGAACTTCGGCTCCCCCGAGGACCCCGGCGTCATGTGGCAGTTCGCCGAGGCCGTGCAGGGCCTGGCCCTGGCCTGCGAGGAGCTCGGCGTCCCCGTGACCGGCGGGAACGTCTCGCTGTACAACCAGACCGGCGACGAGGGGCTGGACTCGGCGATCCTGCCGACGCCCGTCATCGGGGTCCTCGGCGTCCTCGACGACGTCCGCCGCCGCACCCCCTCGGGGTGGCGGGAGTCCGGGCAGAACGTCTACCTGCTGGGCACCACCCGCGCCGAGCTCGGCGGGTCGGAGTGGGCCTGGGCCGAGCACGGCCACCTCGGCGGGCTGCCGCCGGTGCTGGACCTCGCGCACGAGAAGCTGCTGGCCGACGTGCTCGTGCAGTGCTCGCGCGACGGCCTGGTCGACGCCGCGCACGACCTGTCCGACGGCGGCCTCGCGCAGGCCCTCGTGGAGTCGGTGCTCCGCTACGGCGTGGGCGCGCGGGTGTGGCTGGACGAGCTGTGCGAGCGCGACGGGATCGACGCGTTCACCGCCCTGTTCTCCGAGTCCGCGGGCCGCGCGATCGTGTCCGTGCCGCGCGAGGAGGAGGTGCGGTTCACCGACATGTGCACCGCGCGCGGCCTGGCGCACCTGCGCATCGGCGTCACCGACGCCGAGCCGGGCGTCCTGGACGTCCAGGGCCGCTTCCAGGTCCCGGTCGAGGAGCTGCGCGCGACGCACACCGCGACGCTGCCGGAGCACTTCGGCTGAGCACCCCGCCCCGGAGGGCCGGTCCGCGTTGCGGGCCGGCCCTCCGTCGTCCCACGCCCCACCCCGCCCTCGCGATCGAGGACACCCGCTCCGCGATCGAGGACACCCGCTCCGCGATCAAGGACACCCGCTCCGCGATCAAGGACACCCGCTCCGCGATCAAGGACACCCGCACCGGGAGAGCTCCCGCAGTCCTTGATCACCGGCCGAGTGTCCTTGATCGCGGGGAGGGGTGGGGGTGGATCGGCGGGTCGATCCACGACAGGGTGGGCCCGTGCCGAAGGTCGAGATCGCCGTCACCGACGTCGCCGGGGTCCGCGTCGCCCGGGCCGCGGGGGCGCACCGCGTGGAGCTGTGCGTCGCCCTGGAGGTCGGCGGCCTGACCCCGTCGGTCGGCCTGGTCGAGCGGGCCGTGGAGGCGGCCGGGCCCGTCGGGGTGCACGTGCTGCTGCGTCCGCGCCCGGGGGACTTCCACCACGACGCCGACGAGTCCGCCGTCGTCCTGCGCGACGCGTGGGCTTCGCTGGACGCGGGGGCGGCCGGGCTCGTCGTCGGCCCCCTGCGGCCCGACGGCCGGCTCGACGTCGACGCGCTGCTGCGGCTGCGCGAACTCGCCGGTGACGCCGACCTGACGGTGCACCGCGCCTTCGACGTCCACCCCGACGTCGAGCGCGGCGTGCAGGACCTCCTCGACGCCGGGGTCGACCGCGTCCTCACCTCCGGCGGCGCGACCTCGGCCCACGACGGGACCGACCGCATCGCCCGGACCGTCGCGGCCGCCGCCGGCCGGGTCGCCGTCGTGGCCGGCGGCGGTGTCCGTCCCGAGCGGATCGGTGAGCTCGTCGCCGTCACGGGGGTCGGCGACGTCCACCTGTCGGCCCGCCGCCCGGCCGGGCCGGACGAGGGGTTCGGCGCCCGGTCCGTCGTGGACCCCGACGTGGTCCGCGCGGCGGTGTCGGCGTGACCCCGGTGATGCACGACGACGAGGTCGAGGTGCCGCCGGCGCTGGTCGCCGAGCTCGTGCGCACCCGGTTCCCGGACTGGGCCGGGCTGCCGCTGACCGCCCTGCACGGCACCGGCACGGTGAACGCGGTGTTCCGGCTCGGCGAGGACCTCGTGGTCCGGCTGCCGCGGCGCCCCGGCCCGGCCGCGCAGCTGCCCGCGGAGCTGGCGGCCACCCGGGAGCTGTTCGGCCGCACCCGGTTCCCCACCCCCGAGGTCGTGGCCGTCGGTGACCCCGGCGCGGGGTACCCCTTCAGCTGGAGCGTCGTGCGCTGGATCCCCGGCACCCCCGCCGACGAGGTCGGCACCGCCGACGCGCAGGACCTCGCGGCCGACCTCGCCGAGTTCGTCCGCGGGGTCCGCGACCTGTCGCTGCACGGTCGCCGGTTCTCCGGCGACGGCCGCGGCGGTGACCTGCACCGCCACGACGGGTGGGTGCGGGAGTGCTTCGAGCGCAGCGGGGAACTCCTCGACGTCCCCGCGCTGCGCGCCCTGTGGGAGCGCTACCTGAGGCTGCCGCACGTGTCGGCGGACGTCGTGACGCACGGCGACCTCGTGCCGGGGAACGTGCTCATCACCGGCGGGCGGCTGGCCGGGGTCCTCGACGTCGGCGGGCTGGGACCGGCCGACCCGGCCCTGGACCTCATCGCGGGGTGGCACCTGTTCGAGGGCGCGGCGCGGGAGCGGTTCCGGGCCGGGTGCGCCGGCGGGGACCTGGACTGGGTGCGGGGCCAGGCGTGGGCGTTCGTGCAGGCGGTCGGCCTCGTCTGGTACTACGTCCGCTCGAACCCGCGGATGAGCTCACTCGGCGCGCGCACGCTCGCGCGGATCGTCGCCGACCCGCTGGTGTGAGCGTTCGCGGGTCGTGACGAGGGCGACGACGACGGCGACGTCCACCGCCACGGCCAGCAGCGCCAGGCCGCCGTCGACGACCCGGTCGCCCGGGTCCACCGACGGCACCGCCCCCACGTGGTCGGCCCGCTGCCGCGCGGTGGGGCCGGTGACCAGGGCCCACACCGCGACCGCGGTGGTCAGGGCCGTCCACAGGGCGCACCCGGCGGCGAGGGCGCCCACGAGGAGGCGGGGGCGCTCGACCCCGCGGACCAGCCACCCGGGACGTCCCGACACCACGACCGCGGCCAGGGCGAGCAGGGCGACCGCGCTCGTCGCGGCGGGGGGCGTGAGCTGCGTCAGGGTCGTCACGACGTCCCACCGGTCGGCGAAGGGGCGGCCCGACTCCCGGGCCCACATGCCGCCGTTGACGGACGCCTGCACGCCGTCGTCGGTCAGCACGTGCACCACGGTGGCCGCGGACAGCGCCGCGGGTGCGGCAGCGGCGGCGGCCAGCGCCCCGAACACCCACGACCACCGGTCGGCGCCCGGCCCGCCGGTCAGGGCGCCGGGCGGCGGTACCACGCGTACTCCTCCTCGGTGGGGCGCGGCAGGTCCTCCGGTTCGGACCGGGGTTCCGCCTCGCGCTCGGGTTCGGGTCCGGGTCCCGGCTCCGGGTCCGGTTCGGGCGGCGGGGCCGCGGCGCGCGCGGGGGCCGGGGCCGCCGGGCCCAGGAGCACGACCCCGGCGACGACGGCGAACGCGGCGCACGCGAGGGCGTTCGCCACGGGCGTCGCGAAGGCCACGAACTGCGAGGGCCAGCCCGCCCCGTACCCGGTCTCCTCCTGCCGGGTCGACAGCACCAGGACCGCGACCCGCGCGGCGGCGGCGAGCGCGCAGCCCGCACCGGCGGCGGCGGCCACGGCGCGCAGCGGCCGCGGCAGCCGCCAGCGTCCCCGGCCGGTGAGGTGGAGCCCGGCGAGCGCGGCGGTCGCGGCGGTCGCGGTGAGCACCGGCAGGTCGAGGTCGACGAGCCCGGTCAGCACCGCCCAGCGGTCCCAGAAGCCGACGTCGGGAGCGGGGGCCGGGGTGCCGTCCTCGGTGTACCCGGTCAGGTAGGGGTCGTCGACGGCGCCGGTCAGGACGCGGGCGGCGACGACGGCGAGCAGCAGCGGCTGCGCGAGGGCCACGGCGGCGAGCACCCACGCGGCCGCGGCGAGCGGGCGGGGGAGGGGCCCGGCGCGGTCGGGTTCCTCCACCGGTCCCCGGTCCGGGTCCTGGGGCGGGTCCTGGGGCGGTGGCGTCGCGCCGTGCGGGAGGTCGACCACGCCACCACCCTAGGAGGGGTCGTGCGCCCGGGGAGGCGAACCCGCCCGCGGGTGCCGTCCTCAGCCGGCGGAGGCGAGGAACTCCCCGAGGACCTCCACGACCAGCGCGTGGTCGTCGTCCTGCGGCAGTCCCGAGACGGCCACGGCGCCGACCACCCCGACGCCGCGCACCCGGATCGGGAACGCTCCGCCGTGCGCGGCGAACGTCGCGGTGTCGAGCCGGGAGTGGGTGTCGAAGTCGCCGCCCTCCAGCCGCCACCGGGTGCCGACGAGGTACGAGGAGCGGTTGAACCGGTCGACGACGTTCATCTTGCGCTGCGCCCAGGCGTCGTGGTCGGCCGCCGAGCCGGGCAGCGCGGCGTGGAACAGGCGCTGGCCGTTGCGGCGGATCGCGACGGCGACGGGCAGGCCGGCGGCGCGGGCGCGCTCGACGAGCAGGCAGCCCAGCCGCCAGGCGTCGTCCTCGTCGAAGCGGTCGAGCACGAGGCGCTCCTCGTCGGCGGTCAGCCGGGCCAGCAGTTCGGCGTCGGTCTCGGCGGTGCTCACGGGGTTCTCCTGGGGTCGGTGGGAGGACGGGCCGGCCGATCCTCTCGCGTCGCCGGCTGGGCCGGCGGCCCGGATCGCGTGGTCCCGCTGCGTGGCCGACACTGGACGCTGAGGTGATCGAGGGCTCTCTGAGGTGTCTTTGTCTTGACATCTTCACCAGCTCCGACCTACCGTCCCCGGGTGTCGTCACCGCCGATGCCGCGGTGACGCGGCCGGGTCCACACGGACGGTGGACCCGAGCGCGAGACCCAGCGCAGGACGAAGGAGTTCTCTTGTCGACCACCCAGGGCCAGTCGGATCCCGTCGGTGGGGGCGTGCGCACCGCGCTGCCGCCGCTGACGGCCGGCCCGCACAGCAAACGCCTCGGAACCGTCGCCCTGGTCGCCACCTTCGGCGGCCTGCTCTTCGGGTACGACACCAGCGTCATCAACGGTGCGCTGGAACCGATGGTCGTCGAGCTCGGCCTCACGACGTTCACCGAGGGCGTCGTGACCAGCTCGCTGCTGTTCGGCGCCGCCGTCGGCGCCATCTCCGGCGGCCGGCTCTCCGACGCCTGGGGGCGTCGCAAGACCATCCTGCTGATGGCGCTGTTCTTCTTCGTCGGCGCCCTCGTGTGCGTGTTCGCCCCGAACTTCGAGGTCATGGTCGTCGGCCGGGTGCTGCTCGGCCTCGCCGTCGGCGCGGCCTCGACCGTCGTGCCGGTGTTCCTGGCCGAGCTGGCGCCGTACGAGATCCGCGGGTCCCTCTCGGGCCGCAACGAGATGATGATCGTCGTCGGTCAGCTCGCCGCGTTCGTCGTCAACGCCATCGTCGGCAACATCTGGGGCGAGTACGGCGGCGTCTGGCGCATCATGCTGGCGGTCGTCACGCTGCCGGCGATCGCGCTGTTCGTCGGGATGCTGCGCGTGCCGGAGTCGCCGCGCTGGCTGATCGACCGCGGCCAGTTCGACGAGGCCGTCGCGGTCCTCGAGCAGGTCCGCACGCCCGAGCGCGCGCGGGCCGAGGCCCGTCAGATCGCCGACCTCACCTACGAGGAGTCCAAGCGGGAGAACCTCGACTGGCGCAGCATCCTGTCGAACCGCTGGCTGCGCCGGATCCTGCTCGTCGGCATCGGCCTCGGTGTGGCGCAGCAGCTCACCGGGATCAACTCGATCATGTACTACGGCCAGGTCATCCTGAAGGAGGCCGGCTTCGACGACGAGACGGCCCTCATCGTGAACATCGCCCCCGGGGTCATCGCGGTGATCGGCGCCTTCATCGCCCTGCGCATGATGGACAGCTTCAGCCGCCGCAAGACCTTCATCATCGGCTTCACCCTGACGACGGTCTGCCACCTGCTCATCGGCATCGGCTCGCTCCTGCTGCCCGTCGGCAACCCGCTGCGGCCGTGGGTGATCCTCTTCCTCGTCGTCGCCTTCGTGGGCTCGATGCAGACCTTCCTGAACGTCGCGGTCTGGGTCACCCTCGCCGAGATCTTCCCGCTGAAGATGCGCGCGTTCGGCATGGGCGCCTCGGTGTTCGTGCTCTGGCTGACCAACGCCTTCCTCGGCCTGTACTTCCCGACCCTGGTCAGCGCCCTCGGGATCACCGGCTGCTTCTTCGGGTTCGCCGTGGTCAACCTGCTCGCGCTCGTCTTCGTCAAGAGCCAGGTCCCCGAGACCCGCGGCCGCACCCTCGAGGAGCTCGAGGCGGCCGTCACCACCGGGCGCATCTACGACAGGGAAGTGCGCGACTTCGCCTGACCGCGGATCGCGGTGCAGGACGCCGTGGACGGGACACCGGCGCCGGGCGCCCGACTTCGACCTCGGAGGGTCGAGTCGGGGCGCCCGGCGCCGATGTGTCGTCCATGACCTGGTCTCTCAAGGACGTCAGCGTCTCGCGCGAGCTCGGTGCCGTGGGGCTGCTCCTCCTGGTGTCCACCGGGGTGCTGGCGGGCACCTCCGTCGTCGTGGCCGACGGGCTGGCCCAGGGCCAGCAGTCGATGTACGAGCACAACGTCCGCGCCGCCGTCGAGCTCGGCCGCGTCCGGGCGTCGTTCAACGCGTCCGCCAAGGACGACACGGACATGCTCATCACCCAGGAAGCCGACGTGAAGACGGCCGAGGTGCGGGACCAGAACCGCGCCGGGCACGACGCCGAGGTGGACCAGGCGTGGGAGAACTACCTCGCCTGCGGCCCCGCGAGCAGCACGGCGCTGCGGGACGGTTTCGAGAGCGACCTCGCGACGTACCGGCAGGCGCGCGTCGACGACCTCGACCCCGAGGCGATCAAGGGTGACAACGCGGCGTGGGTCGACGCCTACCGGGCCTCGCCCGCGCTCAACGCGTTCGCCGACATCAACACCGCCCTCGACGAGATGCAGGAGGCGGAGTCGGCCGCGGCCGCGGCCGCCGCCGAGGCCGGGCGCGCCGACTTCCGGCGCTCCGTCGTGGTCGTCGTGGCCGTCGCGGTCGCCACCCTCGCGGTCCTGCTGGCTTTCCTGGTCGTCATCGCCCGCAGCATCGTCGGCCCGCTGGCCCGGACCCGCGTGGTCGCCCAGGGCCTCTTGGAGGGGCGTCTGGACCAGCGCATCGAGGTGACGTCGCAGGACGACCTCGGGCGCACCGCGCAGGCCCTCAACAGCGCCTTCGACGAGTTCGCCGGGGCCCTGCGGGAGATCACCGCCAGCACCGACACCCTCGTCGGGTCGGCGCAGGGCATGACCCGCGTCGCGACCGAGCTGTCGTCCCAGGCCGCGGCCACCGACTCCCAGAGCCGCCTGGTCTCGACCGCCAGCCACGAGATCTCCGTCAACATCAGCACCGTCGCCGCGGCCGGTGAGGAGATGACCGCCGCGATCCGCGAGATCGCCTCCTCGACCGCCGACGCGTCCGCCGTCGCCGCCTCCGCCGTGAGCGCCGCGGAGTCGGCCCGCGAGACCATCGGGCGCCTCGACACCTCCAGCCGGGAGATCGGCGACGTCGTCAAGCTCATCACCTCCATCGCCGAGCAGACCAACCTGCTGGCCCTCAACGCGACCATCGAGGCCGCCCGCGCCGGTGACGCCGGCAAGGGGTTCGCCGTGGTGGCCGGTGAGGTCAAGGAGCTGGCGCAGCAGACCGCCCGCGCCACCGAGTCGATCGTCGCCCGGGTCCAGGCGACGCAGACCGACACGGCCGCGGCGGGCACCGCGATCGGTGAGATCACCGAGGTCATCGCCCGCATCGACGGCCTGCAGGCCACCATCGCGGCGGCGGTGGAGGAGCAGTCCGCCACGACGGCCGAGATGGTCCGCAACGTCGACGAGGTGTCGTCGGGCTCGCACGAGATCTCCTCGACGATCGTCGCGATCGCCGACTCGGTGGCCGGGACGACGACCTCCGCGGAGACGTCCGAGCGGACCGCCTCGGAGGTGTCCGAGGCGGCGGCCCGGCTGCGCACCCTGGTCGGGGAGTTCCGCTTCTGACCCCGCGCCCGGCGCGCACGGCCCCGGTGGCCGGGGACCCTCGTCCCCGGCCACCGGGGCCGCGTGCGTCCCGCCGTCGCCCGCTCAGCGGTCGACGAGCGTGACCTCGAAGGCGTAGCGGCTGGCGCGGTAGACGTGCCGGCCGTACTCCACGACGCGGCCGGAGTCGTCGTGCGTGGTGCGTTCCATGGTCAGCAGCGGGGAGCCGCGGCGCTCGTCGAGCAGCGAGCACTCCTCGCTGCTGCCGCGGCGGGCGCCGATCCGCTGCCGGGCCACGCGCATGCCGACGCCGCGGCTGCGCAGCAGCTGGTACATGCCGCGCTCGGTGAGGGCCTCGACGGAGAGGTCGGTGAAGGGCGCGGGCAGCCAGTTCTCCAGGACCGCCAGCGGCTCGCCGCCGGACATCCGCAGGCGGCGGATGTGCAGCAGGGGGGTGCCGGGGCTGACGGCGAGGCTGCCGGCGACGTCGTCGTCGGCGCCGCTCATCTCGTGCAGGAGGACCTGCGTGGAGGGCTGCTGCCCGGACTGCACGAGGTCGTCGTGCAGGCTCGTCAGCTCCACCGGCCGGGTGACCTGGCCGTGGACGACCTGGGTGCCGACCCCGCGCTTGCGCACGAGCAGCCCCTTGTCGACGAGCTGCTGGATCGCCCGGCGCATCGTGGGCCGGGACAGGCCCAGCTGGTCGGCGAGGTGGATCTCGTTGTCCAGGCGCGAGCCGGGGGGCAGTCGGCCGCCTTCGATGGCCTGCTCGATCTGCCGCGCCACCTGGAAGTACAGCGGGACGGGGCTCGAGCGGTCGAGGTCGACGAACAGATCGCTCACCACTGGTTGCTCCTGGTTCCTGGGGGGCGCGTCCGCAACGTCGCCGACGGCCGTCCGCACATGGTAACGGTCATGAGGTCCGTACGTCAGGAGGTTCGTTTGTCAGGACAAAGCTTGACAGAAGGACCTCTCACGGAGCACCCTCGACCGTGCCACCGCGCCGCTGCGGCCCGGGACGGCAGAGGACAACCGGACTGGGAGGACTCCTCGTGAGTGAAGGCGTGAGCAACTCGGCCGCGCTGGACGTCGTGACCATGGGCAGGGTCGGCGTCGACATCTACCCGTTGCAGGACAACGTGGGCCTGGAGGACGTCGAGACCTTCGGGAAGTACCTCGGCGGCAGCGCCACGAACGTCGCGGTCGCCGCCGCCCGGCACGGCCGCTCGTCGGCCGTCATCACCCGCACCGGGCGCGACGCCTTCGGCACGTTCATCCACAAGGCCCTGGCCGAGTTCGGCGTGTCCGACCAGTTCGTGACCGCGGTGGAGGACCTGAACACCCCGCTGGCGTTCTGCGAGATCTACCCGCCGGACAACTTCCCGCTGCTGTTCTACCGGCAGCCGACCGCCCCCGACCTGCAGATCCGGGCCGAGGAGCTCGACCTCGACGCGATCCGCGGCGCCGGCGTGTTCTGGGCGACCGTCACGGGGCTGTCGGAGGAGCCGAGCCGCGGGGCGCACTTCGCCGCGTGGGAGGCCCGCGCCCGCAAGCCGTTCACGGTGCTCGACCTCGACTACCGCGAGATGTTCTGGTCCTCGCCCGAGCTGGCCACCGAGCAGGTCCGCCGGGCCCTGCCGCACGTGACGGTCGCGGTCGGCAACAAGGAGGAGTGCGCGGTCGCCGTCGGCGAGACCGAGCCCCGCCGGGCCGCCGAGGCGCTGCTGGACGCCGGGGTCGAGATCGCCATCGTCAAGCAGGGCCCCCGCGGCGTCCTGGGGGCGACGCGCGACGCCGGCGGCACCACCGCGTTCGTCGAGGTCCCCCCGACCCCGGTGTCCGTCATCAACGGGCTGGGGGCCGGCGACAGCTTCGGCGGCGCCCTGGTCCACGGGCTGCTCTCCGGCTGGGAGCTCGAGCGCACCCTGCGCTTCGCCAACGCCGCCGGCGCGATCGTGGCCACCCGCCGCGAGTGCTCCACCGCCATGCCCTTCACCTCCGAGGTGGAGGCCCTGCTCGAGGAGGTCGCTTCCCGTGCCTGACCAGAACGGTTTCGCGAAGGACTACGCCGAGGTCGCGGAGATCCGCGCCCGGCACCCCGAGCGCATCGCGGAGCTGTCCCGGGCCCGTCGCCGCCGGCCGCTGCTGGAGGCCGACGGCCGGCTCATGGTCGTCGCGGCCGACCACCCCGCCCGCGGGGCCAACGGCGTCGGCTCGAACCCCATGGCGATGGCCGACCGCACCGAGCTGCTCGACCGCCTCCAGGTGGCGCTGAAGGTGCCCGGCGTCGACGGCCTGCTCGGCTCGGCCGACATCATCGAGGACCTCACGCTCCTGGGGGCGCTGGAGGGCAAGGTCGTCTTCGGCTCGATGAACCGCGGTGGCCTGCAGGGCGCCACGTTCGAGCTCGACGACCGCTTCACCGGGTACGACGCGCAGGCGATCGAGGACATGAACCTCGACGGCGGCAAGTTCCTCACCCGCATCGCGCTGGACTCCGAGGGCACCCTGCCGACGCTGACGGCCTCGGCCGACGCGATCAGCGAGCTCGCCGCGCGCAGGCTGGTCGCCATGATCGAGCCGTTCTGGTCCTCGGTCCGCGACGGCAAGGTCGTCCACGACCTGAGCGCCGAGGGCGTCATCAAGTCGATCAACGTCGCGCAGGCGCTGGGCCGCACCACGGCCTACACCTGGCTGAAGATCCCCGTGGTGGACGACATGGAACGCGTCATGGAGTCCACGACGTTCCCGACGCTGC
Organism: Kineococcus lubricus; assembly: GCF_050871965.1. Taxonomy (NCBI): domain Bacteria; kingdom Bacillati; phylum Actinomycetota; class Actinomycetes; order Kineosporiales; family Kineosporiaceae; genus Kineococcus; species Kineococcus lubricus. The sequence goes on from NZ_JBJLSK010000014.1 coordinate 34,303, forward strand.
TGCTCGGCGGGGACCCCGCGACCTCCCCGGAGGAGACGTTCGCCACCTGGCGCAAGGCGCTCGCCCTGCCGTCGGTGCGGGGCCTGACCGTCGGGCGCACGCTGCTCTACCCGCCGGACGGTGACGTCGAGTCCGCCGTCAAGACCGCCGTCTCGCTCGTCCGCTGAGGAGCCCCGCAGTGACCGACCCGAACCTGTACGTCCCCGCCGGTTCCGCCGCGGCGGACGGTTTCGACCTGGTCGTCACGCCGGAGTCCGCGGGCTGGGGGTTCTCCAGCCTGCGGACCCTGACGCTGGCCCCCGGTGCCTCGCACACGTTCTCCACCGGTGAGGACGAGCTCCTCGTCCTGCCGCTGTCGGGCTCGGCGTCCGTCACGGTCGAGGGCGAGACGATCGAGCTCACCGGCCGCACCGGGGTCTTCGACGGCGTGAGCGACTTCGCGTACGTCGGCCGCGACAGCGAGCTGACGGTCCACAGTGCCGCAGGCGGCGTGTTCTCGTTCCCGGGCGCACGGGCGTCACGCCGCCTGCCCTTCCGCTACGGCCCGGCCTCGGGCGTGCCCGTCGAGCTGCGCGGTGCCGGCCAGGCCAGCCGCCAGGTCAACAACTTCGCCACCCCGGCGGTGTTCGAGACCGACAAGCTCATCGCCTGCGAGGTGATCACCCCCGGCGGGAACTGGTCCTCCTACCCGCCGCACCGGCACGACCGGTCCAGCGACGTGGAGAGCGAGCTGGAGGAGATCTACTACTACGAGTTCCGGGCGCTGGCTCCCGAGGGCGTCCCCACGGTCCCCGGCGGCCTGGGCCTGCAGCAGGCCTACGGCGACGACGAGCGTCCGCTGGAGGTCCTCGAGGAGGTGCACGGCGGTGACGTCGTGCTGCTCCCGCACGGGTGGCACGGCCCCTCCGTCGCGTCCCCGGCCTACGACATGTACTACCTCAACGTCATGGCCGGGCCCGAGGCCGAGCGCGCCTGGAAGATCTGCGACGATCCGGCCCACGGCTGGATCCGGTCGACCTGGGAGGGGCAGGCCGTCGATCCGCGGCTGCCCTTCTACTCCACCCCCGACACCGACGTCCACGCCGAGAACTGAGAGAGACCGATGAGCGCAGTACCCCCGAACCCGGCCGTGCAGACGGTGCGGCTGACGGTCTCGCAGGCCGTCGTGCGTTTCCTCCAGGCGCAGTTCAGCGAACGCGACGGCGTTCGCCGGCAGTTCTTCGGCGGGGTGTTCGGCATCTTCGGGCACGGCAACGTGGCCGGCGTCGGGCAGGCCCTGCTGGAGGCCGAGGAGGGGGCGCTGGGCGACGGCTGGGTGCCCCCGGCGAAGGTCCCGTACATGACCGGCCGCAACGAGCAGTCGATGGTGCACGCGGCCGTCGGGTACGCCCGTCAGCAGGACCGCCTGCAGACGCTCGCGGTGACCGCCTCGGTCGGCCCGGGCTCGTCGAACATGCTGACCGGTGCGGCGCTGGCCACCATCAACCGCATCCCCGTGCTGCTGCTGCCCAGCGACGTCTTCGCCACCCGCGTCGCCTCGCCGGTGCTGCAGGAGCTGGAGCAGCCCTACGGCTACGACGTGTCGGTGAACGACGCCTTCCGCCCGCTGTCGAAGTTCTTCGACCGCGTGTGGCGCCCGGAGCAGCTGGCCTCGGCCCTGCTGGGGGCGATGCGCGTGCTGACCGACCCCGCCGAGACGGGTGCGGCGACCGTCTGCCTGCCCGAGGACCTGCAGGCCGAGGCGTGGGACTTCCCCGTCGACCTGTTCAAGGAGCGCACCTGGCGCATCGCGCGCCCGGTCCCCGAGCAGGTCGCGATCGAGGAGGCCGCAGCGGTCATCCGGTCCGCGAAGGCCCCGCTCGTCGTGGCCGGCGGCGGCGTCGTGTACTCGCAGGCCACCGAGGCGCTCAAGGCGTTCGTCGAGGCGACGGGCATCCCGGTCGGGCAGTCCCAGGCCGGCAAGGGCGCCATCCGCTACGACCACCCGCTGTCGCTGGGGGCCATCGGTTCCACGGGCACCACGGCGGCGAACGAGATCGCGGCCGAGGCCGACGTCGTCATCGGCGTCGGCACCCGGTACTCGGACTTCACGACCGGTTCGCGCACCGCGTTCCAGAACCCGGACGTGAGGTTCGTCAACGTCAACGTGGCCTCGATCGACGCCGTCAAGCACGCCGGGGTCCCCGTGCAGGCCGACGCCCGCACGGCGCTGGAGATGCTGACGCAGGCCCTGGCGGGCTTCTCCACCCCCGACGCCTACCGGGAGCGGGCCGCCCGCCTGAACCGCGAGTGGGACGCAGTGGTGTCGGAGTTCTACGGCTCGGGCATCGGGGAGCGCACGGGGCTGCTGGCCCAGGCCGAGGTCATCGGCGCCGTCGACGAGGTCGTGTCCGACCGCGACGTCGTGGTGTGCGCGGCGGGGTCGCTGCCGGGGGACCTGCACTGCATGTGGCGCAGCCGCGACCCGAAGCAGTACCACGTGGAGTACGGCTACTCCTGCATGGGTTACGAGATCCCCGGCGGCATCGGGGTGGCCCTGGCCGCCCCGGACCGCGACGTGTTCATCACGGTCGGGGACGGCTCGTACCTGATGTCCCCCACGGAGCTCGTGACGGCCGTCCAGGAGGGCGTGAAGGTCATCGTGGTGCTGCTGCAGAACCACGGCTTCGCCTCGATCGGCGCCCTGTCCGAGCAGCACGGCTCGCAGCGGTACGGCACGAAGTACCGCAGGCGCTCGGAGTCGGGCCGCCTCGACGGCGACAAGCTGCCGGTGGACCTGGCCGCGAACGCCGAGAGCATGGGCGTCCGGACGCTGCGCCCGACGAACCGCAAGGAGCTCGTGGAGGCCCTGCACGACGCCAAGGCGTCCTCGGAGTCGACCGTCGTGTACGTCGAGACCGACCTGTACTCCGAGGCGCCCGACGGCGGCGGCTGGTGGGACGTCCCGGTGTCGGAGGTCTCGCACCTGGAGTCCACCCGCACGGCGCGCACCTGGTACGAGGGCAAGAAGGCCGCCCAGCGGCCGCTGATCTGACCCGCGACGCCCGCGACCTCCCCGGAGCACGCCGGCCGGGGAGGTCGTGTCGCGTTCTGCGGCAACGGTTCGGTCACGGCACGCCGCCGCCGGCGCCGCACCGGCGCCCGTGATCGTTCACGGGCGCCCGCACCGCACCTCCCGGGCGCTCGATGCGTCCGGGAGGTGAGTATGTAACGACAATCGCTTGACAGCCTGCGGCTGTTCGCGCGACAGTTCAGCAGTCGCACTCCCCGCCGGGGAACCTGCGACGCACGACGACGTGGAGGAAAGTTCCCCATGGGCCGCTCCATCACCATCGGCACCGCCCCCGACTCCTGGGGTGTCTGGTTCGCCGACGACGAGCTCCAGACCCCCGCACCCCGCTTCCTCGACGAGGTCGTCGAAGCCGGGTACGAGTGGATCGAGCTCGGTCCCTACGGCTACCTGCCGACCGACCCCTCGGAGCTGTCCGACGAGCTCGCCAAGCGCAAGCTCAAGGTCTCCGCCGGCACCATCTTCGCCGCCCTGCACCGCCCCGACCACTACGACGAGGCGTGGGCGCAGGTCGAGCAGGTCGCGAAGCTGACCCAGGCCATGGGCGGGACGCACCTGGTCGTCATCCCCGGCCAGTGGCGCAGCGACAAGACCGGTGAGCAGATCGAGCCGCGGGAGCTGGACGAGGAGTCCTGGGCGCGCCTGGCCGCGGGCATGGACCGGCTCGGTCGGGACGTCAAGAACGGGTACGGCCTGCAGATGGCCGTCCACTCCCACGCCGACACCCACATCGACACCCAGGACCAGGTCGAGCGCTTCCTGGAGCTGACCGACGACGACTCGGTCAAGCTGTGCCTGGACACCGGCCACGTCTCGTACTCCGGCGGCGACAACCTCGCCCTCATCAACGGCTACCCCGACCGCATCGCGTACGTGCACCTCAAGCAGGTGAACCCCGAGGTCGTCGCCAAGGTGAAGGCCGAGGACCTCGGCTTCGGCGACGCGGTCAAGCTCGGCGCGATGGTCGAGCCGCCGGCCGGCATCCCCGAGATGCCGCCGATCCTCGAGGCCCTCGAAGGGCTGGGCCGCGACATCTTCGCGATCGTGGAGCAGGACCTGTACCCGGTCGCGTTCGACAAGCCGCTGCCCATCGCGACCCGCACGCGCGCTTACCTCAATTCCTGCCGCTAGTCCGCCGGTTCGGCTCGGCACCTTCAAGGAGGACGGATCGATGGAGATTCGAACGGACGCGGGCGGGGCTCCGGCCCCGGCCCCGACGACGCACGCGGGCGGGAAGGCCACTTCGGCCGACGACCGCGTCCAGCGCCGGTCACCGCTGGCCAGCCTGGTCTCGCGCCCCGAGATCGGCTCGCTCATCGGGGCCATCGCACTGCTGGTGCTGTTCCTGGTGGTGGCCCCGACCCTGCGGTCGGGGGCATCCCTGTTCACCGTCCTCTACTCGTCGTCGACCATCGGCATCATGGCGGTGTCGGTGGCCCTGCTGATGATCGGCGGCGAGTTCGACCTGTCGGCCGGCGTGGCGGTGACGACGGCCTCGCTGACGGCGTCGATGGTGGCCTACCAGCTCCACCTCAACGTGTGGGTGGGCGTGCTCGCGGCGCTGGTGCTGGCGCTGGCGGTGGGCCTGTTCAACGGCTGGCTGCTGGTGCGGACGGGCCTGCCGTCGTTCATCATCACGCTCGGGTCGTTCTTCATGCTGACGGGCCTGAACCTGGGCGTCACGAAGGTGATCACCGGCGGGGTGTCCTCGCCGACCATCAGCGACATGGACGGCTACGCCTCGGCGAAGGCCTTCTTCAACTACTCGCTGCCGGTGGGCAACGGGCTGCGGGTGCCGATCATCTTCTGGCTGGTGCTGGTGGTCGTCGCGACGTGGATCCTGCTGAGGACGAGGATCGGCAACTGGATCTTCGCGGCCGGGGGCGACCCGGCGGCGGCCCGTGCGGTCGGTGTCCCGGTCAAGGCCACGAAGATCGGGCTGTTCATGGCGGTGGGCTTCACCGCGTGGCTGCTCGGGATGCACAACCTCTTCGCGTTCTCCAACGCCCAGTCCGGCAACGGCGTCGGCAACGAGCTCTACTACATCATCGCCGCGGTCGTGGGCGGGTGCCTGATGACCGGCGGGTACGGGTCGGCGATCGGCGCGGCGATCGGCGCGCTGATCTACGGGGTCGTGACGAACGGCATCGTGTACGCCGGCTGGAACGCCGACTGGAACCGGCTCTTCCTGGGCGCGATGCTCGTCATCGCGACCATCGTCAACCTCGTCGTGAAGAACCAGGCGGCCAAGCGATGACACCGAACGGGAACGCCCCCACGCTCTCCCCGAACACCGAGATCCTGTCCCTGCGGGACGTCGGCAAGCGCTACGGCAACGTGCACGCGCTGCGCGGTGTGTCCCTGTCGGTGAAGCAGGGTGAGATCACCTGCGTGCTCGGCGACAACGGCGCCGGCAAGTCGACGCTCATCAAGATCATCGCCGGCCTGCACTCCCACACCGACGGCACCCTGGTCGTCAACGGCGAGGAGGTGACGTTCACCTCCCCGCGCGAGTCGCTGGACCGCGGGATCGCCACCGTCTACCAGGACCTCGCGCTGGTCCCGCTGATGTCGATCTGGCGCAACTTCTTCCTGGGCCAGGAGCTCCGCAAGGGCTGGGGCCCGTTCGCCCACCTGGACGTCAAGCGGATGATGCAGATCACCGGTGAGGAGCTCACCAAGATGGGGATCTCCGTGCCGGACCTCGACCGTCCGGTGGGGGCCCTGTCGGGTGGTCAGCGGCAGTGCATCGCGATCGCCCGGGCCATCTACTTCGGCGCGAAGGTGCTGATCCTCGACGAGCCGACGGCGGCCCTGGGGGTCAAGCAGTCGGGCGTGGTGCTGAAGTACGTGGCCAAGGCCCGCGACGCGGGGCTGGGCGTCATCTTCATCACGCACAACCCGCACCACGCCTACCTGGTGGGCAACCACTTCGTGATCCTCAACCGCGGGAACGTGTCCTTGGACTCGTCCCGGGCTGACATCACCCTCGATCGTCTCACCAACGAGATGGCCGGCGGCGCGGAGCTCGAGGCGCTGAGCCACGAGCTGTCCGCCGTCACGGCAGCGACCGACGCGAACTGAGAACTGGAGCACGAACCCGTCATGAGCACGAGCAGCAACCCCACCACGAGCCCGGACACCGCCCGGCAGGGCTACGACCGGGACCGCCAGGTCCGGGTCGCCGTCCTCGGTGTCGGCATGATGGGGCAGGACCACGCTCGCCGGCTGGCGACGCTGACGGCCGGCGCCGAGCTCGTCGCCGTCAGCGACGTCGACGTGGCGCGCACCGACGCGGTGGCCGCGGAGTTCGGGGTCCGCGCGATCCACGACCCCAAGGCCGCGATCGCCGACCCCGAGGTCGACGCCCTGGTCATCGCCACGCCGGGCTTCACCCACGAGGAACTGGTCCTGCTGGCTCTCGAAGCGGGCAAGCCGGTGCTGTGCGAGAAGCCGCTGACGACGTCCGCGGAGACCTCGCGCAGGATCGTCGAGCGGGAGGCCGAGCTCGGCCGCCGGCTCGTCCAGGTCGGTTTCATGCGCCGCTTCGACGCCGGCTACCAGCAGCTGCGCGCCCTGATCGAGTCCGGTGAGTACGGCGCCCCGCTGTTCCTGCACTGCGCGCACCGCAACGCCACGACGCCGCCGAACTTCAACTCCGAGCAGCTCATGCTGGACTCGGTGGTGCACGAGGTCGACGTCACGCGCTACCTGACCGGCGAGGAGATCGTCGCGATCCGCGTCATCGCGCCGCGGTCGACCTCCTCCGCGCCCGAGGGCCTGCTCGACCCGCAGTTCGTCATCATGGAGACCGAGTCGGGCATCCTGGTGGACGTCGAGATCTTCGTGAACACCACGTTCGGGTACGAGGTCCGCACCGAGCTGGTGGCCGAGAAGGGCCAGGCCCGGATCGGCCTGCACGAGGGCATGGTGACCCAGTCCGCCGCCGGCTGGGGCGGGTCCATCACGAAGGACTTCAAGGAGCGCTTCGGCGCCGCCTACGACGTCGAGTTCCAGCGCTGGATCGACGCGGTCCGCGACGGCAGCAACGTCGACGGCCCGGGCGTGTGGGACGGCTACGCGGCCGCCGCGGTGTGCGCGGCGGGCGTGGAGTCGCTGCGGACCGGCGAGCGGGTCGAGATCGACCTGGGCCCGCGTCCCTGACGCAGCCCGCGACGCACTGCCCGCGGTGGCCGGGGTCCCGGCCACCGCGGGTGCACCACCCCCACGGATGCACCGCCCGGCCCGGCCGTCGGCGCAGGTGAGCAACACCAACCGGCCGGACTGACAGCCGATCCGCACGGTGCGGACGGCACCTGTCGATGAGGATGGGAACACACATGAAGAAGACTCGTGCAGGTTTCCGGACCGCGGCGATGCTGGCGGTGGCGGCGCTCGGGCTCGCGGCGTGCAGCAGCTCCGGCGGTGCGGCCGACGACAGCAGCGACGACGCCTCGGGCGGCCAGGCGGCCGCCACCCCGAAGTACAAGGTCGCGATGATCACCCACGCCTCCGCGGGTGACACGTTCTTCGACATCATCCGCAAGGGCGCCGACGCGGCGGCCAAGAAGGACGGCATCGAGTACCAGTACTCGAACAACGACAACGCCGCCCAGCAGGCCACGCTGATCCAGAACGCGGTCGACTCCAAGGTCGACGCCATCGCCGTGTCGATGCCGAACGCGCAGGCCCTCGAACCGGCCCTGGCGAACGCCAAGGCCGCCGGCATCCCGGTCGTCGGCTTCAACGCCGGCTTCAACGACTGGAAGGACCTCGGCCTCATCGGGTACTTCGGCCAGGACGAGTCCATCGCCGGCAACGCGGCCGGGGCCCGGCTGGGCACCGACGGCGCCAAGAAGGTCCTCTGCGTCATCCAGACGCAGGGCCAGGTGCAGCTGGAGGACCGCTGCAAGGGCGTGGCCAGCGGGCTGGGCTCGGCCGGCACGGTCGAGAACATCTACGTCAACGGCACCGACTCCTCGGCCGTCCAGACGACGCTGACCGCGAAGCTGCAGCAGGACTCCTCGATCGACCACGTCATCACCCTCGGCGCCCCGATCGCGCTGATCGCGACGCAGTCGATCACCGAGGCCGGCAGCTCCGCCAAGCTCGCCACGTTCGACACCAACGCCGAGCTCGTCCAGGCGATCGTCGACAAGAAGGTCGAGTGGGCCGTCGACCAGCAGCCCTACCTGCAGGGCTACGAGGCGATCGACTCGATCTGGCTGTACCTGACGAACGCCAACACCATCGGTGGTGGCAACGCGACCCTCACCGGCCCGGCGTTCATCGACGCGTCGAACATCGACGCGGTGTCGCAGTACGCCAAGGCCGGCACCCGCTGACCTGAGCGTCGGTCCGGCAGCACGAGACGAACCATCCCCGGGACCCCGGTGGGCGCTGCGCCCACCGGGGTCCTCCGTTCCCAGAACACGAGAGGTGCCCCGTGACCGTGAGGTTCGGACTGGTCGGCTACGGCAAGGGCGGGCGGTACTTCCACGCCCCGCTCATCGCGCACGCGCGGGGGTGCGAGCTCACCGCGGCGGTCACGCGCTCGCCGCAGCGCCGCGCCGACCTGGTCGCGGACCACCCGGGGGCGGTGGCCTTCGACGACCTGGCCTCGATGGCGGCCTCCGGGCTGGTCGACGCCGTGACGGTCACCACGACCGCGGACTCGCACGCCGACGTCGTCCTGGAGGCGGTGCGGCTGGGGCTGCCCGTCGTGTGCGACAAGCCGTTCGCCCTCGACAGCGGGACGGCGCAGGAGTGCGTCGACGCCGCGCGGGCCGCCGGTGTCCCGCTGTCCACCTACCAGAACCGCCGGTACGACAACGACTTCCGCACGGTCCGGGCGGTCGTGGACTCCGGGGCGCTCGGGCGGGTGCGGCGCGTGGAGTCGCGCATGGAGCAGTTCGCCCCGCCCGGCGGGGTCCCCGACTCCGGCGGGGGGATCCTGCTGGACCTGGGGGCGCACGTCGTCGACCAGGTGCTGCAGCTGGCCGGTCCCGTCGCGTCGGTGTACGCCGACTCCGAGCGGGACCGGTTCGCCCTGCAGCTGCGGCACGTCTCGGGCGTCGTCTCTGAGGTCGTGGGGGACCTGGCCCTGCACGGGCGCCCCGGCCCCCGGTTCCGGGTGTTCGGCACCGACGCGACCCTGGAGGTCCCGGCCGACGACCGGCAGGCCGACGTCCTGATGGCCGGGGGCACGCCCGCGGACGCGGGGTGGGGAGAGCTGCCCGAGGGGTCGTGGCCCACGCTGCACCGCGGGCGCGCCAGCACGCGGGTCCGGGCCGAGCGCGCGGACTGGCGCGACTTCTACGCGGGGTTCGCGGCGGCCGTGGCCGAGGGCGCACCCGTCCCGGTCGACCCCGCCGACTCCGTCGCCGGGCTCGTGCTGCTGGAGGCGGCGGCCCGCAGCGCGCGGACCGGGGAGGTCGTGCACCTCTGAACGGCCGCCCGTGGCACCCTGCCCCCGGGTGGTCGGCGGGTCCGGGGGAGGGGTGAGCGGTGGCGGTCGAGGAGACGGTGGACGTCCACGCCGAGCGGCGGCGGCTGGTGGCGCTGGCGTACCGGGTGCTCGGCACGACCGCCGAGGCCGAAGACGCCGTGCAGGAGACGTACCTCCGCTGGTACCGGCTGGGCGAGGCGGAGCGGGCGGCGGTGGTGAACCCGTCGGCCTGGCTCACGACGGTCGCGAGCCGCGTCTGCCTGGACGTGCTCGGGTCCGCGCGGCACCGCCGTGAGCGCTACGTGGGCCAGTGGCTGCCCGAACCCGTCCCGGCGCAGCACTTCGCCGGTTCGGCGGGGGAGGCGGCCGACCCGTTCGAGCGGGTCAGCCTGGCCGAGTCGGTCAGCACGGCCGTGCTGGTGGTCATGGAGGCCATGACGCCGGCGGAGCGGGTCGCGTTCGTGCTGCACGACGTCTTCGCGGTCCCGTTCGGTGAGGTCGCGGCGATCGTGGGCCGGACGCCGGCCGCCGTGCGGCAGCTGGCGTCCTCGGCGCGGCGGCGGGTCCGCGAGCGCGGGGCGGTGGGGCTGGACCGGGCCGTGCACGACGACGTCGTCCGGGCGTTCGCGCACGCGGCCGGCACGGGCGACCTGGCGGCGCTGTCGGCGTTGCTGGACCCGTCGGTGACGCTGGTCAGCGACGGCGGCGGGGTGGTCAGCGCGGCCCGGCGGCCGGTGCTGGGCGTCTCGAACGTCGCGCGGTTCGTCCTGGGCATCGCCTGCAAGGACCCGTCGCTGCGGCTGGAGCCCACCGTCACCGGGGACGGGCTGGCGTTCCTCCTGGTCGGCGGCGACGCCGGTGACCAGGGGGGACGGGTGCGCGCGGTGGTGAACTTCGGCGTCACGGACGGGCGGGTGCGCGAGGTGTGGATCCAGATGAACCCGGCGAAGCTGCGGGTGTGGGACGCCCGTCCCTGACGGGGCCCCGGCCGCCGGGCGGTACCGGCGGCCGGGGCCCGGCGGGTCAGACCCCGGCGGCGGCTGCGGCGTCCCGCAGCACCTTCGCGGCCACCTCCAGGCCCTCGACGCGGCCGAGCTCGACGTCCTCGTGCTCGATGTTGCAGATCATGTCCGGGTCGACCTCGTGCAGCGCGCGGAGGAACTCGGTCCAGAACGCGGTGTCGTGGCCCTTGCCGAGCGCGACGAAGTCCCACGCGGACTCCTTCGGCCACTCGTTGACCCACTCGTCGCCGCCGAGGTTGGTGCGGTCCTCGGAGGGGTCGAGGCGGCGGAACCGGTTGTCGAGCACGCCGTAGATCGCGGCGGCGGGGTTGATGCGGACGTCCTTGGCGGCGGCGTGGAACACCAGGGGGCCGAGGTCGCGGACGACGGCGACGGGGTCCATCTGCTGCCAGAACAGGTGCGAGGCGTCGAGTTCCACCCCGACGTGGGTGGCGCCGGTGCGCTCGACGAGCTCGCGCAGGTTCGCGGGGTTGAAGGCGACGTTCTGCGGGTGCAGTTCGAGGGCCACCTTCACGTCGAGCTCGCGGCCGAGGGCGTCGATCTCCTTCCAGAACGGGACGGCGACGGACCACTGGTACTCGATGATGTCCAGGTCGCGGGAGTTCCAGGCGTTGACGACCCAGGTGGGGTGGACCGCGGACGCGTCGGCGCCCGGCAGGCCGGACATCGTCACGACGCGGTTCTGGCCCAGCCGGTGGGCCAGCCGCACCGAGCGGCGGACGTCCTCGGCGTGCTTGTCGCCGATGGTCTTGTTGGGGTGCAGCGGGTTGCCGTTGCAGTTCAGGCCGGCGATCGACACGCCGGTGCCCTCGAAGACGCCGAGGAAGTCGTCGCGGGCGGTGTCGCTGACGAGGATGTCGTCGAAGGTGGGGACGTGCACGGCCGGGAGGAACCCGCCGGTGTTGATCTCGATGCCGGTCAGGCCGAGGCCGGCGATGACCTCCAGGGCCTCGGGCAGGGAGCGGTCGTGCAGGATCGCGTTGTAGACGCCGAGCTTCATGGGGTTCTCCGGGGGTTCGGTGCGGTCAGTCGACGGGGATGGTCTCACCTGCGGCGGCCGCGGCGCGGGTGACCGCGTCGAGCACGCGCAGGTTGTGCAGGCCGTGGGCCATCGGCGGCACCACCGGCAGGTCGCCGATCGGGGTTCCGGCGCCCCCGGCGATCTCGTTCAGGAACGCCCGGCACTGGAACGTGAAGAAGTCGTTCTGGCTGTGCCCGACGCTGGGGAAGTCCATGGGGAGGCCACCGGCGACGTAGGGGTGGGCGGGGCCCACGAGCACCTGGCGGTACCCGTTGACCACCCCGGGGGCGGTGCTGTCGGCGATGGTGAACTCGCCGGTGCGGTTGAGGTCGAAGGCACCGGCGCCGTTCTCGGCGAAGATCTCGAACCCGAGGCCGTTGGGCTGGCCGTGGGCGATGCGCGAGACGGAGAACGTGCCGGTCGCGCCGTTCGCGAAGGTCGCGGTGAAGGTGGCGAGGTCCTCGTTCTCGACGTCCTCGAACTCCGTCCCGACCTCGGACATCGCGTGCCCGACGACGACGCCGACGGGCTTGGGGCGGCGCGCGGTCACCTGGGAGAACACGGCGCCGCGGACCGACCGCACCGGGCCGCAGAAGAACTCGCCGAGGTCGACGACGTGGCTGCCGATGTCGGCCAGCGCGCCGGAGCCGGGGCCGCCCTTGTAGCGCCAGCTGATCGGCGCGCCCGGGTTGGCGGCGTAGTCGCACCAGTAGTGCCCGTTGAAGTGCCGGACCTCGCCGAGGTGGCCGTTGCGGACCTGCTCGCGCAGGGCGTTGATCGCGGGGGAGCGGCGGAAGGTGAAGCCGACCGCGGCGACGAGGTCGGGGCGGGCGGCGGCCGCGGCGACCATGGCCTCGGCGTCGGCGACGGAGGGGGCCAGCGGCTTCTCGCACAGGACGTGCTTGCCGGCGGCGAGCAGCCCCTCGACGATCTCGCGGTGCAGGTGGTTGGCGACGACGACGCTGACGGCGTCGACGTCGTCGGCCTCGGCGACGGCCTGCCAGCTCGTCTCGGCGCGCTCGTAGCCGTAGCGGGTGGCGGCGGCCTCGGCGAAGGGGGCGTGCGCGTCGGCGACGGCCACGAGGCGGACGGGGGGCAGCCCCTCCCCGTAGGCCCCGCCGGTGAGGGTGGTGGCGGTGCGGTAGCCGGCGATGTGGGCGCGACCGGCCATGCCGGCGCCGATGACGGCGACGCCGAGGGGGCGCGTGCGGGTGGCAGACATCCTCGTGGGCCTCTCAGGACTGGGTGGGGGGTGCACCGACGGTGGTGCGGACCGGTTTTCAAACCGGTTTGAACAGCCACGAGTAGAATCGGTTCGAACCACCGTCGATGTCAAGCTGTCCCAGGAGGTCCGGTGCCCGGTCCGGTCGGTCGCCCCACGATCAAGGACGTCGCCGCGCTGGCGGGCGTCTCCAAGGGGATGGTCTCCCTGGCGCTGCGGGGTGCGGCGGGACCGAGCGCGCAGACCGCGGCGCGCGTGCTGCGGGCCGCCGAGGAGCTCGGCTACCGCGCGGACCGGGCCGCGAGCTCGCTGGCGCTGCGCCGCACGCGACTGCTGGGGGTCGCCATGAGCGTCCGCAACGCCTACCACGCCGAGCTCGTCGAGGAGCTGGTGTCGGCGGCCGAGGAAGCCGGGTACGAGGTGGTCCTGGCCCCGGTCGGCCGCACCCGCGGGGAGCGGGTCGCCGTCGAGACGCTGCTGGACTCCCGGTGCGAGGCGCTGCTGCTGCTCGGGCCGGAGTCCAGCCCCCTGGAGCTCGCCCGGCTCGACGCCCGGGCCCCCGTCGTGGTCCTGGGCCGCCGGGCGCGGGCCGGGGCGGCGCCGGGCCGGGGGCCCGACGTCGTGCGCGCCTCGGACGAGGTGGGGATGCGGCTGGTGGTCGAGCACCTCGCCGCGCTGGGCCACCGCGACCTGCTGCACGTCGGCGGGGGAGCCGGGGACATCGCCGCGGACCGCCGCGCGGGCGTCGAGGCGGCCGCCGCGGCGCTGGGGCTGCGGACCCGTGCGGTCGAGGCGGGGTTCGACGAGGAGTCGGGGGTGGCCGCGGCCCGCCGCGCCCTGCGGGAGGGGTGGGCGCCGACGGCCGTGGTGGCGGTCAACGACCGGGTCGCGGTCGGGTTCCTGGACGTGCTCAACCGCGAGGGCGTGGCCGTCCCGGGCGACGTGTCGCTGACCGGGTACGACGACAGCCCGCTCGCCCAGCTCGGGCACGTGCGGCTGACGTCGGTGAGCCAGGACCCGGCCGAGCAGGCGCGCTGCGCGGTGCGGCTGGCGGTGGGCCGGCTCGACGGTGCCGGGGGCGAGGAGGGCGCCGACGAGGGCCCGGTGGACGTGGTGCTCGAACCGCGGCTGGTCGTGCGCGGTACGACCGGGGTTCCCGGCGGCGGACTAACATGTCAGAATGACAGGACAAACTAGTCCTGGAGGTTCCCGTGCCCCTGCTCCGCTTCGACCTCGTCGCCGGCCGCACCCAGGCCGAGCTCACCACCCTGCTCGACGCCGCCCACGCCGCCGTCGTGGAAGCCTTCGAGGTCCCCGACGGCGACCGCTACCAGGTCGTGCACCAGCACCCCGCGGGCGAGATGGTCGTCCACGACACCGGCCTGGGCATCGACCGCACCCGGGACGTCGTCGTCCTGCAGATGACCAGCCGCAAGCGCACCCAGCAGCAGAAGGAGGACTTCTACCGGCTGCTGACGCGCAACCTCGAGAAGGAGGCCGGCATCGCCCCCAGCGACGTCGTCGTCTCCGTCGTCGAGAACGCCGACGCCGACTGGTCCTTCGGGCACGGGCGCGCGCAGTTCCTCACCGGCGAGCTGTAGCCGCTCCGGTGGCCGTGTGCGAGGCTGTCCGGCGAAGCACGGACAACTGAACACACGGCCGCTGCGCCCCGGCGGGAGAGCGCCACCGCCCGCGGTGGACACCGAAGGAGCAACCACCCCGGAACCTCTCAGGTCCACGTACCGCCACGGGCAGGCCGCTCTGGAAAGCAGGACCCCTCCGGGTCCTCACCGACGGGGAAAGCCCGTGCGCGGCGCCGCGCACCGGGTGAAGCTCTCAGGTCCCGCGACAGAGGGGGTCCACCCGGCCGCACCCGCGGCCGCGACGAGAGGAGCCCCTTGACCACCGCCGCCGCCGCCCCCACCGCCAGCCCGCTCGCCGCCCGGCACGCGGCCCTCGGCGCCTCCTTCACCGACTTCGCCGGCTGGTCCATGCCGCTGCGCTACACCTCCGAGCTCGCCGAGCACCGCGCCGTGCGCGAGACCGCCGGCCTGTTCGACCTCTCCCACATGGGCGAGATCCGCGTCAGCGGCCCCGGCGCCGCCGCCGCCCTCGACGCCGCCCTCGTCGGCCGCCCCTCCGCGATGCCGATCGGCCGCGCCGCGTACGGCCTCGTCGTCGACGCCGACGGCGGCATCGTCGACGACCTCGTGACCTACCGCCTCGACGAGCAGGAGTTCCTCGTCGTCGCCAACGCCGCGAACGTCGAACCCGTCGTCGTCGCCCTCGCCGACCGGGCCCGCCCCCACGACGCGCACGTCGCCGACGAGACCGCCCGCTGGGCCCTGCTCGCCGTCCAGGGCCCCGCCTCCGCCGCCGCCCTCGCACCCCTGGTGGCCGCCGACCTCGGCGCGCTCGGCTACTACCGCTGCACGCCCACCACCCTGAGCGGCGCCGACGTCCTGCTCGCCCGCACCGGCTACACCGGGGAGGACGGGTTCGAGGTCCTCGTGCCCGTCGCCGACGCCGAGCGCGCCTGGGACCTCCTGCTGGCCGCGACCCGCGAGCACGGCGGCGTGCCCGCCGGGCTGGCCTGCCGCGACACGCTGCGCCTGGAGGCCGGGATGCCGCTGTACGGGCACGAGCTGCGCCGCGACGTCAGCCCCTACGCCGCCGGCCTCGGGCGGATCGTCCACCTCGACAAGGACCCCGGCACCGTCGGGCTGGAGGCGCTGCGCCGGCTCGCCGCCGAAGAACCCCCGCGCGTCCTCGTCGGGCTCGCCGGCACCGGCCGGCGCGCCCCCCGCGCCGGGTACGCCGTCGTCTCTGGCGGCGCCGTCGTCGGGGAGGTCACCAGCGGGGCGCTGTCCCCGACGCTGGGCCACCCCGTCGCCCTGGCCCACGTCGACCGCGCCCACGCCGCGCCGGGCACCGCCCTGGGCGTCGACGTCCGCGGGACCGAGCTGCCCGTGCAGGTCGTCCCGCTGCCCTTCTACCGCCGGGAGCGCTGAGGCGTGGCCGGGCCCCTGTCCGTCTTCGACATGTTCTCGATCGGCATCGGCCCCTCGAGCTCGCACACCGTCGGCCCCATGCGGGCCGCGCTCGCGTTCGCCGAGGGCCTCGACCTCGACCGGGTGCACTCGGTCACCGTCGACCTGCACGGCTCCCTGGGCGCCACCGGCCGCGGCCACGGCAGCGACCGCGCCGTCGTCCTGGGGCTGCTCGGCGAACGCCCCGAGGACGTCGACCCCGACGCCGTCGAGGGCCACCTCGACGAGATCCGCCGCACCGGGGAACTGCACCTGCTGGGCCGGCGCGCCGTCCGCTTCGACCTCGACGCCGACGTCCGGCTCGTCGCCCGCTCGCTGCCGGCCCACCCCAACGGCATGGTGTTCACCGCCCGCGACGCCCACGGCGCCGTCGTCGCCGAACGGACGTCCTACTCCGTCGGCGGCGGGTTCGTGAAGGACCACCCGCTGGAACCCGACGCGCCCGTCGCCGGCCCCGGCCCCGGCCTGCCGTGGGGTTTCCGCACCGGCGCCGAGCTCCTGGAGCACTGCCGCGCCACCGGCCTGGGCGTCGCGGACCTGGTGCGGCGCAACGAGGAGAGCATCCGGCCCGCCGCCGACGTCGACGCCGGGCTGCTGCGCGTCTTCGCCGCGATGCGGGCCTGCGTCGACCACGGCCTGGTCACCGACGGGGTGCTGCCCGGCGGGCTCGGCGTCCGCCGCCGCGCGCCGGGGCTGCACCGGCAACTGCTCGCCGAGGAGGGCCGCTCCGGCTCCGACGTCCTGCACGCCATGGACTGGGTGAGCCTGTTCGCGCTCGCCGTCAACGAGGAGAACGCCGCCGGCGGGCGGGTCGTGACCGCCCCCACCAACGGGGCCGCCGGGATCGTCCCGGCCGTCCTGCACTTCTACCGCCGCTTCGTGCCCGGCGCCGACGACGCCGGGACCGTCCGGTTCCTGCTGGCCGCCGGCGGCGTCGGCATCGTCCTGAAGGAGACCGGTTCCATCTCCGGGGCCGAGGTCGGCTGCCAGGGCGAGGTCGGGTCCGCGAGCGCGATGGCCGCCGCCGGGCTCACCGAGGTCCTCGGCGGGACCCCCGAGCAGGTGGAGAACGCCGCCGAGATCGCCGTCGAGCACCACCTCGGGCTGACGTGCGACCCCGTCGGCGGGCTCGTGCAGATCCCCTGCATCGAGCGCAACGCCGTCGGCGCCACCACCGCCATCCACGCCGCCCGCACCGCGATGCGCGGCGACGGCCGCCACGTCGTCAGCCTCGACACCGCCATCGCCACGATGCGGCAGACCGGCGCGCACATGCGCTCGGAGTACAAGGAGACGTCGCTGGGCGGCCTCGCGCTGACCGTGGTGGGGGTCAACGTCCCCGAGTGCTGACCCGGGCGCGGCGCACGTCGTCGTCGACGGCGGCCAGGAACGCCGTGACGGCCTTGCGGGCCGGGCGGTCCGCGGTCGGGCGGACGGTCGCCAGCGACAGCGACCACGCCAGGTCCCCGGCGCCGCCGGGCCGCACCGGCTGCTCGTGGACCCCGGCGGGGACCGGCACCGTGCCGGGGACGAACGCGACGCCCAGCCCCGCGGCGACGTAGGCGGGGAACGAGGAGACGTCCGGGACCTCCAGGACGACCGCGCGCCGGACCCCGGCCCGGTCGAACAGCGCGTCCACCTGCAGCCGGTTGCCGAACCCCGGCGGCCCGTCGATCCACCGCTCCCCGGCCACGTCGCCCAGGTCGACGGGGGAGGGCGAGGCCAGCGGGTGACCGCGCGGCAGCAGCAGCCGGAAGCTGGTGCGCACCAGCGGCCGCAGCTCCACCCGCCCCGGGGGGCGGAACGGCCAGGACAGGAACGCGACGTCGAGCTCGCCCTCGCCCAGCGCCCGCAGCAGCCCCCGCGAGCCGTCCGCCACGACGCGCATCGACACCGAGACCCGCGGGTGCGCGGCGGTGAACCGGTGCAGCAGGCGGGGCAGGTCCACCGGCTGCATCGTCGTCACGACGCCGACGGCCAGCGGGCCGGAGGGCCCGTCCCCGGCCTCGCGGACGACGGCGCGGGCCTCGGTGACCCCCGCCAGCAACCGCCGCGCCCGCGGCAGCAGGGCCCGCCCGGCGTCGGTGGGCACGGCCCGGCGGGACGTGCGGGTGAACAGCACGACGCCCAGGTCCTCCTCCAGCGCGCGCACCACCGTGCTCACCGCCGACTGCGCCGCCCCCAGCCTCCGGGCCGCGGCGCTGATCGTGCCGGTCTCCACCACGGCCAGGAACACCTCGAGCTGACGCAGCTCCACACCCTCTCCCATCGCTCGCAGCGATGGATCCTCCCATCGCCCAGCGCTGGGACGGAAGGACGGGAACAGCGGCCGGTTGCAGCCGCCATGACCTCGCCCCGCCGGCACCGCCTCGGCTTCCTGCTCGTCGCGACCGCCTTCGCCACCGCGATGGCCTTCGCCACCGTGCCCACGCCCCTGTGGGCCCTGTACCGGCTCCGCGACGGGCTGCCCACAGTGGTGGTCACCGTCGCCTTCGCCGTCTACGCCGCCGGCGTGGCGATCACCCTGTTCACCGTCGGGCACCTGTCCGACCACCTCGGCCGCCGCCGCGTCCTCGTCCCCGCCCTGGCCCTCGAAGCCGTCGCGGCCCTGGCCCTGACCCTCACCCCGGACGTCGTCGTGCTCGTCGCCGCCCGGCTGCTCACCGGCCTGGCCGTGGGGGCCGTCACCCCCACCGCGACGGCCTGGCTGGCCGAGCTGCACGGGCGCACCGCCTCCCGCCGCCCCGGCACCGCCGCCGTCGTGGCGACCGCCGCCAACCTCGGCGGCCTCGGCCTCGGCTCCCTCGTCGCCGGGTTCCTCGTCGGGCACCTCGGCGACCCGCTGCGCGTCCCGCACCTGGTCTTCCTCGCCCTGCTCGCCGTCCTGACCGCCGCCGTCGCCCTCGTCCCCGAGACCGTCCCCGCCGCCGTGCGGGCCGAGCGCCGCCCCTACCGCGTCCAGCGCCTCGTGGTCCCCGCCGCGGCCCGCGGCCGCTACCTGGCCGCGGCGCTCGCCTCCTTCGGGCTCTTCGCCGTCATGGGGCTGTTCAGCTCGCTGGCCCCCGCGGTCCTGACCTCCCTGGGTCACCCCGGGGCCGTGGCCGCCGGCGCGACAGCCTTCTCCGTGTTCGCCGCCGCGGCCCTTAGCCAGGTCCTGCTCGTGCGGCTGCACCCGCACCACCAGGTGCGCCTCGGGCTCGTCCTGACCGCCGCCGGGGTCCTGGTCCTGGGCTCGGGCGTCCTGGCCGGGGCCGTCGCCCTGTTCACCGGCGGCGGGGTCCTCGCCGGCGCCGGGGTCGGCGTCCTGCTCAAGGGGTCGCTGGCGACGGCGACGGCGCTGGCCCCCGCCGCCGCGCGCGGCGAGGCGGCCGCGGGCGTCTTCCTGGCCGGGTACCTGGGCATGGCCGTGCCCGCCCTCGCGGTGGGGTTCAGCTCCTCGGCGGGGGTCGCCCTGGACGTCTCGGTGCCGGTCCTGGCCGCCGCCGTGCTGCTCGTCCTGGCCGCCGTGGCCCTGGCCCTGCGCGGGAACCCCGGACCCGCCGCGGCGCCGCCGGCCCCGGCGCCCGCCGACGCCGGGCACCGGGTGCGAGCATGAGGCGGTGCCCGCCCGTCGCCGAACCGACCCGGGCGAGGGGATGACCGCCCTCCGCCTCGCCGTCCAGACCCTCGACGAGGGCGGCGCCCCCGCCCGCGCGGTGCTCGCCACCGCCGTCCGGTACACGCTGGAGGAGCTGGCGGCCCGCCACCCCGGCGGCAGCGTGGAGGTCCGCGTGCCGCCCTTCGCCGCCGTGCAGGTCCTCCAGGGCCCGCGGCACACCCGCGGCACCCCGCCGGCCGTCGTGGAGATGGACGCACCCACCTGGCTGGCGCTGGCCACCGGGTCGCTGACCTTCGAGCAGGCCCGCGGGGACGGGCGGGTCCGGGCCAGCGGCCAGCGCGCCGACCTGGGCGGGCTGCTGCCGCTGGTGGCGCCGCCGGACGCCGGAGCACGTACCGTTCTCCCGTGAGCGAGCAGTCCCAGCCCCCGCCGGCGCAGCCCCCCGTCGAGGAGGGCGCGGCCCCCGAGGCCGAGCGCGAGGCCGAGCGCGACGGCGAGCGCGAGGGCACCGCGTTCGTGCAGGTCACCCGGCGCCGGGCCCCCCGCTTCCGCGCCTTCGCCGCCACCGGCCTGGTGCTGGCCTTCGTCGTCGCCGCGGTCGTCGCGTTCACCACCCCGCCCTCGGCGGGGTACTCCCAGCAGGCGCTGTTCGGCTACCTGTTCTGCTCCCTCGGGCTCGTGCTCGTCCTGCTCGGGGCGCTCGTCGCGGTGCTCGTGGACCGGCGCACCGGGACCCGCCCCGAACCGCGCCGACGGCGCGGGAAGCGCCGCGGGGTGTGACACACTCGAGTCGTGGCCCGCGGTGACGGACGTCTGAACCACGACCTGCTCCCCGGCGAGAAGGGCCCCCAGGACGCTTGCGGCGTCTTCGGGGTCTGGGCGCCGGGTGAGGAAGTCTCCAAGCTCACCTTCTACGGCCTCTACGCCCTGCAGCACCGGGGCCAGGAGGCAGCCGGCATCGCCGTCAGCAACGGCGAGCAGATCCTCGTCTTCAAGGACACCGGGCTGGTGTCCCAGGTCTTCGACGAGTCCGCCCTGGAGTCCCTGCAGGGGCACATCGCGGTCGGGCACGCCCGCTACTCCACGACCGGCGGCGGGGGGTGGCAGAACGCCCAGCCGACCCTGGGCGACACCGCCGGCGGGACCGTCGCGCTGGCCCACAACGGGAACCTGACGAACCAGTTCGCGCTGCGCGACATGCTCGCCGAGCGCTACCCCGAGGAGGCGCCGCAGCTGCCGCTGCGCGGGCGCCCCTCGCCCAGCGAGATCGCCCGCGGGAACACCACGGACACCGCGATCCTCACGGCCCTGTTCCGCGGCGACCCCGACCACACCCTCGAGGCCACCGCCGCCGAGGTCCTGCCGCACGTGCAGGGCGCGTTCTCCCTCGTCTTCATGGACGAGCACACCCTCTACGCCGCCCGCGACCCGCAGGGCATCCGCCCGCTCGTGCTCGGCCGCCTCGAGCGCGGCTGGGTGGTGGCCTCCGAGACCCCCGCGCTGGACATCTGCGGCGCCAGCTTCGTGCGCGAGATCGAGCCCGGTGAGCTCATCGCGATCGACGCGGACGGCTTGCGCAGCAAGCGTTTCGCCGAGGCGAAGCCCAAGGGCTGCGTCTTCGAGTACGTCTACCTCGCCCGGCCCGACACCTCGATCAACGGCAAGGTCGTGCAGGAGTCGCGCGTCGAGATGGGCCGGGTGCTGGCCCGCGAGCACCCCGTCGAGGCCGACCTCGTCATCCCCACCCCCGAGTCCGGGACCCCCGCGGCCATCGGCTACGCCGAGGAGTCCGGCATCCCCTACGGCCAGGGCATGGTCAAGAACTCCTACGTGGGCCGGACCTTCATCCAGCCCAGCCAGACGATCCGGCAGCTCGGCATCCGGCTCAAGCTCAACCCGCTCAAGCACGTCGTGGCGGGCAAGCGGCTGGTCGTCGTCGACGACTCCATCGTGCGCGGCAACACCCAGCGCGCCCTGATCCGGATGCTGCGCGAGGCCGGGGCCGCCGAGATCCACGTCCGGATCTCCTCCCCGCCGGTGAAGTGGCCGTGCTTCTACGGCATCGACTTCGCCACCCGTGCCGAGCTCATCGCCAACGGCCTGTCCGTCGAGGACATCGCCCAGAGCATCGGGGCCGACTCCCTCGGGTACATCTCGACCGACGGGATGATCACCGCCACCGACCAGCCGAAGGACCGGCTGTGCACGGCGTGCTTCACCGGCGAGTACCCGGTGCCGCTGAACGACCTCGACCGCCTCGGCGAGCACTCGATGGACAAGCCGCGCATCCCGATCACCCCCGTCACCCGGCACGAGACCCACCAGGGAGCACAGCAGTGAGTGGAACGACCTACGCCTCCGCGGGCGTCGACGTCGTCGCGGGGGACCGCGCCGTCGAGCTCATGAAGGCGTCCGTCGCCCGCACGCAGGGCCCGGAGGTCGTCGGCGGGTTCGGCGGGTTCGCCGGCCTGTACGACGTCTCGGTGCTCAAGGACTACCGCCGCCCGCTGCTGGCCACCAGCACCGACGGCGTCGGCACGAAGGTCGCGGTCGCGCAGGCCGTCGACAAGCACGACACGATCGGGTCCGACCTGATCGGCATGGTCGTCGACGACATCGTCGTCTGCGGCGCGACGCCGCTGTTCATGACGGACTACATCGCCTGCGGCAAGGTCGTCCCCGAGCGGATGGCCGCGATCGTCGCCGGCATCGCCCGCGCCTGCGAGGAGGCCGGGGTCGCCCTCGTCGGCGGCGAGACCGCCGAGCACCCCGGGCTGCTCGGCCCGGAGGAGTACGACGTCGCCGGCGCCGTCACCGGCGTCGTCGAGCACGACGAGCTGCTCGGGGAGCACCGCGTGCAGGCCGGGGACGTCCTGGTCGCCATGGCCTCGTCCGGGCTGCACTCCAACGGGTACTCCCTCGTCCGGCGCGTCTTCGCCGACGCCGGCTGGGCCTACGACCGGCACGTCGAGGAGTTCGGCCGCACCCTCGGCGAGGAGCTGCTCGTCCCGACCCGCATCTACGCCAAGCCCGCGCTCGCGACGCTGGCCACCGGCGGGGTGCACGCCATGAGCCACGTCACCGGCGGGGGTCTGGCCGCGAACCTGGCCCGCTGCCTGCCCGAGCACGTCACGGCCGAGGTAGACCGCTCGACGTGGACCCCCGGTGCGGTCTTCCGCCTCGTGCGCGACCTGGGGGGCGTGCCCGCGGACGACCTCGAGCGCACCCTGAACCTGGGCGTGGGCATGCTGGCGGTCGTCGCGGCGGACAGCGCGCAGGCGGTCGTGGACACGGTCGAGCGCGCCGGCATCCCGGCGTGGGTGTGCGGTGAGGTCCGGGAACGGACCGAGGCCGACGGTGCGAGCAACGGCAAGGGGATCGCAGGAGGCGTGACGCTCCTCCGGGGTTCTCACCAGGGCTGGTGAGGTCCGGGGGAGCGCCACGCCTCGTGCGCTACCGCGAGCTACTGCGCGATCTGGTCCTGCGCCCGGTCAAGCCCGGCGCTTGGACGACCAGTCGTCGTAGTCGTCCGTGGCGGTGTACTTCGACCAGTTCTCGGGGTTGTCGTCCGAGTCGTCGTCTTCCACGTCAGACTCCGGCGCCTCGGGGGCGGTGTCGCGCCCCGTCTGGCGGTACGGGTCGGGCCCGTGAAGCTCACGTTGCAGAGCGTTGTAGTCGGTGTCGGGACTGAAGTACTTCAGCTCCCGAGCGACCTTCGTCTGCTTGGCCTTCTGACGGCCGCGCCCCATGGCGTCGACCCCCTCGCGCGTCGGCCGGGGCAGTCTGTGCTACCCCGGAGCAGCTGTCATCTCTCCGTGCCCCCAAAGGTACATGTTCGGGAGACGTTCCGGCATCCCGGTCGCGCGGTCCGGTCCCGGACGGCCCAACGCGGCCGGTCCCGGCCCCCTGCCGGCCGTGGCCGAGCCCCGTCCGCGGCGTCCCGCCGATCGTGTTAGCTGTGCCCCATGACCAGCACAGGAGCCGGTGGGACCGCGCGGGCCGTGGCCGGGATCGACTCGTCGACGCAGTCGTGCAAGGTGGTCGTCCGCGACGCCGAGACGGGTGAGCTGCTGCGGATCGGGCGGGCCGCGCACCCCGACGGCACCGAGGTCGACCCCGCGCACTGGTGGCGCGCCCTGGAGGAGGCCGTCGCCGACGCCGGCGGGCTCGACGACGTCGCCGCGATCGCCGTCGGCGCCCAGCAGCACGGGTCGGTGCTGCTCGACGAGGCCGGGGAGGTGGTCCGCCCCGCGCTGCTGTGGAACGACGCCCGTTCCGCCCCGGCCGCGCAGGCGCTCACCGCCGAGCTCGGCGGCCCGCAGGCGTGGGCCGAGCAGGTCGGCAGCGTCCTGGTCGCCTCGCTGACCATCACCAAGCTGCGCTGGGTCGCCGAGCACGAACCGCGGAACGTGCCCCGCACCGCGGCGGTCTGCCTGCCGCACGACTGGCTGACCCACCGGCTCGGCGGAGGCGACCGGCTGGTCACCGACCGCGGGGACGCCAGCGGCACCGGCTACTGGTCGCCGGCCGACGGCCGCTACCGCGAGGACCTGCTGGAACGGGCGTTCGGCGCGGTGCCCGCGCTGCCGGAGGTGCTGGGCCCGGCCGCCGCGGCCGGCACCAGCCGCAGCCCGCTCTCACACGGGGCCCTGCTGGCGCCCGGCACGGGGGACAACATGGCCGCCGCCCTCGGGGTCGGCGCCCGCGTCGGCGACGTCGTCGTCTCGATCGGCACCTCCGGCGTCGTCAGCGTCGTCAGCGACCGGCCCACCCGGGACGCCAGCGGGCTCGTCGCCGGCTTCGCCGACGCCACCGGTCGCTACCTGCCGCTGGTCTGCACGCTCAACGCCGCCCGCGTGCTCGACTCGGCGGCCCGGATGCTCGGCGTCGACCACGCCGAGCTGTCCCGGCTGGCCCTGAGCGCGCCCGCGGGCAGCGGCGGGCTCGTCCTGGTGCCCTACCTGGAGGGGGAGCGCACCCCCGTCCGCCCGGACGCCACCGGCGCCCTGCACGGCCTGACGCTGTCGACGTCGACCCCGGCCCACCTCGCCCGCGCGGTGGTCGAGGGGCTGCTGTGCGGGCTCGCCGACGGCCTCGACGCGCTCGCGGCGCAGGGCGTCGAGGTCGGGCGGGTCGTCCTCGTGGGCGGCGGCGCGCGCTCGGAGGCGGTGCGGGTCCTGGCCCCGGCCGTCCTGGGGCGCCCCGTCGTGGTGCCCGAACCGGGCGAGTACGTCGCCGACGGCGCGGCCCGGCAGGCGGCGTGGGCGCTGGCCGGTGGGGACGGCCCGCCGCAGTGGTCCCTGGGCCGCTCGCAGACGTTCGAGGCCGACCCCACCCCGGCCGTCCGCGAGCGCTACGCGCAGGTGCGCGACCTCACGGCCACCCGCGTCTGAGGGCCGGTCACGGCGCGCGGTGCGCCCGCTTGTCCTCGTACATGCGGGCGTCGGCCTCGGCCAGCACCGCGTCCGTGGACCGGCCCGGGTCGTCGGCCGCCCAGCCCACCGACAGACCGGTCCGGACCCCCTCGGCGACCTCCAGGACGCTGCGCCGCAGCCGGCGGGCCAGCGCCTCCACGTGCCCGGCCGGGACCGAGTCCACGAGCACGACGAACTCGTCCCCGCCCAGCCGCGCGACGGTGTCGCCGGGCCGCACCTCCGCCGCGAGCCGGCGCGCGACGTCGACGATGAGGGCGTCCCCGACCCGGTGGCCGAACGCGTCGTTGACCTCCTTGAGGCCGTCGACGTCGCACAGCAGCACGAACGTCCGCAGCCCCGTCCCGGTCCGCGCCCGGGCCCGGGCCCGCTCCCAGCGGTCGGCCAGCAGAGCCCGGTTGGGCAGGCCGGTCAGCGCGTCGTGCCGGGCGCGGTGGCCCAGCTCGCGCTGGGCGGCGAGGCGCTCGGTGACGTCCCAGACGGCCAGGACGACGTGGTCGGCGGCGCGGGACCGGGCCACCACCTCCACGCGCAGGTCCGGACGCGCCCGCGGGCGCACCCGCACCGGCCCCAGCCGCTCACCCGGCCGGCTCGCCGCCCGCGCCAGCGCCCGGGCGGCCCGGTCCCGGTCGCGCTCGACGACGAGGTCCAGCACGTCGGTCCCCACCAGGTCGGCGGGAGCGACCGCGACGAACCGGGCGACGTCCGGGGAGGCCCACAGGACGGTCGAGCCGGACAGCAGGACCGTCGCGGGGGCGTGCGCGGCGAGGGCCCGCCAGTCGGCCCCCGCGGGCGTCACGAGCCGGCGGCGCCGG
This sequence comes from Kineococcus lubricus, assembly GCF_050871965.1. NCBI lineage: Bacteria > Bacillati > Actinomycetota > Actinomycetes > Kineosporiales > Kineosporiaceae > Kineococcus > Kineococcus lubricus. The sequence continues at coordinate 59,981 of NZ_JBJLSK010000014.1, forward strand.
ACCGTCCGGCGAGGCGGTCACCCACCGCGGCCAGGGCCGCGGCCGCGGCCGTCGTCGTCAGCACCGCCGGCCACGGCCCGACCCGCTTCGACAGCGGGTGCGAGGCGCCGACGAGCCCGACGGTGCCCAGGGCCAGCGCGGCGGCCAGCGCGGGGGAGCGGCGGCCCCAGCGCGGCAGGGCCGCGCCGAGCCCGGCCACCAGGGCCACCCCCGCCAGCCGCCGGTTCCCGGTGCTGCGGCCGACGGCGTAGCCGCCGAGGACGGCGGGGGCGATGAGGGCGGGGCTGGGGATCGTCGGCACGGCAGGAGGTTACCCGCGCCGCCCGGGCCCCGACCCTCCGCTCCCGGTCGCCAGGGCCGGGACGGCTCAGGCCCTCCGCCCCCCGACGAGCGCGCCCGCCGGGTGGGTGCCGTGGTACCGGCACGAGGAGGACCGCGGACGACGACCGCGGCGAGGGCACGACCGGCCGAGGGACCGGCACCCCGCCTACGACGAGCCGTTCCCCGGCGACCCCACCGGCGCCCGGCCCGCGCGGGCCGGCTGCGGCTCGGGGACGAAGAGCGCCGGTGGCACCCGGCGGCGCAGCTGCGCGAGCACGTCGCCCGCGCCGCGGAAGTCGCCGGCGTCCACCGGCACCGCCGGGCCGTCACCGGTCTGCAGCACGTGCGTGCCGTCGGGGAGCACGCTGACGCCCACCACGTCGCCCCAGGGGGCCACCACGTCGCCCTCGGCGAGGCGCAGCGCCACCCCGTCGTCGCCGACGACCAGGCGCACGCCGCGGGGCACGCCGCGGAACAGCCGAGGACGCAGCTCACGCCCCGCCGGCAGGGGGTGCGAGCTCGGCGCCAGGCGGCGCAGGCCGGGCCGCTCCAGCCCGGCGTCCCCGGGCAGCAGCACCAGCGCCTCAGCCAGCGCCTCGCCCACCGCCGCGCGCAGCCGGTGGGCGTCGCGGTCGCGGGTCTGCTGGAACCGCTGCGCGGGTGTGCGCACGGGCAGGCCCAGCAGCAGCTCCTGCGCCGCCGCGGCCGTGGCGTCACCGGTGGCGCGCGGGTCGGCCAGCGCTTCGAAGGCCTGCTCGACGTCCGCCTCCACCTCGGCCGCGGACGGTCCCGCGGTGGCGAAGCGCTCGACGACGTCCAGCAGCAGCCCGGCGACCGCAGCGGCCCGCTCGGGGTCGTTGTCGGCGTGCAGCGCCACCTCGCTGGTCGTGAGGTCCACGCGCAGCCCGTCGGTGCCGACGTCGTACGCCAGGCCCCGCTCGTGGCGCACGGCGTCCTCGCCCGCGCGGGCGAGCATCCGCGCGATCGCCAGGTCGGTACCGTCCCCGGTGCGCAGCCGCAGGGAGACGGCCGTGCCGCCGGCGGCGGAGTCCCACGCGGGCAGCTGCAGGGCGCGCGGCGCCAGGGGGGCCACGGCGGCGCGCTCACCGGGCGGCAGCGGCAGGCGGAGCCCGTCGGGCACCGGCCCGGTCAGCGCGAGGACGGCGTTGCCGCGGGTGAACCAGCGCGCCGCCCACGCCTCGACGGCGGCGGCACCCAGGTGCGCGACGCCGAGGTCGCGGTAGGCGGTCAGGGCCGCCCCCCGGCAGCCGTACCGCAGGCTCGCGGCCTCGGCGGCCGGCCCGCCGCCGGAGCGCTCGGCCTCGGCGGTCAGGACGCCCCGCTCGACCTCGAGGGCGGTGGTGTCCAGCCGCTCGAGCTGCCGGCACACCCGGGCCAGGAAGTCCACGACGTGACGGGCCGAGCCCGTCGCCTCGAAGGTGGTGGTGTGGGCGGAGACGTGCGCGTTCGCCTCGATGGGGACCCGGCCCACGCCGCGCATCACGAGGTGCTCGACCAGGTGGGTCACGCCACCGTCGACGAACGACTCGTCGGCGCGCCCGACGCGGAAGACGAGGGCCGCGGACAGCGGCTCGGGGCCGGCTGCCCACAGGACGGGCACGCCGTCCACCTCGGTGGCGGGGATCTCGTCGAGCAGGCGCACCCGTCGAGCGTAGGCAGCGGTGACGGCCGGCCGGTGCGCCGGGCACGGGTGTCACCCGCCCGGGGGATCGCACCGCGTCGCGGTCCCGGCCGGTGGTGGGCGCAGACGCCCGGACCGGGGCCGCTCCGCACGGGGCCACCACGAGGTCGGCCCGCAGCGGGTGCGGCCCACCGGTTCGGCCACCGCGCCCCCGCGGGTCGGACGACGAGCACTCACGGGGCGCTGTGCGGCAGGTACGCGAAAGGCCCCTCCGAAGAGGGGCCTCGCGATGCAGAAGACCTGGTCAGTCCAGGTGGCCAGGAGCGGGGTCGAACCGCTGACCTTCCGATTTTCAGTCGGACGCTCTACCAACTGAGCTACCTGGCCGTGCCGGGCCGGTGAACCGGCACGACGAGCGACCCCGACGGGACTCGAACCCGCGACCTCCGCCGTGACAGGGCGGCGCGCTAACCAACTGCGCTACGGGGCCTCAATGAAGCCTTGGTCTTGCTGTCTTGCTCGCCTCGCGGCCTTGCTTGCAAGAACCTTACCCGATCCGCGGGGGTGGTGGTGACCACCCTCTGGACCGGAGTCCCTGCGTACCCCCAACGGGATTCGAACCCGTGCTACCGCCTTGAAAGGGCGGCGTCCTAGGCCACTAAACGATGGGGGCGCACCCCGGCACTGCTGCCGGAGCCCGTCCAGCATAGGGGACGCGCGCAGGTGCTGCCGACGAGGCCCGGGCACCCGCGGTCGCCGCGCGGTCAGGCCGCCCGCCCGGTCCCCGGCACCGACAGCCGCCGCGACGCCACCACCGGCCGGCGGCCCCGCGCGATGGAGCGGGTCACGGCCTCGGGGTCGGTGTGCAGCAGGTCCCGCACGGCCTGCTCGACCGCGCCGTGGGTGGCCGGGTTGCCGAACCCCTCCGAGCCCAGGTCTCCCAGGGCCGGGGCGATCGTCACGCCGTCGCCGAACAGGTCCATCACCCGCGGGTCGATGTAGCTGCTGCGGCACACGGTCGGCGTGTTGCCCAGGTACTCCGAGACCTCCGCGCAGGCCCGCGTCACCGCCCGCTTGCGGGCCGTGGGGGTGGCGGCCACCGGCAGCGACACCGCGAGCGCCACCGCGGCCAGGACCGTGGCGTGCCAGGTCCGGAAGTCCTTCGCGCTGACGTCGGGCCCGATCGTCTCGTGCAGGAAGTCGTTGACGTCGTCGGCCGTCACGTCGTGCCAGCCGCGCGACGTCCGCCACACCAGCAGGTCGTCCCCGCCGCCGCGGCGGCGTTTGAGGGAACGCACCACCTCGCGCACCGCCGGGTCCGAGACCACCGCCGTCCGGTCCTTGCCGGACTTCGCCACGTACGAGAACACCAGGTCCTCGCCGTGCTGGTGGACGTGGTCGCGGCGCAGCGTGGCCAGCCCGTACGAGCCGTTCTCCTCGGCGTAGCTGTCACCGCCGACCCGGAAGAACCCCAGGTCCAGCAGCCGGAAGGCGGCGGCCAGGACGCGCTCGCGGGTCAGGCCCGACCCCTGGAGGAGATCGCTGACGCGCTCGCGGGCCGCGGGCAGCCGGGCGGCGACCTCCAGCACCCGGTCGTGCTTGGCCCGGTCCTGCTCCAGCCGCCACTGCGGGTGGTAGCGGTACTGGCGCCGGCCCCGGTCGTCGGTGCCGACGGCCTGCAGGTGCCCGTTGGGGTGGGGGCAGATCCACACGTCGGTGTAGGCCGGCGGGATGGCCAGCGCGTTGATCCGGGCGATGACGTCGGGGTCGGCGATGCGTTCCCCGGCGGTGTCCAGGTACGTCCAGCCGCGGCCCCTGCGGCGCCGGGAGAAACCGGGCGAGGAGGCGGACACACGACGCAGACGGGCCACCTGCCGATGGTGCAGAGTGGGCCGCGACCGCGCACCCCGAACGGGTGCCGAACACCGGGGGTGGACTCGTGGATCCCGTGCAGGCGTTGCGGCGCACGGCGTTCCTGCTGGAACGCGAACGGGCCAGCAGTTACCGGGTGCAGGCCTTCCGCGGGGCCGCGGCGGTGCTGCTGGCCCTGGACCCCGACGAGTTCGACGCCCGGCTGGCCGCCGGGACGCTCACCGACCTCAAGGGCATCGGGAAGTCGTCGGCCGAGGTCGTCACCCAGGCCGCCGCCGGCCGGACCCCCGACCGGCTCGCCGCGCTCGAGGAGGCCGCCGGTCCCCTCGTCGAGGGCGGGCAGGAGCTGCGGGCGCAGCTGCGCGGGGACCTGCACGCCCACACCGACGCCAGCGACGGCGGCAGCCCCCTGGCCGAGATGGCGTTCACCGCGGCCGAGCTCGGCCACGAGTACCTCGCCGTCACCGACCACTCCGAGGGCCTGAAGGTCGCCAACGGCCTGACGCGGGAGCGCCGCGAGCGGCAACTGGCCCAGATCGCCGCGCTGGCCGCGCCGCTGGCGCCGTTCCGGCTGCTGTCCGGGATCGAGGTCGACATCGACCGCGACGGCACCCTGGACTGCCCGCCGGACCTGCTCGCCCGGCTCGACGTCGTCGTCGCCTCCGTCCACTCCGCGCTGCGGATGCCCCGCGCCGCCATGACCCGCCGCCTGCTGACGGCGATCGGGTCCGGGCGCGTGGACGTCCTGGGCCACTGCACGGGCCGGATGGTCGCCGGCGGCCACGGGCGGGTGGGGCCGGGAGGACGCCCGCCCAGCGAGTTCGACGCCGACGCCGTCTTCGCCGCCTGCGTCGAGTTCGACGTCGCCGTCGAGATCAACGCCCGCCCCGAACGCCTGGACCCCCCGCGCGCGCTGCTGCGGCAGGCCGTGGAGGCCGGGTGCCTGTTCACGCTGTCCACCGACGCCCACGCCCCCGGGCAGCTCGACTGGCAGCCCTACGGGTGCGCCCGGGCGCAGGAGTGCGGCGTCCCGGCCGAGCGGGTCGTCACGACCTGGCCGGCCGAGCAGGTCCTGGAGTGGACGCGGCGACGACGCCCCGCCCCCGCGTGACGCGCAGGAAATCCAGCTTCTCCGCGTCGGCCGACCCCGCCGGCGCGGTGTAGACGACGAGCCGGACGTCCGAGCCCGGGGCGGTCAGCACGTCGCAGTCGCAGGTCACGTCGCCCACGTCGGGGTGCTCGATCGTCTTGCGCGCCGACACGTGCCGCCCGACGGCCCCGGTGTCCCACAACCGGGCGAACTCGGCGCTGTCCCGGCGCACCTCCTCCACCAGGCCCGCCAGCCGCCGGTCGCGCGGGTGGTCGGCCAGCGCCGTCCGCAGGTCCGCGACCAGGGCGGCCGGCATCCCCGGGTCGGCGTTGCGCACCGGCCACCGCGACAACCCGGCCGACGCGCCGGTGAACACCGCCCGCACCAGGCTGCGCTGCTCCTCGGCCAGCCCCGCGGGGTCCCCGATGAGCGCCGCCCACGACGGCGTCCACGACAGCAACCGCCAGTCGGCGCTGAACACCCCGACCGGGAACTGCCGCAACCGGGCCAGCATCCGCTGCACCCCCGGCGGGACGTGGTCGGAGACCACCCCGTCCGCCGGCGGCAGCAGCCCCGCCAGCCGGTACGCGTGGTCGCGCTCGCCCGGGTCCAGCTGCAGCGCCCGGCACAGCGCTGCGACCACCTGCGCCGACGGGCTCGTCGCGCGGCCCTGCTCCAGGCGCACCACGTAGTCGACGGACAACCCGGCCAGGTCGGCCAGCTCCTCGCGCCGCAGCCCCACCGCCCGGCGCCCCGACCGGACGCTCAGCCCCACGTCCAGCGGCGACAGCCGGTCGCGCCAGCGGCGCAGGGCGGTTCCCAGGTCCTCCACCGCCCCATCGTGCCCCGCGCGCCCGGGGACCTGCCTGGTACCGGTGGTCCTACCGTCGCGGGGGGCACTGGTCCCACCCCGTCCCCGGGGCGAGGGTTCAGCCATGACCACCACGTTCATCACCGGAGCCAACAAGTCCCTCGGCTACGAGACCGCCCGCCGGCTCGTCGAGGCCGGGCACACCGTCGTCGTCGGCGCGCGCGACCCGCAGCGGGGCCGGGCCGCCGCGCAGGCCCTCGGCGCGCGGTTCGTCCAGGTCGACGTCACCGACGACGCGTCCGTGCAGGCCGCGGCCGCCGACGTCGCCGCGCACGAGGGGACCGTCGACGTCCTGGTCAACAACGCCGGTGTCGGGGGGCCGCACAAACCGGCCGACGAGATCACCGCCGCCGACCTGCACGCCGTCTACGACACCAACGTGGCGGGGGTCGTGCGGGTCACGCACGCGTTCCTGCCGCTGCTGCGCCGGTCGTCGAACCCCGTCGTCGTGAACGTGTCCAGCGGGATGGGGTCGTTCGCCGCGACGCACGACCCCGGCCGGGTGGAGTCGACGCTCGCGCTCCCGCTGTACACCTCCTCCAAGGCGGCGCTGACGATGCTGACGACGCAGTACGCGAAGGCGCTGCCGGACGTGAAGTTCAACGCGGCCGACCCCGGGTACACGGCGACGGACTTCAACGGGCACTCCGGGCCGCAGACGGTGACGGAGGGGACCGACGCGATCGTCGAGCTCGCCACGATCGGGGTGGACGGGCCGACGGGTCAGTTCCGCGACCGGTCGGGGACCGTGGCCTGGTGAGGTCCCCGGCGGGGCGCGGTGAGCGCCCCGCCGGGTGCGGTCGCTCAGGGCAGCGGCACGGGGGCGACGAGCGGGTCCGGGGCGCGGCGGGAGCGCCCGGCGTCGCTGACGGTCGCCAGCCCCTCGCGGGCCCAGTACTCGAACCCCCCGATCAGTTCGCGCACCGAGGTGTACCCCATCGTGGCCAGGGTGGCGGCGGCCCTGGTGGCGCCGTTGCAGCCCGGGCCCCAGCAGTGGACGACGACCGGGGTGTCCAGGTCCGGCACCAGCTGCCGGACGCGGTCGCGCAGCTGCGCACCGGGCAGGTGCAGGGCGCCGGGGATGCGGCCCTGCGCCCAGCTCTGCGCCGAGCGCACGTCCAGGACCACGGGCGCCTCGCCGGCGGCCCGGGCGGCGGCCAGGTCGGCGGGGTCGGTCTGGAAGGCCAGCTGGGCGGCGAAGAAGGCCAGGGCGGGGTTCTCGTGGGTCATGCCGCCATCGAACCGGGACGGCGGGCCCCGGACCAGGGGCGTTCCCCGGTGATCTGGCTCTCCGGCCGGTGGTCCACCGGTAGTTTCGGTGTCGTGACGACGAATCCCCGGCCCACCCTGGACGCGACCGATCACGCCCTGCTGGAGCAGGTGCAGCGGGACGGCCGGGCCAGCGTCGCCGACCTGGCCCGCGCGATCAACCTGTCCGCCAGCGCGACCGCCGACCGGCTGCGCCGGCTCACCGACACCGGCGTCGTCACCGGCTACAGCGCGGTCCTGGACCCGGAGGCGCTCGGGTACGCCGTCACGGCCTTCGTGCGCCTGGCGTACCCGACCGGCAACTACAAGCCGTTCCACGACCTGCTGGACACCACCCCGGAGGTCGTCGAGGCCCACCACGTGACGGGGGACGACTGCTTCGTCCTGAAGGTCCTCGCGCGGTCCATGCGCGACCTCGAACGGGTCACCGGCAGGATCGCGACCCTGGGCGGCATCACCACCAGCGTCGTGTACTCCAGCCCGCTGCCGCGTCGGCGCCTGAGCCCGGCGTGAGCGCCGGGGTCGACCCGACCCCCGGCGCCCACCCGCCGGCCGGCGGGCCGGTCAGACCGCGTCGGTGCGGCGCCGCGCGGCGTACGCGTCGAGCTCGGCGGACGTCTTCTGCGCGTCCCAGCCCTCGGCCAGGGCCCGGTGCAGCAGTTCGGTCTGCGACAGCGGGGTCAGGCCCCCGACGTTGGGGTCGAGGTCGAGGTTCGTCGGGAACGGGTACCCGTCGGCGGCGCTGGTGACGGCGTTGGTGAGGAACTCCTCGGAGGCGCCGGACCCCTTGCGGGACAACAGGGCCGGGTAGACGGCCTTCGCCACCTTCACCCGGTCGACGGTCTCCATGGCCCGGCCGAACGCCGAGGAGACCTGGAGGAGGTTCGCCGAGCGCTGGACGTCGGCGGACACGTTCGACCCCGCGCCGTGGAACAGGGCCGGGTTGAAGAACCCGGCGTCGCCCTTGGCCAGCGGCAGCTGAACGTGGTGCTGGGCGAAGTGCTCGCGGAACTCCGGCAGGCGCCACGCGAGGTATCCCTGCGGGTACTGGTGGGAGTACGGCAGGTAGAGGGTCGGGCCGGACTCGACCGGCATGTCGCTGTGGGCGACGGCGCCCTGCAGGGTGAGGACGGGGGAGAGCAGGTGCACGTGCGCGGGGTAGCGGGCCGCGACGGGGTTCGACAGGAAGCCGAGGTGGTAGTCGCGGTGCGGGTCCTGCGCCCGGCCGCCGGGGCGGACGAGGTTGACCTGGGAGGTGACCTGGTAGCCGGGGCCGAGCCAGGCGGTGGCGACGAGGGCGAGGACGTCGTTGGCGTAGTAGTCGACGAACGCCTCCGGGTCGCGGACGGCGAGCTTCTCCAGGGCGTTCCAGACGCGGTCGTTGGCGCCGGCCTTCGCGAAGTGGTCGCCCTTGGTGGTGCCTGCGGCCTTCTCGTCGGCGATGACCGCGTCGAACACGGCGCTGACGCGGTCGACGACGCCGAGGTCGTCGAAGGCGCCCTTGAACACCGCCACGCCCGGGCCGTCGGTGAGGGCGCGGACCAGTTCGGCCTCGACGGCCTCGCGGTCGCGGGTCACGGCCGAGCGCAGCGAGGCGGCGTCGTAGACCAGCACGTTCTGCTGGACGTCGGCGGCGTGCGGGTAGTCGGCGAGGTCGGTGGTGCGGTCGACGAGCTTCGCGAACTCGGCGAGGTCGCAGTCGCTCTCGCGGAAGCGGATGGGGTGGGTGGTCATGGACGTCTCCTCGTCGCGGGTCGGGCGCACCCGGGAGCCTAGGCGCCGGGCGGTGCGGGGTCGCGGCGGCTCCGGCGGCGCAGGGTCAGTTCCCGCAGCGCCAGGAACAGCGGGAAGGTGAACGCGAGGGCGACGGCGAAGGTGAGCGGCACGAGGAGCCAGCTCCACCGCGTCCAGCCCAGCCGCCGGCTCTCGACGGCGAACAGCACGCAGGTGGCCAGGGCGGTGACGACGACGTCGACGGCGGCCGAGGAGCTGGCGGGGTTGACGAACCAGGCCTCGACGTAGCCGAGGCCCTGCGGGTCGGCGATGAAGCGGAGGTTGAGGGCCCAGGTGCCGGCGAGGCCGGCGAGCGCGAGGGCGAACCACAGGGCGGCGAGCGGGAGGTTCCCGCGGGGAGAGGCGGTCACGTATTGACAGTAACACTATCGATAGCGAAACTGTCGATGTGCGCATCTCCGAGCTCAGCGACCGCAGCGGCGTCAGCACGGCCTCCATCAAGTACTACGCCCGCGAAGGGCTGCTGCCCGCCGGGGAACGCACCGGCTACAACCAGACCGACTACTCCGAGGCGCACCTCGAACGGCTCCGCCTCATCCGCTCGCTCATCGACGTCGGCGGCCTGACCGTCGCGGCGACCGCCCGCGTCCTGTCCGCCGTCGACGACCCCGGCCTGCCCCTCGCCGAGGTCATGGGCGTCGCGCAATCGGCTCTGCCGCAAGGGATCACTCCACCCACGGCGGGTTCGGTCCGGCGCGTCGAGGAACTCGCCGCCGCCCGCGGCTGGCACGTCCACCACGGCGACCCCGCGGTGCGCGCCGCCGCCGCCGTCCTCGACGCCTACAGCGCCGTCGGCCGCGACGACCTCGCCGCCAGCCTGCCCGCCTACGCCCACGCCGCCGACCTCGTCGCCGAGGCCGACCTGGACGCCGTCGCCGCCTCCGTCGACGCCGCCCGTGCCGGCGGCGACCACGGCGACCGGGAGGCCACCGCCCAGACCGTCGTCGTCGGCACCGTCCTCGGCGACCAGCTCCTCGCCGGGCTGCGCCGCATCGCCCAGCAGAACGTCGCCCTCCGCCGCTACGGCCCACCGCCCGAAGGGACCAGCTCGTGAGCACCCTCGACCTCCGCCCCGCCCCCGCCGTCCCCACCCCCTCCCGCTGGAACCGCCCGCTGGTCGTCCTCGCCGCCGCGATGGCCGTCCTCGCCGTCGTCACCGCGGTCCTCGCCGTCGTCGACCCCCAGCGCGTCCTGGGGCAGAACGCCTGGTTCAAACCCCTGAAGTTCGCCCTGTCCATCGGCGTCTACGCCCTCACGATGGCCTGGCTCGTCGGCCTGCCCGGGCTGCGCCGGCCCCGCCTCGCCGCCGGCGCCGCCGCGGTCACCACCGCCGGGCTCGCCGTCGAGATCGTCATCATCGTGTGGGCCGCCGCCACCGGCACCACCAGCCACTTCAACGTCGCCACCGCCCTGTCCACGACCCTGTGGTCGGTCATGGGCGTCTCCATCGCCGTCGTGTGGGTCACCACCGCCGTCGTCGGCCTGCTCGTGTTCCGCAGCCCGCTGCCCGACCGCGCCCGCACCCTCGCCGTCCGCGCCGGGGTCGTCCTGGGGCTGGTCGGGATGGCGCTGGCGTTCCTCATGACCACGCCCACCGCCGCCCAGCTCGCCGACTTCCGGGGCGTCGCCGGGGCGCACGCCGTGGGCGTCCCCGACGGCGGCCCGGGCCTGCCGTTCCTGGGGTGGAGCACCGAGGGCGGGGACCTGCGCATCGGCCACTTCGTCGGGCTGCACGCCCTGCAGGTCCTCCCGCTGGGCCTGCTGGCCCTGGAGGTCGCCGGCCGCCGCGTCGCGGCCCTGCGCGAGGAAGGCGTCCGCTTCCGCCTCGTGGCCGTCGCCGCCGTCGGCTACGCCGGGCTCGTCGCGCTGCTCACCGTCCAGGCCCTGCTCGGCCAGCCGCTGCTGGAACCCTCGCCGCTCGTCCTGACCGTCGCCGTCGGCGGCGCGGTCGGCCTCACCGGTCTGGCGGCAGGAGCGCTGCGCCGAGGGCGGTGAGCAGTTCCACGACCTCGGCCCGGTCCAGCCGCACCGTCGAGACGCACACCGCGTCCTGCCACGTCGACAGCACGACCCGGTCGGCCTCGGGGTGGGTGGTCACCCGCACCGCACGACCGGGCCGGTCGGCGTCGCGCACGACACCGGTGCGCACCCCGTGCCCCACCGCGTTCCCCATCCACCGAGTCTGCGCCGCCGGGCCGGGGGTGTCCAGGGAACGACCTGTGGATCTCGTGGGGTCCACTCCTCCGCCGGCCGCGGGCTCCTCCACGACCGCACCGCGAACCGCGTGCCGAACCGCCCCGGAGGGGGTCGAGGAGGCGGTGGACGCCCCCGCGCAGGGCCGCGCGGTCCCGCAGGTCACCGAGTTCGCCGGCGACCGACCGCGTCGTCGGCCCAGCCGTCGGCACGGGCACGGACGTCGACCTCCTGGTCGTGGATGACGACTCCCCGGTCGGGGGCGCACCGGGTCCGCGACGGTGGCGGTCCTGCCCGAGGGGAAGGTGACCGCGACGTCCCCCTCCGTGCACCCCGCCCCGGTGCTGTGCACGCTCACCCGTGCCCGGCCCGCGAGTCGATCCGGTGGTTCCGGCGATCCCGTTGCGGCGCAGCCGGTCGGCTGACCGGTGCGGGGCAGGACCCCAGGCGGCCCCGTCCACCGGCCTGCGCGGGCGAACCCCGGCCCGTGCGCGCAGACCACCGAGTCGACGCTGCGGGGTGGGACCTCCGCGACGTCCACGACGACGGCGCGGTCGGTGGACCGGGGGAGTTCCGGCGGCCCCTGCCGGGCGTCGTCGGGGGGACCGGGCCGTGTCGCTCATCGCCCCTCCGCGGCCGGTGGGCCGCTCGCCCGCAGGTCCGCGACGGCTGCGGTCAGCAAGGTGGTGAGTTCACCGACCGCGTCCTGGGCGGGGTGCAGCACGGTGACGCCGACGATGAGGTCGCCGACGCGCAGGTCCCGCGCGCGGGCGTCATCGACGCGCACCCGGCGACCGCTGACTCCGCCGCTCCCGGAGGGGGTGGGGTGGTCACCCCGGTCACCGCCGACGGGTTGCTGGAGGAGTTGCGCCTGTCGTGGTGGGGCGGAGAGCCCCCGCCGATGCCTCGGGCCTGCGACCTGACTCACCTGTGGTGCGCTGCCCTGGAGGGACCGCGCCCGTACCGCAGGATGACCGCGCGCCCGCGCACCGACGGATGACGGTGGCGTCAGACCAGCAGGAGGGTCTGACTCAGCACGAGCAGCAGCATCGCGACGACACGTGGCTCGTGGCCCCCGGTCCAGCCCGTCCGTCGGCTCGACTGGTGGGCTGGTCGGGCATCGTGGGGTTCGGCACGACCGCGCTGTCAAGCGAGCTGCTGTCGCAGCACCCGCGATCACCGGAGGAGCCCACGATGGTCACCAGGACCCGGCAGGACCGGACGTCCCCGTGTTGATCGCCGGCAGTCAGGTGTGGGGCCTGGCCGCGGCCTGCGCCTTGCTGATCGTCGTGCCCGGCCCCAGCGTCCTGTTCATCGTCGGCCGCGCCCTGAGCTACGGCCGCGGCACCGCCCTGGCCAGCGTGGTCGGCAACGCTGTCGGCTGCTACCTCGTGGCCGTCTGCGTCGCCCTCGGCCTCGGGGCCCTGCTGACCGCCTCGGCGACGGTCTTCGTCGTCCTGAAGCACATCGGCGCGGCCTACCTCGTCTGGCTGGGGGTGCAGGCCGTCCGCCACGCCGGCCGCGCCCCCTCCAGCGGCCACGACTCGCACGTCGACGCCCCCGTGGCTGCGCCCGCTGATCGGCGCGGCACTGCCGGTGGGCGGCCGTGGCGCTCGATGCGTACCGGCGTGGTCGTGGCGGTGACCAACCCCAAGCCCTACGTCGTCTTCGCTGCGGTCCTGCCGCCGTTCGTGGACCCGGCCGCCGGGCACGTCCTGCAGCAGCTGCTGGTCCTGGCACTGGTGCCGATCACCCTCGGACTGGTCTCCGACACCGCGTGGGCGATGGTCGCCGGTCGCGCGCGCACGTGGCTCTCAGGCACCCCGGCCCGCCTGCGGACCACAGGTCGGGTGGGAGGTGCGTCCATGATCGGACTGGGGTTCCTGCTGGCCGCCACCGATTCAGGACACTGACCCCTGCGCCTGGTCAGCGGGCTGACACGTGCTCGTGGCCGACGGCGGTGACCTCGTCCCACCTCGCGCGGGTCGCACGCGTTTCGGTGGGACCGTGCGAGGTCTGCGGGATGACCGTGACGTCGCGGCAACCCGCCGCACACCGCTCGAGCAGTGGACTTAGTCCGACTTAGTCCATACCGTGGAGCCGTGACGCAGACGGTGAACGTGCACGAGGCGAAGACGCACCTGTCCCGCCTGCTCGAAGCGGTCGAGCGCGGCGAGGACGTGGTGATCGCCCGCGCCGGCAAGCCCGTGGCCCGCCTGGTGCCCGCCCGCTCGCGCGGAGCGCGCCGTCCCGGGGTGTGGAAGGGGCAGGTGGTCATCGCCGACGACTTCGACGACACCCCCGACGACCTGGTGGCCGCCTTCGGCGACGACGCCGAGCCGCACGTCTGATGGCCCTCCTGCTCGACACCCACGTCCTGCTGTGGTGGCTGAGCGACGACGAGCGCCTGCCCGAGCGCATGCGAGCCGCCGTGGCCGACGGCGAGAACGAGGTGTTCGTCTCCGCGGCCTCGGCGTGGGAGATGTCCGTCAAGGCCGCGCTGGGCAAGCTGACCGTCCCGGACGGTCTGCGCGAGGAGCTGCAGCAGCAAGGCTTCACCGAACTGCCCGTCACCGTGGAGGACGGTCTGGCCGCTGGCGCCCTGCCGCGTCACCACGACGACCCCTTCGACCGCATGCTCATCGCGCAGGCCGGCCGGCGGGGATTGCGGCTGCTCAGCGTCGATCGACGTTTCAGCGACTACGACGTGCGACTCCTGTGACCGGTCGCGAACTTCCACGGCAGCGGGACGACCGTCAAATCACGGCCAGGGACCACGTTGCGCCCGATCAGCGACCGCGGCCGACCCTCTCGCCCCGCCCATCGTGAGGAGTTGTGAGGTCAGGGCCGGCCGCATGCGTGCGGCGTCTGCGGCGCAGCAGGACCGCGGCCAGCACCACGATGAGGAGCACGACGAAGCCAGCCGACACGAGGCTGACGACGAGCTCGCCCGGGTGGGGAACGGTGGGCATGCGGGGACGGTAACGCCCGCCGCGTACGCAGCGCATGAAGATCGGTTGGGGTGCAGGAGCCAGCCTGTGGGGGGTGGCGGCACCTGGCTCCACCCTCTCCGCTTGCACGCGGTCATCGTCAGATGAGTGAAGTCGGTCAGGTGCCGGAGGCCATGTACGCGGCGAGGATGTAGTTGGGGTGCCAGTCCAGCGTGGTGCGGGCCCGGTCGTAGCGCATCGTGGTGCGCGGGTCGGCGTGGCGGGCCGCGATCTGCACGTCCCTGAGATCTACTCCGGCGTCGAGCATGGTGGTGACGTAGGTGTGGCGCAGCATGTGCGGGTGCATCCTCGGCAGCCGGATGCGGGCATCAGCGGCGAGGTGCCGTAGCCGCGGGTCGCGGAGTGGCGGTCCAGGCGCCCGACGCGGGTGTTCAACAGCAGCGGCTGCCGTCCGTGGTCTCGTGAGCGGTTGCCGATGGCGCGGTCCACCGATCTCCCCACCGCCGCAGCCAGCGGGACCAGGACGACCTTGTGCCCCTTGCCCACCACCCGCAGGACCCGGTGGCCGTGCTCCTCACCGAGGTCGGCGGTGTCCAGGGCGCAGGCTTCGACGATGCGCAGGCCCAGCAGCCTCAGCAGGCAGACCAGAGCGAAGTCGCACGGGTTGGCCGAGTCCCGGGAGGTGGCGAGCATCGCTTCGAGCTGCAGGTGCGACAGGCCCGGGGTGGGTGATTCCGGCGGGACGTTGGGGCGGCGGGCGTAGTCCGCTGGTGGGTGCTCCAGCGCGGCGTCGATGACGCAGGTCCGGTAGAAGCCGGCTACGACCGACATCCGCCTTGACACGGTGGATGCGGCGAAGCGCTGGGTCTCCTGCATCCACCGCACGTACAGCTCGACGTGAGGCGCGGGGGTCGGTGCGCCAGGTCCCGTCACCGAGGGCGATGGGCAGGTGAGCGGGGGAGTCGGTGTGCTCGGTCATGACCGAGCATGCGCCGCAGGCAGGCCCTTCGTCAGTCACGCTCGATGGCCCTGAAGGCCGCGAGGATGGCGTAGGCAACGTGGCGCCGCTGCTGAGTCAGCGAAGAGAATGCGAGTCGCTCAAACCTCACGACGTCGTCAAGGTCGCGGCCCAGATGGCGTACCCGCCGTCGCCGACCGGACCAGAGCGCTGGAAGGCCCGGCGTGACCGCACGCGGGCCATCTCCTGGTTCTGGTCGTGGACCACCGCGGCCACGACGACCTCGGCCGCCTGCAGTTGCGCCGCACCGGCGCGCAGCAGCTGCAGGCGTGCGTCCACCGCCGAGCCACCGACCCCGCTGTGCCGGGCATCAGCCCGCACGGCGAGGACGCTGAGCTGGCCTGCGGCCACTCCGCTGGGGCGAAGGGTTGCCGGCTCGTACTCGCAGACGCGTTCTAGGACCCCGTCTTGGCCGCGGTACAGCAGTGCTCGTGGACGCCGGTCCGGTTCGCGGCGCGGGGAGGGCAGTGTGCTGGCCAGGTACTGCAGCTCCTCGATGACGTGCCGCTCCCACAGCGGGGGACGGCGGCTGAGGGCTGCGATGAAGTCCTTCAGCTCTCGTCGGGAGGTGGGGCCGTCGTGCAGCGGGACCCAGTCGTTCAGGACTGGACCTGTGACCGGCTCTGCGGTTGGACCCGTCGCGGTGCTAGGACGGTCTGCTCGATCAGCTGGTCCATCTGAGCTCCGCCCAACCGCGGGCGCCCCGTCGGGGGTGCCGGAACCGGGCGGGGGCGGCGCAGCAGACTTCGCGCGGCGTCCTCGAGGTGGTCCGCGCCGCGCCAGCGCAGGACGCGAAGTGCCTGCCGGGTCTGGTCGCTGAGCATGGCTCCATCGTAGTCGCCGCCGGTCCGGTGCGGGTGGGCGCTCGGTCGGCCGCTGACCGGGCCTGGGTCTAGGGCGACTCACCAGACGAGGCATTGAGCTCCCAGAGGTGACTCGAGGAGACAACGACGTCTACGACAGCGGGATGACCGTGCGCTGGGGCGCGAGGTCATGGCCCGAGGCGGGGGCGTGGAAGGGTGCAGGGATGCGCCCACGGATCTTCCTCCTCCGCCCGAAGTTGGGGCCTGGCGAGCGGGTCCTGCGCACCTGGCACGCGAACTGGCTGCGACGCGGTATCGCGCGGGGTGGGACGTTGAACCTCACCGACCGTCGGCTGCTGTTCCAGCCGAACAGCGTGGAGTCGCTGATCCTGCGCGCTGAGTCTTGGGACCGGTCGCAGCTCCGCGGTACCGAGCTGGTCGAGGGGCGGCGCCGCATCGGGACGTGGAAGCGCAGGATGGGCGTGGTCCTTCTTGACGGCGAGGTCGTCGAGTTCGTCGTGTGGGCGCCGGAAGCAGCGGTCCGTGAGCTGGCCGCTCTGCTGGCTGACGGGCCGGCGTCCTGCTGACGTCAGCGGCCGTGGCCTGGGGCGCCACCGCGTCCGACATCTCGGTCATCGCCATGACCGCGACAGCGTGGTCATCGACCCGACCGTGACGCCGCGAGCCGCCAGCGACAACGCGCGATGACCGTGAAGTCGGTCAAGGAGCCCCCTGCTCAGGACTGCGGAAGGACGTAGTGCGCGATCCGCTGCTGTCCCCACCCGAAGCGACTTTCAGCGATCCAGTCCTCGAGGTGGTCGGCCAAGCGTTGCGCGCAGTCCTCCGCGGTCAGCGGGGAGTGCTGCTCGCCGTCGGGATCGCCTCCGTGCCACGGCGGTGTCGTCAGCAGGTCCTGGAACTCCTCCCCGGCGGCCGCGACGGTGATCCACACGTCACCGGGGTCGCCATCGATGCCCCGATGGATCGTGACCTGCTCCAGCTCTTCGTCGCTCAGCAGCGAGGTCACGACGGGCAGGGCCACGGTGTGCTTGAGCACGCGAAGGTGCTCGTCCTCGGCGTCGGTGACGTCACCTGGCCGTGCGTGAATGGGCCCGCTGGATGCACCGAAGGTGAGCGTCAGCCTGCTGGAACACGCCGATCCGTCGTCCATGGCTCGCACGGTGAGTGGGCATCGATCGCGCACTCAAGGCGGTACGACCGCGAGGTGGTCGGCGCGGTCATCCCGCCATCGTGCTGGTTACAGGTTCCGCTCGAAGTGGTGGGCGGAGATGCGCAGCTTGTGACGCATGTAGAGGCGGTGGGCGGCGGCGCGGTCGGCGCCGACGCCGGAGTCCAGGTGCAGGCCCTGGCAGCCCAGCCTGCGTGCTTCGGCTTGCAGCCAGGTCAGCAGTTGATCGGCGTAGCCGTTGCCCCGGGCTTGGGGAAGGGTGGAGACATCGTCGACGTAGAGGTAGTGCCCCCAGGCCAGGGCGTGCACCTCGCGGAAGCCTGCGGCGGCCACGGCCTCCTTGCCGGGTTCGGGGAAAACCCCGATGACGCGGTAGCCACTCGGGCGCAGTTGGGCGTCGATGACCTCAGCCAGAGCTTGCTCGTCGTCCCAGCGGGGGCGCAACGCCAGGAGGGCTGGCGCTACTAGATGGGTCTGACCGGCGGGGATCTCGAGTACGTCGCTCACAGGGGGACTGTACGAATCCATGATCACCACCGGTCGGCAGGGTTGGTGCCGGACAAGGGCTGAGTCGTCCGGAACTCGTCATGTGCGGACATCGACGACTCCTTGCTCGGCGGTACGTGGGGCACTGGGGTCAGCGCAGGACCTCCACCTCGCAGGTGATGCCCGGTGCCCGGGACAGGCGGGCGTCGGCGGTGACCAGGACGATGTCTAGGGCCTCGGCCAGAGCGACGTGGGCGGCGTCGTAGCTGGTGACGGTGTGCCTCAGCTCCCAGCAACGACGCAGCAGCGGCCGGTGACCGGCGCGGCGCAGGGGCAGGTCGACGAGGTCGTTCAACGCCAGGTCGGCGCGGCGATCGGGGAGGCGTCCACCCGCAGCGGCGCGACGCAGGACGGAAGCCACCTCCAGGTCGATCACTTCGGGAGCGGTGAGCACCTCGCTTCGCAGACGGTCCCGGGCCCGGTCCCCGTCAGGTCCGTCGTCGGCCAGGGCGGGGGCGAGGACGCTGGCGTCAACGACGATCACGGTCGTCGTGCACCGCCTTCACGGCGTCGCGGAAAGACAGGCTGCCGCCGGCTCGTCCGCCGGCTCGTTCGAGGACTTCGTCGAGGGTGGGGGTGCTGGCTTCCTCGACGAGCTTGGCGAGGAGGTACTCCTGCAGGGACTGGTGGGCCGAGGCAGCGCGGCGGCGCAGGACGGCGTGCGTCTCGGCGGGGACGTCCTTGATCTGAACGCTCGGCATGGCGCCATCCTGGCGCCATCAGCGTCAGTAGGCAATCACGTGGTCATCGGCAGATGAGTGAGGTCGCCAACTGCCTGCGACAGCGCGCACGACGCGGGAGGACCGTGCGGTCGGCGGGACGGCTCGTGAGAACGTCACGCACCGCCCCTCCGTGGACGGCGCGACATCGACGAGACCGCGACGTCGCGGCCGCCGGCGACGGCGCACGACGGCGGAAGACCGTGGAGCCGCGGCCGGTCCGCGCGCGTGGGTACCGTCTTGCCTGGGTGCGTCGCTCCGACCTCGCCGACGTTCACGGGTTGAGCGTGTCGGCGAAGAGGCCGAGGTCGTCCTCCTCCTGCACCGCCCACGCCTCCAACCCCCGTGCGGCCAGCACCGCCTCGATGAGTTCGACCGAACCTCCGATCAGCGTGGAGTCGAAGTCGATCTCACTGGCCAGGCACCAGGAGCGGTCCGCCGGCCACAGCAGGTTCGGCGACTGCGGGTCGAACCAGTCGTCGGTGACCTGGTGCCCCGTGGCCAGTGCCGCGCGCAGCGGCCCGGCGAGGAGCAGGTAGTCGCGTCCGGGCAGCGACAGGCGCGGCGCGGCCAAGGCCTGCTGCAGCTGGGGCGGCACCTGCGCAGGTCGTGGGGGCGCAGGTGGCGGTCCGCCTGCGCTGTCGGCGTGGGCGAAGACGACGAAGGAGCTGGCGCCGGTCAGCCAGCCGTAGCCCTCCCACAGGGCGTGGTGGCACTCCTGCTCCCCGGTGAAGGGGGCCAGGACGTCCAGCAGCGAGCTCAGCGCCGGCGGTTCCAGCGTCCCCTCCTGCACGTTCACCTCGTCCCACCGCCCTTCGGAGGACAGCGGCAGCTGCACACCAGAAGCGGGGGTGGTGATGGAACGCCACTGCATGAGGGCGTGCGGGGTGCGGCCGGTGCGTTCGCACACCTGCGTCCACGTCAGCGTCGCGCTGTGCTCTGCCGGGTCGGCTGCGGGGTCGTTCGCGAAGTCCGCGGGGGGTGCGAACAGGTCCACGGGGTGCAGGACGCGCGCGTAGGCCGCGAACCCGGTCGGCACGTTGCAGGCGACGGTGCTGCCGAAGCCGCGCAGCCGTTCAGCGATCCACTCCCCGGCCGTGGGAGCGAGGGCTGCGCGCAATCCTTCCATGCTCATCGGCTGATCGTGGCGGTTCCGGTCGCTCCTGTCAGCGAGGTCGGTCATCGACGTGGGAGTGGAGTCGCCGACGACCACGTGCCTTCCGGCACCTGCACGGCCGACGGCGCGCCGGTGAGCTCCCCCGGGTGGTGCTCAGCCGGAGCGGTGGCGCAGCAGGTGCTCCTCGATCTCCCGCGGCAGGCCGTGCACGTCGCGGTCGGGACGTTGCGGCGGGAGCTGCTCGCGCTGCATCCACGCCCACGTGTCGGCCACGGTCTCCTCCACCGGCCGGCACACCAACCCGGCCCGGGCGGCCCGGGTGGTGTCGACCTCGAGGAACCCGGCGAACTCCCCGTGCTGAGGGACCCAGCACGGCAGGTGCGTCCACGGTTCGGCTCCCGCTGCGGCCAGGTCCGCCTCGGGGATCCACACCAGTTCGGCGTCCGCACCGGTCGCCGTCACGCACGCGGTGAGCAGTCCGGCGGTGGTGGTGTGCCCCGAGGGGCTGATCACGTCGAAGGGCCCACTCGTCCCGGCCTGCAGCGCGTCGAGGGTGAAGGCGGCCAGGTCGCGGACGTCGACGTGCTGCAGGGGCCGGTCGGGGGCTCCGGGGGCGACGACGCGCCCGCCGGCGGCGATGCGGCCCAGCCACCACGGCAGTCGCCCGATGTCCTCGTGCGGGCCCAGGATCAGGCCCGCCCGCACGAGCAGGGCGTCGGGGAAGGAGGCCAGGACGCCGAGTTCGGCGCCGCGCTTGGCGGCGGCGTAGTCGTCGGCGGTGTCGTCGGCGGGGTCGGCCTGGACCAGGGGTGAGGTCTCGTCGACGTGCTGACCCCAGCGGTAGACGGAGGCGCTGGAGACGTAGGCGTAGCGCTCTGCCCGTCCGGTCAGGAGCCGGGCGGCGACGGTGGCTGCGCGGGGTGCTCCTGACCAGGTGTCCACCACGGCGTCCCACCGCTGGTCCCCGGGCGGCGTGGTCAGGGCGGCGGCCAGGGCCGGGGTGTCGGTGCGGTCGGCGTGCAGGACCCGGACCCCGGGGGGCGGTCCACCGGTGATCCCCCGGTGCAGGGCGGTGACGTCCCACCCGCGGGCGAGGGCGTCGGCGATGACGGCGCGGCCCACGAAGCGGGTCCCGCCCAGGACGAGGAGTCTCATCCGGTGACTCTCCAGGCTGGACCACCCTCGCGGTAGGGGTTCTCCTCCCAGCAGAGGGCCGGCCACCCCGGGCGCCCCGCCGGCGTCGGCGGGCCGTGCTCCCCGCGGTGGCGGTGGCCACCCGCAGGCGGGAGCCGGTTGCCTGTTCGGCGCGCCGGCCCGGCGCGGACGGCGGGGCTGGAGGCGTGGGTCGACCGGGGTGGTGACCGCTACGGCGGTGGGTGGGAGCACCAGGTGTGCCCTGCGGCGGTTCCACCCACCGCGCTGGGCACCTGCCGACCCGGGGCGTGACCGTGACGCCGATGCCGGAGTTCAGCGCGCTCCCTCGCCGTCGGCTAGCTTCGGTGGCTCGATCCGATCGAGGGGGACGGCGCGCATGAGTCGGTGGCGCTGGGGGCCGGTGGCCGCCGTGGTCCTCGTGGCGGGTGGGTGCGGTGCCCCGTCGTTCGAGGAGGTGGTGCCCGCCCTCTCCCAGCCCCAGACCGAGCAGGACCGGCTGCCGACCCGTGAGGGCGGGGCGAGCATCGACGTCGTCGACGCCGAGTCGACCAGGTACCTGGGAGGGACGCAGGTGGCTGAGTACTGGGTGGGGCTCGACGGGGAGGAGATCTGCCTGGTCCAGTCCCTGCGCGGGACCGGGACGGTGGGGGCCTCCTGCGCGGACGCCGGGAGGTTCGAGGAGTCCGGCGTCCGGGTGAGCACGAGTTCCCTGGACGTGTCGGCCACGGGGCTCCTGGTCCCGGAGGGGTTCGACCTGGCCGACGCCGCGGTGGAGGACGACTGGGTGAGGGTGAGCGAAAACCTGGCGGCTCCGGCGGACGAGGGGGAGCCGCGGGCCTCGTCGGGGTGACGTCCAGGGTCCAGGTGGCCGGCGCCGCCCGAGGCGGTCGCTGCAGCTCCTCCTCGAAGTGGTGGGCGGAGATGCGCAGCCGGTGGCGCATGGACAGCCGGTGCGCCGGGGCCCGGTCAGCGGCGACGCCGGAGTCCAGGTGCAGACCTTCGCAGCCCAGGCGCCGCGCTTCGGTCTCCAGCCAGGTCAGGAGTTGGTCCGCGTGACCGTTGCCGCGGGCGGGGGAAGACGCCGACGAGGCGGTGGCCGCCGGCCGCAGCCGGGTGTCGACGACGTCGACCGGGCCGTCGCGGTCGTCCCAGCGCGGGCGCAGCGCCGGCATCGCCGCGGCGGCCAGGTGGGTCTGCCCGGCGGGGATCTCGCGGAGTCCGCTCACGGGTCGCACCCTGACCATCCGTGATCACCCTCCGCACCGGTCCCGGCCGGCGCTGAGGCGTCGACCAGGTCCGACGCGACGGGGGAGGGGAGCGGGTCCTCAGGGGATCCGGTGGACCCACTCCGGCGTGGAGAACTTCGAGGCGACCAGGTCCTCGGCCGCCGCGAGTTCCTCGGCGGTCAGTTCCGAGTCGTCCAGCCCGTACTGCCGGCGGAACGTCGCGACCATCGACGCGATGACCTCCTCGCGCGGCAGGCCGGTCTGCCGGCGCAGCGGGTCCACCCGCTTGGCGGCGCTGGCCAGGCCCTTGCCGGACAGCTTCTCCCGGCCGATGCGCAGCACCTGCAGCATCTTCGCCGCGTCGATGTCGTAGGACATCGTCACGTGGTGCAGGACGGTCCCGTCCGCCAGCCGCTTCTGCGCGGCCCCGGCGATCTTCCCCTGCTCGGTGGTGATGTCGTTGATCGGCTGGTACCAGGCCTTGATCCCCAGGTCGCCCAGCGCCACCAGCACCCAGTCGTCCAGGAACGCGTAGGACTCGGTGAAGCTCAGCCCCTCCACCAGCGACCCGGGTGCGTACAGCGAGTACGTGATGGTGTTCCCCGGTTCCACGAACATCGCCCCGCCGCCGGAGACGCGGCGCACGACCTGCACCCCCAGCCGCTCGGCGGCCTCGGTGTCGACCTCGTTGACGACCGACTGGAAACTCCCCAGGACGACGGCCGGGCTCGCCCACTCCCAGACCCGCAGCGTCGGCCCGCGCCGCCCCTGCGCGACCTCCCGGGTCAGCACCTCGTCCAGCGCCATGTGCGTCAACGGCGACTGCGGCCCGGTGTGGACGAACTGCCAGTCGTGGTCCAGCCACCCCGTCGCCCCGCCGACCGCGCGGCGCACCGTCGTCGCGACCGCCTCGGGGGTGAAACCGAGCAGCACCGCGTCGCGCGGCAGCGCCGACCGCACCCGCGCGGCGATCTCGTCCGCGCCGGCTTCCGCGGTGAACCCCGTCAGCGTCGCGTCGATCGCCTCCAGGGCGTCGTCGGGTTCGAGGAAGAAGTCGCCGCTGAGGCGGACGTCGGACAGCCGGCCGTCGACCACGTCCAGGTCGACGACGACGAGCTTGCCCCCGGGGACCTTGTACTCACCGTGCACGACGGTGAGGGTACGTGACGACCCCGGAGCCGCCCGGCTGGCGGCGCGGGCCCGGCCGGGGCAGGGTGACCCCGTGCCCCTGGTGATCACGAGTTCGAGCACGGGCGGGCGGGGACGGCGGGCGGTGCTCGCCGCGGCCGCGGCCCGCGGCCTGCTGGGTGGGCTGGCCGGGGCGGCGGCCATGACCGCCAGCCAGCGCCTCGAGCGCGCCGTCACCGGCCGTCCCGCCTCCCACGTGCCGGGCCGGACGTTGCTGCTCCTGGCCGGGCGTTCCCCCTCCGAGGACGACCGGCCCGGCGCGGCGACCCTGACGATGGTGGTGGCGACCAGCGCGGCGCTGGGTGCGCTGCGCGGGGTGTGGCGGGCCAGCGGGCTGCTGCGGGTCCGCGCCGACGTCGCCCAGACGCTGACGCGGATCGTCGTGGACCAGACGCTGGAGAACGCCACCGGCGCCGGGGCCCCGCCGCGCACCTGGCGCAGCGGGGAGGGCGTCGTGGAGGTCCTGCACGCCGCGGTCGCCGCGGTGGCCACCGGGGCGGTCGTGGAACGCCTCGTCGAGCCGGTGCTGGAGTCGCGGCGCGGCACCACCAGCCACTGAGGCGGCGGCTCAGCCCGCGGGGACCAGGGACGACCCCAGCCACCCCCGCGGCGTCCCGAACCCCGCCAGCAGTTCCTCCGTGCGCGGCCGCAGCCTGCGGCACAGCGCGTTCACCGCCTTGGTGATGGCCTTGGCCCGCAGCGTCGTCATCCGCCGGTGCTCCAGGTACCACCCCTTCTCCGCCTCCAGCAGCGCCAGCACGTGCAGGTCGCACACGTCGGCCAGCAGCGCGGCGACGGCCGCGTCCTCGCAGCGCGCGATCGCCGCCGCGAACGCCTCCGCGACCACCCGGTCGGTGTGCGCCCGGCCCGCCAGCAGCAGGTGGTCCTGCAGGTCGTCGATGGCGGCGAAGCGCTCCGCCTCCGGCTTCGAGCGCGCCTTGCGCATCCGCTTGGCCAGCGACTCCACGACGTGGCGCTCGCGGTCGGCGAGCATCCGCAACTGCCACCCGCGGTCGTGCAGGTCGTCGGGGACCCGGCCGGCCTCCACGACGTCGGCGACCAGGGACAGCGCGGGGCTGCGGCCGGCGTACGTCGCGATGAGGTCGCGCGTCGCGAACCGCGCCATGCCCAGGGTGTCGAGGTCGGAGAACTGCTGGGCGTACGACGTCAGCAGCCCCTTGGCGACCAGTTGCAGCAGGACGGTGTTGTCGCCCTCGAACGTCGTGAAGACGTCGGTGTCGGCCTTCAGTTGCGGCAGCCGGGAGTCGGCGAGGAAACCGTTGCCGCCGCACGCCTCCCGGCAGGTCTGGATGGTGCGCGTCGCGTGCCAGGTCGAGGCCACCTTCAGCGCCGCCGCGTGCCCCTCGAACGCGCGCTGGCGCGCGGGGTCGGGGTCGTCGCCGGCCAGCTGCACCCGCAGCAGATCGTCCATCTCGCCCATGAGGTCGTCCTGGGCGAAGCTCAGGGCGTACGTGGTGGCCAGCGGGACCAGCAGGCGCCGCTGGTGGGCCAGGTAGTCCAGCACCACCACCTCCTCGGTGGAGTCCGGGCGGCGGAACTGCGTCCGGTGCCCGGCGTACCGCAGCGCGATCTCCAGGGCCACCTTCGTCTGCGACAGCGCGCCCCCGGAGACGCTGACCCGGCCCTTGACCAGGGCGCCGAGCATCGTGAAGAACCGGGAGTTCGCGCTGGCGATGGGCGAGGAGTACGTACCGTCCTCGGCGACGTCGGCGTACCGGTTCAGCAGCGCCGTCCGCGGCACCCGCACGCGGTCGAACGCCAGGCGGCCGTTGTCGAGGCCGTTCAGGCCCATCTTGCGGCCGTCGTCGCCGCGCCACACGCCCGGTGCGTCGACCCCGTCGCGGCGCAGCGGGACGACGAAGGCGTGCACGCCGCGCGCCTCGCCGCCGGTGAGGAGCTGGGCGAACACCACCGCGACGTCGGCGTCCTCGGCCGCGCCGCCGATGTAGTCCTTGCGGGAGCGGACGTCCGGGGTGTTCACCACGAACTCCTGCGTCGACGGGTCGTACGTGGCGGTCGTGCCGATCGAGGAGACGTCGGACCCGTGCCCGGTCTCGGTCATCGCGAAGCAGCCCACGAGGTCCAGGCGCAGCAGTGGGCCGAGCAGTTCGGCGTGGTGGCGTTCGGTGCCCAGGGCCTGCACGGCGCCGCCGAACAACCCCCACTGCACACCCGACTTGATCATCAGCGAGGCGTCGCCGAGACCCAGCATCTCGAACTGGGCGACCTGCCCGCCGGGGGAGTCGGCGCCGCCCCACCGGGAGGAGTACCCCAGTTCGTGGCCGCCGAGCTCGGCCAGGGCGCGCAGCCGCGCCCGCGTCAGGTCCCGGTGCTCGCGGGTGGACAGGTCACCGGTGGGGTCGAACAGGTGCGCGGGGGCCTTGCGGCGGAACTCCTCCTTGAGGTCGCCGAAGCGGCCGTCGAGCAGGCGGCGCAGGACGGCGGTGTCCACGGGCGCGCCCGCCGGGGTTTCGGCGGGGGTTTCGGTGGGAGTTTCGGCGGGGTTCTGGCGGGCGGTGTCGACGGCGGTCACGGAACCTCCTGCGGGGACAGGACGGCGCTCAGGCCGCCCCAGGCGAGTTGGGTGAGATCACTGACGAGCGTGGCGGCCGGCACCCGGTCCGGGGTGGAGATCCACCGGTCGGCGGCGGTGCGGATCAGGGCGATGAGGCCGTGCGCGAGGGCGTCGGCGGAGGAGTCCCGCGCCCCGCCGACCCGCAGGTGCGCGGTGATGGTGCGGGCGGTCTCGTCGGCGACGGTCGCCGAGATCCGCTGCACCGGGTCCGAGCTGAGGGGGCGTTCGAGGAGCGGGTGGGAGACGACGAACCGGTAGACCTCCGGGTCGGCCTCCACCAGACCGACGTACACGCCGATGATCGCGGCGAGCGCGTCCCGCGGCCCGGCGGCCTGCCGGGCGGCCGCGCCGAGTTCGCGCAGGATGCGCGAGTTCACCCGTTCGGCGACCGCGAGGTAGAGGTCCTCCTTGTCGGAGAAGTGCCGGTACAGGACGGTCTTGCTGGTGCCGGCGGCGGCGGCGACCTCGTCCATGCCGACCCCGGCGCCCTTGGAGGTGATGGCGCGCAGCGCGGCCGTCACCAGTTCCTCCCGGCGGCGGCGGCGGTGCTCGGCCCACCGCGTCCTGCGTCCGTCCTCGACGACCTCCACTCCTCGACGGTACCCCGGGAACGGGGTATCGGGTACTGCAAGTACCTGATAACTTCGGGAATCTCAGCGACGACGAGGGGGTTCCGTGGCACGCAGGGCTGCGATCATCGGGGGAAACCGCACACCGTTCGTCCGGGCCGGGCGCGCCTACGCGCAGGCCTCCGCCCAGGACCTGCTCGTCGCCGCGCTCGACGGCCTGGTCGCCCGCTACGGGCTCGCCGGGGAACGCCTCGGGGAGGTCGTGGCCGGTGCCGTGCTCAAGCACAGCCGCGACCTGAACCTCACCCGCGAAGCCGTCCTGTCCACGGCCCTGGACCCCGCGACCCCCACCTACGACGTGCAGCAGGCCTGCGCGACGGGACTGGAGACCGCCGTCCTGGTCGCCAACAAGATCGCCCTCGGCCAGATCGAGGCGGGCATCGCCGGTGGCACCGACTCCGCCAGCGACGCCCCCGTCGCCGTCGACGACGGGCTGCGCCGCGTGCTGCTGGAACTGTCCCGCGCCCGCACCCCCGGCGCCCGCCTCGCCGCCCTCGCCAAGCTGCGCCCCGGCCAGCTGCGCCCCGCCCCGCCCCGCAACGCCGAGGCCCGCACCGGCCTGTCCATGGGCGAGCACGCCGCCCGCACCGCGCTGGAGGCCGGGGTGACCCGCCAGGCCCAGGACGACCTCGCCCTCGCCAGCCACCGCAACCTCGCCGCCGCCTACGAGCGCGGGTTCTTCGACGACCTGCTCACCCCCTACCTCGGCGTCCGCCGCGACGAACCGCTGCGCCCGGACACCACCCCCGAGAAGCTGGCCGCGCTCGAGCCCGTCTTCGGCCGCGACCTCGCCGGGGAGGCCACCATGACGGCCGGGAACTCCACCCCCCTCACCGACGGCGCCGCCGTGGTCCTGCTCGCCGGCGACGAGTGGGCCGCCGAACGGCGGCTGCCCGTGCTGGCCCACCTCGTCGACGCCGAGACCGCCGCCGTCGACCACGTCCACGGCGAGGGGCTGCTCACCGCGCCGGTCACCGCCGCGCCCCGCCTCCTGCAGCGCCACGGGCTGACCCTGGCCGACGTCGACCTCGTCGAGGTCCACGAGGCGTTCGCCTCCACCGTCCTGGCCACCCTCGACGCGTGGGAGCAGCGCGGGCTGGGGACCGTCCCCCGGGACCGGCTCAACGTCACCGGTTCCTCCCTCGCCACCGGGCACCCGTTCGCCGCGACCGGAGCGCGCCTGCTGGCGACCACCGCCAAGCTCCTGCGCGAACGCGGCGGCGGCCGCGCCCTGATCTCCGTGTGCGCCGCCGGCGGGCAGGGCATCGTCGCGCTGGTGGAGGCGTCGTGAGCGACCCGTACGGCACGTTCGTCCGCACCGGCCCCGGCCGGTTCCTCGCCGCCCGCACCGGCCTGCCGCAGCCGCCGCGCCTGCGCCGGTACGTCGCCGGGGAGGAGTGGGCCGCCGACCCCGCGCTCGTCGTCGGGCTCAGCGGGGCCGCGTGGACCGGGCAGGTCACGTCCTGGCTGCGCGAGGGCGGGACCGCCGTCGAGCCGGGGGAGGGCCGGCTGTCGGCGCTCGTCGCCGACGCCACCGGGCTGCGCACCGTCGACCAGCTCGACGAGCTGCTGACGCTGGCCCCGGCGTTCCGCCGCACCCGGGGACGGGTCCTCGTGCTGGCCGCCGTCCCCGGCGACCTCGACGGCCCGCAGGCCCGCGCCGTCCAGCACGGCCTGGAGGGTTTCGTCCGCAGCCTCGCCAAGGAGGCGCGCGGCGGGACGACCGTGAACCTGCTGCGCGTGCGGGACGGGGCCGGCACCGCGCTGCGCAGCGCCGTGGAGTTCTTCTGCTCGGCCCGTTCCGCGTTCGTCGACGGCCAGCCCCTCGTCGTCGGCGCCGGGGTGCCGGTCGCGGCCCGCGAGCGCCGGGTGGCCGTCGTCACCGGCGCGGCGCGGGGGATCGGGGCCGCCACGGCGCAGGTCCTCGCGCGGTCGGGGCACCACGTCGTGTGCGTGGACACCGCGGGGGCCGGGGAGGCGCTGGCCGCCGTCGCCAACCGCGTCCACGGCTCGACGCTGCACCTGGACGTGACCGCCGACGACGCCCCGCGGACCCTCGCCGCGCACCTGGCCGACCGGTTCGGGGGAGCCGACGCCGTGGTCCACAACGCGGGCATCACCCGCGACCGCTCGTTCGTGAACCTCGACGAGGCGGCGTGGCGGTCGGTGCTGGCCGTGAACCTCGCGGCCCCGATCCGGCTCACCGAGGGTCTCCTGCAGCACGAGGGCGCCCTCGCCCCGGGGGCCCGGTTCGTCTGCCTGTCCTCGGTGAACGGGCTCGCCGGAGCCAAGGGCCAGACGAACTACGCGACCAGCAAGGCCGGTCTCGTCGGGCTCGTGCAGGCGCTGGCCGAGCCCCTGGCGCAGCGGGGGTTCGCCATCAACGCCGTCGCCCCCGGGTTCGTCGAGACCCCCATGACGGCCGCGATCCCGCCGGTGCAGCGCGAGGTCGCCCGGCGGGCGAACAGCCTGCTGCAGGGCGGCCTGCCGATCGACGTCGCCGAGGCCGTCGGGTGGCTCGCGCAACCCGACGCCGCCGGGATCGACGGGCAGGTGCTGCGGGTGTGCGGGCAGAACCTCGTGGGGGCGTGATGGACCGCGTCCTGCCGCAGGCCCCCGCGTTCGCGCCCCTGTACGCCCGGGCGCTGCTGAGCCGCCCCAGCCGGTCCCTCGACGTCCCCCGTCGCCGCGTCGTGCTGCGCCGCGGCCGGTTCGACGTCGACCGCGTCGCGGCGTTCTGCCGCCTCACCGGGTTCCCCGTGCGCGACACCGTGCCCCTGCCGTACCCGCAGGTCGTCGCCTTCGGGCCGCAGGTGGACCTCATGGTGCGCGAACCGTTCCCGTTCACCCTGCCCGGGCTGGTGCACCTGGCCCAGGACGTCACCCAGACCCGCGCGCTCGGGATCGGGGAGGAGTTCGAGCTGGCCGTGCAGGCCGTCGGGATGCACGCGCACCGGCGCGGGGCCACCGTCGACCTGCGCACCGAGCTGCGCGTCGGGTCCGACGTCGTCTGGACCGGCCGCAGCCGCTACCTGGCCCGCGGTGTGCGCTGGCCCGGGAAACCCCGCGAGGGCGAGCGACTCGAGGCCCCCGACGGCGACGGGACCACGTGGCGCGTGCCGGCCGACACCGGCCGCCGGTACGCCGCGGTGAGCGGCGACGTCAACCCGATCCACCTGTCCCCGCTGACCGCCCGCGCCTTCGGGTTCCGGCGCACCGTCGCGCACGGCATGTGGACGGCCTCGCGCGCGCTCGCCGACCTCGGTGGGCCGGCGCCGGGGGCCGCCCGGTACGAGGTCGAGTTCGGGTCCCCGCTGCTGCTGCCCGCCACCGTGCGGCACGTCACCCGCCGCCTCGACGGCGGCTGGGCCGGAGCGGTCCGCAGCGGGGAGTCCCGCGTCCACCTCACCACCCGCCTCACCACCGGCTGACCACCCCCTGACCACCCCGACCGACGCCCCCTGCGCGATCAAGGACTCCCCCTCCGCGATCAAGGAAACCCTCCGGGCTGAGGGGCCCGTGTGTCCTTGATCGCGGAGGGGGAGTCCTTGATCGCCGAGGGGGGAGGGTGGGGACCCGTGAGGTTCCTCACGGGTCGGGCGTGCACGACGGGCGGGAAGTCGTGACCGCGCGCACGGGGCCGGGCCCGGATCCGGCGGCAGCCTGGAGGGCATGAACGCAGTCGTCGTCAGGGACCTCGAACGCACCTACTCCGGTGGCACCCGGGCCGTGCGCGGCATCAGCTTCTCCGTCGCCCGGGGCGAGGTGTTCGGCCTCCTGGGCACCAACGGGGCCGGCAAGACCTCCACCGTCGACGTCGTCACCGGCCTGGCCCGGCCCACCGCGGGCAGCGTCAGCGTCCTGGGGCACGACCCCGTGCGGGAGCGCCGCGCCGTGCGCCCCCGCACCGGCGTCGTCCTGCAGTCCGGCAACCTGCCCGGTGAACTCACCGTCGCCGAGTCGCTGCGCACGTGGAGCGGGACGCTCACCCGCAGCCGTCCCACCGCCGAGGTCGTGGAGGTGGTCGGGTTGCAGCACAAGCTGTCCGCCACCGTGAAGTCGCTGTCGGGCGGGGAACGCCGCCGCCTCGACCTGGCCGTCGCGCTCCTGGGCCGCCCCGAACTGCTCGTGCTCGACGAACCCACGACGGGCCTGGACGCGCAGTCCCGGCGGTCGGTGTGGCAGCTCGTGCGCGAACTGGTCACCGGCGGCACCGCCGTCCTGCTGACCACCCACCACCTCGAGGAGGCCGAGGAACTCTCCGACCGCCTCGCGATCATGCACCGCGGGCTGGTCGCCGCCGAGGGCACCATCGCCGACGTCGTCGCGGGCCACCGCTCGGAGATCCGCTGGCGGGCCAGCGCGGGCCGTCCCGAACTC
The DNA here is from genome assembly GCF_050871965.1 of Kineococcus lubricus. Taxonomy (NCBI): domain Bacteria; kingdom Bacillati; phylum Actinomycetota; class Actinomycetes; order Kineosporiales; family Kineosporiaceae; genus Kineococcus; species Kineococcus lubricus. Next base: position 90,550 of record NZ_JBJLSK010000014.1, read on the forward strand.
GCCGACCTCGGGCCCGGGGACGCCCTGACCGTGCAGGACCGCCACGTCGTCGTCCGCACGAACCAGTTGCAGCGCAGCCTTTCCCGGGTCCTGGCCTGGGCCGACCGCCGCGACCTGACGCTGCCGGAGCTCAAGGCGACCCCCGCCTCGCTCGAGACCGCGTTCCTGGAACTCGCCACCACCCACGACCAGCACGAGGAGGCCGCCCGATGAGCTCGCTCACCCGCCCCGACACCCCGACCGTCCGGACCGCGCCCACCGGACGGGTCCCCGGAACCCTGCGCCGCACCTGGTCCCTGGCCCGGGCCGAGCTGATCCTGTTGCAGCGCAACAAGACGCTGATGGCCATCGCGGTGCTCATGCCCGTCGGCGTCATCGGGTTGTTCAGCTCGATCGAGGGCGTCGGGGACGGCGGCGACACCGCCGCCCTGGCCGTCGCCTCGATCGTCGGGATGCTGCTGCTGTTCGTCGTGTACTACAACGTCCTGTCGACCGCCGTCGCGCGCCGGGAAGAGGGGGTGCTGCAACGGCTGCGCACCGGGGAGGCGTCCGACGCCGAGATCCTCACCGCCCTCGCCGTCCCCGCCGTCGCCCTCACCCTCCTCCAGACCGTCCTGCTCGCGGTCGTCGGCGGCGTCGTCCTCGACCTGCCCGCCCCGGCGAACCCGCTGCTGTCCCTGGCCGGTGTGCTGGTCGGGGCCGCCGTGTTCACCGGCCTGGCGCTGGTGACCGCCGTGTTCTCCCGCACCCTGGAATCGGTGCAGATGACGAGCCTGCCCGTCCTCGGCGTCGCGGTCCTGGGCGCGGGGATGGCGCTGCCACTGGACCTGCTGCCCGGGAACCTGACCCGGTTCGCGGACTACACCCCCCTCAGCCCCGTCCTGGACCTCGTGAACGCCGGGTGGATCGGCGACCCCGCCGGCGCCGACGTGTGGCGGGCCGCCGGGGTGGCCCTCGCCTGGGTCGTCGTGACGTCCGCGCTGGTGCGCACCCGGTTCCGGTGGTCGCCGCGCGTCTGAGGGGGCGGCGCGCCCCCTCAGCCCAGTTCCGCCACGACGGCCTCCGTCGCCGCCGCCAGCAGGGCGTCGTCCGGTTCGGCGGCGGCGTCGGCGCGGTCGGTGAGGACCGCCAGCACCCACGGCGCGCGGCCCCCGGCCGGCCAGACGACCCCGATGTCGTTGCGGCTGCCGTGGACCCCGGCGCTGCCGGTCTTGTCCCCGACCGTCCAGCCCCGCGGGACCCCGGCCCGGATCAGCCCGTCCCCGGTGGTGTTCCGCCGCAGCCACTCCACGAGCTGCGCGCGGTCGGCCGGTTCCAGGGCGTCGTCCACGGCGTAGGCCCGCAGGGTCGTGGCCAGGGCCTGCGGGGTGCTGGTGTCCTCCACGTCCCCGGGGGGGACGTCGTTGACGTCCGGCTCGTCGTGCTCGACCTCGGTGGTGCCGTCGCCCAGCGCCCGCAGGCGCGCCTCCAGCCCGGCCGGGCCCCCCAGCCGGTCCAGCACCACGTTGGCGGCCGTGTTGTCGCTGACGGTGACGGACGCCTCGGCGACCTCCCGCAACGGCAACCCGGACCCGACGTGCTGCCCGGTGACGGGGGAGTGGACGACCAGCTCGTCGGCCGCCCACGTCACCACCGCGTCCAGCTCGGCCTCGGTGGTCGCGGCCAGCAACGCCCCCGCGGCGAGGGCCTTGTACGTGGAGGCGAACCCGAAGCGCTCACCGGCGCGGTGGGCGACGGTCCGCCCCGACCCGGTGTCGACGGCGAACACCCCCAGGCGGGCGTCGAACTCCCGTTCCAGCTGCGCGAACCGCGCCCCGGCGACCTCGGCGGTGGGACCGGCGGGCGAGGTGACGGTGCCCGCCGGGGCGGCGGGCGCCTCGGCGGGGGCGGTGTCGTCGGCGGGGGCGGACCCGCACCCGGCGAGGACGAGGACCAGGGCGGCGAACGGCAGGGCGCGTCTCACGGGGCCAGCCTCCCGCCCCGCGCCCGCGGCGTCGACGACCGGCCCCGCGCGCGGCGGCGTCTGGCAGAGTCGCCCCCGTGAACCTGCTGGGCCGCTGGCGCGCCGCGGACGACCCCCGGCGCGTCGAGCTGTACACCCACTGGTCGCTGGTGCCCGCGGTGTTCCTGGCCCCGCTGGTCGTCCTCGGGGTCGCCATCGGGGCCGACCGGGCCGCCGCCTGGACCGCGGCCGCCGCCTCCTGCGCGCAGGCGCTGGCCGTCGCCCCCGCCCTCAGCCGGGTCGTGCTGCGCCGGCCCTGGAGCCGGCCGGTCCTGGCGCTGTGGATCGCCGGGTCGGTGCTGGCGTACGCGGTCGGCGTCGTGGCCCTGCGCGGTGTCCCGGCCGTGGACGCCGCCGCCGCGGCCGCCGCCGTGGTGGCCGTGATCCCGCTGGGGCGGTACCGGTTCCGCCGCTACGGCCCCGTCGTGGTGCTCGTCGTGGGCGCCGCGAGCGCCCCGCTGGCCGGCGACGTCCTCACCGTCGTCCTGTACGTGCTCTACGGCCTGTTCTTCGCCGCCGTCCTGCAGATGTCGCTGTGGCTGCTCGACGTCGTGCGCCGGCTCGCCGACGCCGAACGCGACCGGACCCGGCTCGCCGTCGCCGAGGAACGGCTGCGGTTCGCCCGCGACCTGCACGACGTCGTCGGCCGCGACCTGTCCGTCATCGCCGTCACCAGCGACCTCGTCGCCGAGCTCGCCCGCCGCGGCCGCCCCGAGGCCGCCGACCGCGCCGAGGAGGTCCGGCGCATCGCCCGGCACTCCCTGGAGGAGATCCGCGCCGTCGTCCGCGGGTACCGCGCCGTGGACCTCGCGGTCGAGCTCCAGGGGTCGGTCGCCCTGCTGGAGTCCGCCGGGGTCGCCTCCGTCGTCGAGCACGACGCGGACGACCTGCCCGAGCAGGTCCGGTCCGCCGCGGCGTGGGTGATCCGCGAGGGCGTCACCAACGTCGTCCGGCACAGCAGCGCGACGTGGTGCCGCCTGCGGGTGCAGCGCCGCGGCCGCGAACTCGTCGTCCGGCTGGAGAACGACGGCGTCCCGGCCCCCGGACCCGACCAGACCCCCGGATCGGGGCTGGGTGGCCTCGCCGAACGGCTGCACCCCCTCGGCGGCCACCTGCGCACCGAACGCGGACCCGGCACGTTCACCCTCGAAGCCCGACTGGAGATCGCGTGACCACCACCGTCCTGCTCGCCGACGACGAGCACCTCGTCCGCAGCGCCGTCGCCGGGCTGCTGGACCTGCAGGACGACCTCACCGTCGTCGGGCAGGCCGCCAGTTGCGCCGAAGCGCTCGCCGTGGCGCGCAAGGAGGAACCCGCCGTCGCGGTCCTCGACCTGCAGATGCCCGCCGGCGCCCCCGGCGCCCCCGCCGACGGCATCGCGCTCGCCGCGGCCCTGCACGCCGAACTGCCCGGCACCACGACGCTCCTGCTCACCAGCCACGGCCGCCCCGGCCACCTCAAACGGGCCCTGGAGGCCGGCGTGCGGGGTTTCCTGCCCAAGACGTCGTCCGGTCAGGTGCTGGCCGACGCGATCCGCACCGTGTCCGCCGGTGGCCGCTACGTCGACCCGACGCTGGCCGCCGACGCCATCGCCGCCGGCGCCAGCCCCCTGACCGCCCGGGAGGCCGACGTCCTGGAACTGGCCGCCGACGGCGCGGGCGTGGAGGAGATCGCGCTGAAGGTGTCGCTGTCACCGGGGACGGTGCGCAACCACCTGTCGTCGGCGTCGGGGAAGCTGGGCGCGGCGAACCGGCACGAGGCCGTCGCCGTGGCGCGGAGAGCGGGCTGGATCTGATGAACCCCGTCCTGGTCCTGGGTGGACGCAGCGAGATCGGGCTGGAGGTCGCCGAACGGCTCGTCCGGGCCGGAGCCCGCACCGTCGTGCTCGCCGCCCGCCGGTCCGCGGAACTCACCGCGGAGTCGGCGCGGCTGACCGCGCTGGGCGCCACCGTGGAGACCGTCGAGTTCGACGCCGACGACCTCGCCGCCCACGAGGCCGTGCTGTCGGCGGTCGTGGCCCGCCACGGCGCGCTCGACGCCGTCGTCGCCTTCGGGGTCCTCGGCGACCAGACCCGCGCCGAACGCGACGTCGCCCACGCCCTCGCCGTCGTCCACACCGACTACGTCGCCCAGGTCAGCGTCCTGTCGCACCTGGCGAACCTGCTGCGGCCGTTGCGGTCCGGGCGGATCGTCGTGTTCTCCTCCATCGCCGGGGCCCGGGTGCGCCGCGCGAACTACGTGTACGGCTCCGCCAAGGCCGGCCTCGACGGTTTCGCCTCCGGCCTCGCCGACGCCCTGCACGGCAGCGGTGTGCACCTGCTGCTGGCCCGGCCCGGTTTCGTCGTCGGGCGCATGACGACCGGCATGTCCCCGGCGCCGCTGGCCTCCACCCCCGCCCAGGTCGCCGACGCCGTCGTGGCCGCCCTCACCGCCGGCCGCGGGACCGTCTGGGTCCCGGGGACGCTGCGGGCGCTCGCGGCGGCGATGGCGGTGACCCCGCGCGCGGTGTGGCGGCGCGCGCCCCGCTGAGTTCGGCGCGCGACCGCGCGGTGGCGTGCCTACCGTGGCCCCGTGGACCTGGGACTGCGGGGGAGAACCGCCCTGATCACCGGCGCCGATTCCGGGATCGGCTGGCACACAGCACGTCTGCTCCTGGACGAGGGCGCCCGGGTCGCCGTCACCGACATCGGTCAGGACGCCCTGGACGCGGCGGCGGCCGAGCTGCCCGGACCGGTGACTGCCGTGGCGGCCGACCTCACCGACCCCGCGGCCGTCGACCGCCTGCATCGGGAGGTCGTCGCCGCCGTCGGCGAACCCGAGATCCTCGTGCACGCAGCCGGCGTCACCGGGGCGCAGGGGCTGTTCCACGAGATCGACGACGACGGCTGGCGTTCCACGCTGGACACCGACTTCCTCGCCGCCGTCCGCGTGGTCCGCGCGTTCCTGCCCGGGATGCGCGGCGCGGGCCGGGGACGGATCGTGCTGCTCGCCTCCGAGGACGCCGTGCAGCCCTACCCCGACGAACTGCCCTACTGCGCGGCCAAGGCCGCCGTCCTCAGCCTCGTCAAGGGGCTGTCGAAGACGTACGGCCGCGAGGGGATCCTCGTCAACGCCGTCTCGCCCGCGTTCATCGCGACCCCCATGACGGACGCGATGATGGAGCAGCGCGCGCAGGAACTGGGCGTCGGGGTCCCGGAGGCGATCGAGAGCTTCCTCGACGAGGAGCGGCCGTCCATGGAGCTGAAGCGGCGCGGGGAACCCGACGAGGTCGCCGCGGTCATCGCCTTCCTCGTCTCCGACCGCGCGAGTTTCGTCACCGGCAGCAACTACCGGGTGGACTCGGGGTCCGTCGCGACGATCTAGGCCCACCCGGCGCTCGAGGTCTCGTCGGTGGCCCTGGGTAGCGTGCGCGCGGTGAGCTCCCGCGACGTCCAGCAGGCCTACTCCTCCCTCGCCCAGCAGTACGTCGACCTGCTGGGCTCGGTGGAGACCGTGCACCGCGAGGACCTGCGGCTGATCGAGCGGCACCTGGCGCACCTGAGCGGCCCGGTCCTGGACCTGGGCTGCGGTCCGGGGCACCTGACGGGCCACCTGCACGCCGCAGGGTGTGAGGTGGTGGGCATCGACCTGGTGCCGGAGTTCATCGTGCACGCGCGTCGGACCCACCCGGGCGTCCCCTTCGAGGTGGGATCGCTGACCGACGTGACCCGCGCGGACGCCTCCGTGGCCGGGGTGCTCGCCTGGTACTCCCTCATCCACGTCGAACCCGGGCGGCTGGCCGGTGTCCTGGGCGGCATCCGCCGGGTCCTGGCGCCCGGCGGGGCACTGGTCGTGGGTTTCTTCGAGGGTCCGGTGTGCGAGCCGTTCGAGCACAGGGTCACGACGGCGTACCGGTGGCCGGTGGACGAGATGGCCGACCTGCTGGGGCCGGCCGGTTTCGCGGAGGTCGAACGCTCGCAGCGGCCCCAGGAGGGCGAACGACGCCCGCACGCGGTCCTCGCCGTCCGGGCGGTGTGACGGCCGCAGGGGCGGACCCGGTCTGCGACACGACCGCGAGATCGCAGCCGGCCGTGGCCGCGCCCGTGTCGCGGGACCACCGAGCACGTGCTCGAGGTGGTCGTCGTCACCGAGGGTTCAGTCGAGGTGGCCCGTCTCGGGGTTGATCCCGGCCGTGGAGTCGGCGATGGCGTCACGCACCTCCTGCTCGTCGACGGGTGACCCGTCGGAGGTCTGCGAGGTGAAGCCGTAGCCGGGGTCGGGACCGGAGAGCCAGTCGAAGTCGTAGCAGCCGGGGGTGCCGGGTCGTTCCTCGACCACCCAGTCGCGCCCGTCGACCCTCAAGCGCCGGGGAGCCACGGTGATCATGGTGGCACTCCCGTCGTCGACGGTGGTGAGCCGGGACTGACGAAGACGTGCGCTGACTCGGAGGAGCAGGCGTTCGAGGTCCAGGAACGCTCGACGAGGGCCTCGTGCCCCGAGCCGGGACACGACGGGCCGTGCGAGATCCCGTGGTCCAGTGCGGTGGTGCCACCCGCGGTGGTCGATGAGGGCGATGACCGGTACGACGGGTTGGTCACGCGGGCGAGGATCGAGGGCACCTGCTGAGTGCGGGGCAGGCACCGCGCGGGACGACCGTGAGATCGGTGGAGACGCCAGACTGCTGAGGTGGCTGCGTGCAGACCGTCCTCGCGGGAGGCCAGCTGGACCGGGAGGCCGTCGCCGAGGCGGGGTTCCTGTTCGACGGTCTCCACCGGACGGGGTGGCGTCGAGGGGAGACCGCGGCGTGGCGTCGGGTGCGGGACCTGCTCCTGTCCAGACGATCACGCTGATCGCGAGATGACCGTGACGTCGGTCTCGACGCCCTCCTAGGGTCGCAGGATGAGGGAACTGACGACGGAGCGGCTGCTGCTGAAGGCTTTCACCCCCGACGACGTCGAGGCGGTGCACGCCTACGCCGGTGACCCCGAGGTGTGCCGCTACACCGACTGGGGACCGAACACCGCGGCCCAGTCGCAGACCTTCGTCGACGACGTGCTCGCCGCCTCCGCAGCCGAGCGGGCCGACTCCGTGACGTGGGCGGTGACCGTCACCGGTGACGGAGCCGGGGCCGTGGTGGGGGCGTGCTCGGTGACGATCACCAGTCGCGAGCACCGGCGCGCGGCGATGGGTTACGTCCTGGCCCGGGCGCACTGGGGTCGGGGTTACGCCACCGAGGCCGCGGCCGCGGTGCTGCGGTTCGCCCGCGAGGACTGGGGGTCGGCGCGGGTGGAGGCCACGTGCCGGCCGGGCAACGTGGCCTCCCAGCGGGTGCTGCGCAAGATCGGGATGCAGCAGGAGGGGCTGCTGCGTTCGCACATGCTCATCCGTGGGCGTCGTGAGGACAGTCTGCTGTTCGCCGCGGTCGGCTGAGCGGACGACCCGCAGCGCGGGGCGAGCGGGCACCTGACGGACCGGGTGAAGCGCCGTGACACCGGGAATGCCGCTGCCCGGCGACGGCTCGTGGAGGGTGGTCGTTCCGCTGCACGTCCCCGGGCCTCACCTCCAGCCGCTTCGAGCGGCCTCTCGCCGAGAGGCGGCTGCCGAGCCGGCCACCACGTCGCGGCCGCCGGGCTACCGGGCTCGGCGGCCGTCGTGCGTCCTGAGCGGGGTCGCGTCGCGGTGAACGTGGGATGACCGGACGTACCTGCGGTTGAGGCCAGATGTCACGAGTAGTGCGGCGGTACTCGCGTGGGATCGGCGGGGACGACGTCCAGGTGCGGGTGGGCCAGCAGGTCCTCGATCGCGGCGGGTGCGGCGGCGATGCCGGCGTAGTGCGGGTCGACGTCCTTGGTCAGGCACCAGGCCCGGTCCTCGGGCCACACGAACGCGGGGGTGGGCAGCCACCACCCCTGACCGGACGACCGCAGCACCGGGCGCCACTGCTCCTGGTCGCCGAGAGCGTCCAGGGGGCCGTGGAAGAGGAAGAAGTCGCGGTCCGGCACCACCCAGGCGGGTTTGGCCGGTCCCTCGGCGGGGAACACCCCCCAGCCGTCCCACAGCCCGAAGAAGCAGGATCCGGGGGTGCTGGTGTGGGCGCGCAGGACGTCCGCGGCCGCGCGCAGCTGCTCGATCTCGGGAGGGGGGTCACCGGTGGTGAGGACGTCACCTTCGTGCTGGTCGGGCCGTTCGGGGTCGGGGATGAAGCGCAGCCGGGCGTAGCGCTCGAAACCGTCGGGGCCGAGGCAGACCAGCCGTCCCCAGGACAGGTCCGTGCTGTCGATCCACGCGGCCGCGGAGACGTCGCTGCACAGGGTCACGCTCACTGGGCTCACCCTGCCGCACCCCGGGGGCGGAGGTCTTGCTGCTTTCGCGGCAGGACCGTGCAGGTGGTCGTGGAGTGAGGAGTCGATCACCTGGACTCAGCACGAGAGTGGCGTCGTCAGCGGTCGTCGCGCGCGTACCGCGCGATGACCGTGAGGTCGGTCGGGGTACCTCATCAACGCTCAGGCAGTCGGTAGCGCCTCAGAACCATGAAGGCCACGTAGCCGGCCATCGCCACCAGCCAGGCGCCGAAGGCGAGGAAGAACCACCACGGCAGGCGGTCAGTGCCGCTGCGGGTGGCGTCGACGGTGGAGAAGGTGAGCGCGGTGTTGAGCAGGGCCATCGCGCTGCCCATCCACAGCAGGTCGGTGCGCAGGCGGCGTCTGACCTCATCCTGCAGGCCCGCCTCAGCCCAGCGCTGCTTGCCGGGCAGGTTGATCCACTCCCAGGACACCTTCGGCACCTGCCAGGCCAGCACCGCGAACAGGGCCGCCAGACCTGCCGTGATCGCAGCTTGGGAGGCGACGGCGCCGGTGCGGGTGCCCCAGTCGTCGGCTGCGCCGTTGGCGCCGAAGTGGGTGGGTACCCGCTCGGGCAGCAGGGTCGCGGAGACAGCGACGGCGATGAGCGCCAGCGCCGTGGTGATCGTGAAGGTCAGCACAGCGAGGGTGGGGCGACGCATGGAGCGACGCTAGCGACTCGTAGTACCGCGCTGGTGGCGACCGCCCGGAGATCGTCAGAACCGCGACGTCGTCGGCCGCCGGCGCCCGCGCGCGCACCGCGGGACGACCGTGAAGTCCTGCCGCGTCTTCCGCGGACCGCCACGACGCGACACCGTTGAGGCACCTGGTCCGCGAGCTGGCGCAGGTGAGGGACCACCCACCTGGCAGTCGGTCGCGCAGAAGCGGTGGCTTCGTCGCTGAGCACCCCGCGATGACGGGATCGCGTCCACTCCTACGCTGAGGCAGCGGTGGTGAAGGACACCCCGGCCAGCTCCTGGGACACGGTCCAGACGCGGCCGGCTTCGGCTCGGTCGCGAAGGGGGCGGTACAGCGGCTGCTCACCGGGGCCGCCGCCCAGGTTCCCGGGCCCGGTGGGCCCGTACAGCCGTCCACCCCGAGCCTGCGGTGCGGTGGCGGCGTAGAGGGCCGGGAGCTGGGCGCTGTCCACGGTGCCGACCAGGACGCCTGCGCGGGAGAGCCGGCGGATGACGGCGATCTGGGGGGTGTTGCGTTCGCGCTGCAGTTCGGGGCGGGCGGCGAGCAGGCTGGTGGGTGCGACGCCGGGGTGGGTGAGGTTGCTGGTGATGCCCCAGCCCCCGGCGTGGCTGCGGCGGTCCAGCTCGAGGCCGAACAGGCCGAACGCGATCTTGGAGGACCGGTAGGCGTGCATGCCGCGGTAGCTGTTCTCCCAGTTCAGGTCCGGCCAGTTCACCGAGCCGCTGCGGGCGGCCACGCTGATCTGGGAGGTGACCCGGGCCCGGCCGGCGCGCAGCAGGGGCAGCAGGTGGGCGACCAGGGCGACGTGGCCGAGGTGGTTGGTGCCCAGCTGCAGTTCCAGCCCGTCGGCCGTGGTCTGGCGCTGCGGTGGGGTCATGACCCCGGCGTTGTTGACGAGCAGGTTGATCGGGGCCCCTTCGGCCTGCAGGCGGCGACCGAGAGCGGCGACCGAGGACAGCGAGGACAGGTCCAGGTCGTGCAGGGTGACCTCGGCCGCGGGGTGCTGGTCGCGGATGCGGGCCAGGGCGGCCTCGCCCTTGGTGCGGTTGCGCACGGGCATCAGCACCTCGGCGCCGGCGCCGGCGAGCTGGCGGGCGATGCCGAAGCCGATGCCGTCGCTGGCTCCGGTGACCAGAGCACGGCGCCCGGACAGGTCGGGCAGGGACAACTGGGGAGTGCGAGGCATGACGTTCTCCTACGGTCGAGGGTGGCGGTCGTGGGGATGCAGGGAGGTCGAGCGCGGCGACGTGGTGGACGGGGAGAGTTCCGGGGGAGTGGTCCGGTGGGCGGCTAGTGGGCAGCGCCGGCGTTGGCCGGTGCGTCGGCGCTGCGGCGGGCCAGGACCACGGTCGCGGCGAAGTGCAGGGCGAAGCTGGTGGTGGACACGACCTGCACCACCACCAGGGCTGCCGGCTGGTCGGCGAGGTAGAGGAGGACCCGGGCGAGGAGGGTCAGCCCCGCCAGCCCCAGACCCACCAGCGTGCTGGCGGTGTACAGCCGCCGCAGCCCGCGGTGGGTTCGCCACGTGCGCGGCCCACCGGAGAGCGGGTTGACGATCAGGCCCATCAACGGGCGCCGGGCGAGCAGGGACCCGGTGTACGCCAGGACGAACAGCACGGGCACCACCATCGCCGGCAGGAAGAAGTCCCGGGCCTGCCCGGTCACCGATGCGACCCCGGCGCACACCGCGGCCACCACCAGCCCCGCCGCTGCGGCCCCGGCAGGTTCCCGCCGGGCCAGGCGCACGACGCAGGCGGCCACCGCGGTGACCAGCAGGGCGATCAGGGCCGGCCCGAGACCGGCAGCGGCTTCGGTGATGACGAAGGCGGTCGTGGGGGCTGCGGCCGAGATCAGCCCGACCGGTCCACCGACGCGCTGGAGGGCTCCGTCCACCGTCGTGCGGGTCAGGGACCGCTCCGCGACCTCGTCCAGGCCCAGGACGCGTCGGGTGGTGGCGCTGGGACTGGCGACCGGCCGCCGGGGGCCGGTCGGGTGGCCCGGGCCGGTGTGCTCGAGGAGTTCGGCTCCGGGCGTGGCTCGCTGGGTCACGGGTCCTCCTGGGTCGGGGGCGGTGAGACCAGCCTCAGCCAGGGTCCGCGGTCGCATCCAGGACCTGCCGATCCACCCCAGCGACCGGCGCCGGTTCCACGGTGAGGTGACCACGGTCGGGGAGGAGTCGTGAGAGGGGGATCGTCAGGCCGTGGCCGGCGTCGACCGCAGCAGGTAGGAAGGGCGCAGGACGGCGAGGGAGAACCATGGACATCGACAGGACGGGACTGGCGCAGTTCCTGCGGCAACGGCGCGAAGCCCTGCAACCGCAGGACGTCGGCCTACCCCGCGGGCAGCGGCGGCGCACCAACGGGCTGCGGCGCGAGGAGGTCGCCGCCCTGGCCCACATGTCGACGGACTACTACGCCCGGCTCGAGCGCGAACGCGGGCCGCAACCGTCGGTGCAGATGATCGCCTCCATCGCCCAGGGGCTGCACCTGGGCCTGGACGAGCGAGATCACCTGTTCCGCCTGGCCGGGCACCAGCCGCCGCCGCGCGGCGCCCTCAGCGAGCACGTCAGCCCCGGACTGCTGCGCATCCTGGACCGGCTGGGAGACACCCCCGCGGAGATCGTCACCGAACTGGGGGTGACCTTGCGCCAGACCCCGATGGGCGTCGCCTTGTCCGGCGACGCCGCCCGGTGGACCGGCCCGGCCCGCAGCCTGGGCTACCGGTGGTTCACCGACCCCGGGACCAGAGCGCGGTACGCGCCCGAGGACCACGCGTTCCTGTCCCGGTTGTACGCCTCGCACCTGCGCGAGGTCGTCACCCGCCGTGGGCCCGGCTCCCGGGCTGCTGAGCTGGCCGATCTGGCCCTGGCGGAGTCGGAGGAGCTGCGCCGGTTGTGGGAAATGCACGAGGTGGGCGTCCGCCCCGATGACGTCAAGCGCTTCGTGCACCCGTCGGTGGGTCAGATCCAGCTGCACTGCCAGACGTTGCTGGACCCGCAGCAGTCGCACCTGCTGCTGGTCTACACCGCGGTCCCCGGGACGCGGGACCAGGAGAAGCTGGAACTGCTCTCGGTCCTCGGTGCGCCGTCCGGGAGTTGAGGCGACGTCGCGCCGGCTGACGGACGAGGCGGTCGCGCCGGGATCGCGGCGCGCCCACCGGGTCCGCCCCGCTCCGGTGTGCGCCTGCGAACCGGGATCGACAGCGGTCTTGGACCCGCTGCGGAGGGTTCACCTCAGCGCCGGTGCCTGGGTGCGTGTGGAGTGCCGGACCTCTGATGGGCGTCGGGTCACCGCATCGAACCCCGTCCATCGTCCGGAGGTCGTGAGCAGTTCCTGAACGACTCCGCACCAGGCGACCGGCCGCACCACCGAGACCTCGTGGGCGGTGTCGTGACTGAGAGTCGCGGCGCCACGACCGAGCGCGAGGCGTGACGGCCGGCTCGGCGGGCTTGAAGCTTCACCCGGTGCTGCGACACCCTGGGCGGGCAACGGCCAGAGGGGGGCGCGTGGACGCGGTCGACGATGACCAGGTGCGCAACGCCGCGCAGTGCAGCACCGGTCACGACCCCGACCGCCCGGCTGCAGGAGTTTCCCCGTGCTGACCGTGCGCGGGGTCTGCTACCTGGTGGACGGCGCAGAGCCCGGCGACGTCGACCGGGACCTCACCGTGATCAGCCGTGAGCTGCACTGCAACGCGGTGATGCTGATCAGCAACGACCCCCAGCGCCTCGTGTCGTGCGCGCGCAGAGCGCTGGAGCTGGGCCTGGCGGTGTACCTGCGTCCCGACGCCACCGATCTGCGGCCCGCGACGATGCTGAACCGGCTGGCCGCTGCCGCCACGGCCGCGGAGGCGCTGCGCGTCGAACACCCGCACCGGGTGGTGCTCCTGGTGGGTAGCGAGTTCTCCCACACCGTCTCCGGGATCGTTCCCGGTCCGCGGTCGTTCATCCGCCTCCGCCTCGTCGTGCGCCACCGCCGCATCCTGCGCCGCTGGCTGCACCACCGCCTCAACGCCCTGCTCGCCCGATCCGTCGCCGTCGCCCGCGAGCACTTCCGCGGTCCGGTCACCTACGCCGCCGCGGGGTGGGAAGAGGTCGACTGGGCGGTCTTCGACCACGTCGGGGTCAGCTTCTACCGCTCCGCCCGCAACCGGGACGGCTACCGGGAACGTGTGCGGGCCCTGGCCCGCGATCACGGCCGGCCGCTGCTCATCACGGAGTTCGGGTGTGGAGCGTTCGTCGGCGCGAATGACCGCGGCGCCGGTTCCTTCCACGCCGTCAACTGGTTCAGCGACCCTCCACGCATCGACGGCGACCTCCCTCGCGACGAGTCCGTGCAGGCGAGCTACCTCCGTGAACTGATCGGCCTCTACGACGCCGAGGGAGCCCGTGGCTGCTTCGTCTTCGCCTACGCGATGCCCGGCTACCCCCGCAGCCAGGACCCCGCCGCCGACCTGGACAAGGCGGGCTTCGCCCTGGTCGTCGACGTCGATGGTGTCCTGGTGCGCAAGCAGGCGTTCCAGGCGGTTGCCGAGTGCTTCTCCGGAATGGCTGGTCGCCCGCCCTGCACGCCGTGAGCTCAGGTGCCGCCAGTTCAGCGCCGGTGGCTGCGCGCCGATCGGTCCCGGTAGCTCTCCAGCCACGTCGATGTGCGTCGACGGTCGAAGTCACGTGCCCTCGATCACCCACGCACCGAGCACGACCGTGATGTCGCGGGCCGCGGCGGCAGCGCGCACAACGCGGGATGACCGGTAGGTCAGAGGCTTGCCCTCAACGACCGCGGCGTTGCCGCAGGGGCCGGTCGTCACCGTCGTGGGCGTAGCTGATCTCGATGTCGGGCAGTTCGTTCTGCAGCTGGTAGGCCAAGCCCAAGCCCTCGTCTCGCCAGGCCCGCACCTGCTCGGCGTCGAGCCAGTCGTAGCCGGTCTCCTCCAGAGCGTTGGAGCGCTTGTTCCATCTCCGCAGCTGCTCGACGAGCACGTCGCTGGCACCGAACTCGGTCGGGTCGACGGGACCCATGTGGTCGATGTCGCCGTCCCAGACTGGATCCTGCTCGACCCACTCCGCCACCACCCGCAGGGCGACGGGGCGGTAAGGCTCCTCCATCTGACGATCATGGCATCCGGCGCTCGGCTTCAGGGCCGAGGCAGTGGGGCGTAGGAATCCGCGACAGCGGTGATGTACCGCCGCTTGGTCATCGACAAGACCGCGACGTCGTCGGCCGCCAGCGTCAGCGCGCACAACGCGGGGTGACCGTGAGGTCCCCAGGACTTCGGACTCAGGCCAGTACCAGCACGCTGCGTCGTGCGGCGAGCTCTTCATCGCTGGGGTCGTACCCGGCAGGGATGGCCATGGCGATCTGCGCCGGGGTGGTGCCCGCCGCGAAGGCGGCACGGAAGAGGGCACCCACCTCGGCGGGGTCCTCCACCAGGTGCACCTGCACCGCGCTCAACTGCCCCGCGCTGAGCAGTTCTGCGGCGGCACCGCCGCGGAAGTTCAGCCGCCACGGTGCGTCGGTGAAGACCAGGCGTTGTCCGGCGACCTCGTGCACGCCGACGGGAACCTCGAAGCGCCGGCCGCTGCGCCGGCCGGTGACTTTCAGCACCGCCACCGGCAGGCGTGCGCCGAACCGGGTCAGCATCAGGCGCCGCACCAGGGGGTTGGCGATGTGGTGGGTCAGCCAGCGCGGTGGGCGCCGGTCCTGGATGTGCGGGCTCACGATCGTCCTGTCCTGCGTTGCCGCGGTGGAGAGCCGGTAGGGGGTGGGGGCGAGTTCAGTCGGCGCGTCGTGAGCGCATCGCCCTCAGCTGGGTCAGGGAGGCGTCCTGGCTCAAGCGGGCGTACTCGTCCGAGTCCACGGGGTGGGCGGTGATGCGGCCCTGGTCGTCGTAGTGCAGGCCCCAGCCGTAGGTCTTGCTCAGCGGGGAGGCGCGCAGGCAGGCGCGCGGCTGGACGAAGTACTCCGCGAACATCCGCTGCAGCTCCTCGCGGGGCAGGTCCTCCAGGGCGTCGACGTCCTCGCGGGAGCGGAACACCGGTGAGGAGGCCAGCAGCACCTCCTCCTGGGTGTAATGACCCGGGCGCGTGGTGAGCATCGTGTGCTGCAGACCGGCCACGGTAGGTTTTCCGCCGCGTGCGGGTGGTGTCTCGCCGGTGCTCGCCCGGCAGTCCTCGGCCACGGAGATGAAGGTGCCGCGGTAGCCCATGCCCGTTCCTATCGCGTCGGACCGACACTGCGGTAGGGCGGACATCGGCAAGACTGCGACGTCGTCGGCCGCCAGCGTCAGCGCGCACAACGCGGGATGACCGTGAAGTCAGGGGCCTCAGCGGTACGTGTCGTCCAGGCGTTGACGCCAGAGGCGACCTCCGACGGCACTGAAGCCGCCGATGCACCCACCGAACAGCACCCCCCGCACCCACCACGGCCATCCAAAGCTGTCTGAAAGCTCAGCGACCAAGACCGCCGTGACCACCGCCGCGACGAACCACGGCCAGATGCGGCGCCGGTTCGATCGGGCACCAGGTTTGCCTTCGTCTGTCACTCGTCAACCCTTCCAGGCAACGCACCCCGACGGAAGCTGCTTCGCTGAGGACGCGCGGAATGACAATCGGGCGGCGGGATGACCGTGACGTCGAGCACGAGGTGTCGACGGCTGGTGCCCAGAGCGTGCCTCCGAGGTGGAGCCTTTCCTCGTCGACTGCGGACAGTCACCTCGTGGTGCTACACCGTGGAGGGTGAAGAAGCCGCTCCTGGTCAGCCCCCTCATCACGGCTGTCGCCGTCCTCACCGCGTGCGGCGGACCTCCTGCAGATACGCAGCCGTCGGGTGCGGCCTCGGTCGGCGCGGACACCACCCCCGAGGACGTGGTGCGCAGCTACCTCGGCGCTCTGCAGGAGGACGACGAGTCCGCTGCGGTGTCGCTGACGACCGCTCCGTACTCCGAACGCGACAGCTGGGCCGGTGACCCTCCGAGCATCGAGGACGTCGAAGTCCTCGACGCGGTGGCGGAGTCACCGGAGGGCACCGCGGCCGAGGGGCGGTACGAGCAGGCGGTGTACGTGCCGGTGAGGTTCACCCTGCACGGTGCGGACGAGAGCATGCCGGACGGTCCCACCGCGTGGGGGTATCAACTGGTCCGCAACACCGACGCTGAAGCGTGGAAGATCGCCGACGCCGGCATGTGAGGACGTCGGTGCCCGCTGCGGCACGCGGGGGACGGCACGGTCGGCGTAGTCGCTCCACGGTGGTCTACCGCACTGAGCGCGAGACAACCGTGCGCGCACCGCGGGATGACCGTGCGGTTGCTTGGACCGGCGCACGGCAATCGCCACGACTACTCACCAGGACGAGTTCGCAGAGCCGGGTCCACCCAGCCGTCGGCTGCGTTGTAGTAGATCCAGCGCCAACCTGAGTCGCGCAACACCTGCGCACGTCGCTGGAAGTCCTCCTCGTCGATGGCCTCCAGGTGGCCGGGATCCATGACGCCCTCGTGCTCGAAGATCCCCTCGGCGTCCACCCAGTGCACGATGGCGTGCTTCTCCGAACTGCTCAGGACGGTGCCCGGGTGCTCCGGCTGAAGACCCAGGTGGTCGGTAGCCTGCTGGTCGCCGATCCACTTCACCCGGGTATCGGGCAGGAACGGGTCGTCCGGACCGATCCAGCGGTTCTGGGTCCAGGCGGCGCGCACGTCGCGCTCGCTCAGGTCGAAGCCGGGCCATCGACTGCGCAGCTGGTGCGCGGCCTGCTCGTACTCCTGCTCGGAGATGCGTTCGACCCAGTGGGGGTCGAAGCGGCCGTCGTAGCGGCCGATGCCGGGGACGTCGACCCAGTCGATGACGGCGTGGGTCTCATCGGCGCACAGGAGCTGCCCGGGGTGGTCTGGTTGCAGGCCGAGCCGGCGGGCGAATTCGTCGGGTCCGCGCCAGCGGACGTGGTCGAAGACGTTGAGCTGGTCAAGGCGGTGGTAGTCGTGGACCGTGCCGCTCACGGTGCTCCTTTGCCGTCTCGGCGTAGCCGGGCAGCGGGCGCTGCCGCTCACCAGGTGGACGACCTGATCACGGTAGCTGCGGTGGGCCGTGGAGTGCCATCTTGACCTCGGTCATCGACAGATGCGGGCGTTCTCGACCAGCCGTGATCGTGCGCTGAGCGCGGGATGACCGTGCGACTAGATCAGGGGTAGAGCCTGCGACAGGACGACGAGGGACATGGACACGACTCCCAGCTTGTGACCTGTCGTCCAGCCCTGCTCCCCGCGCCGTCGCCGCCGTTTGACGTCGACGAGGGAGACGACGATCAGAGCGAGAGCACCGACGATGAGCACGACGTTGCCCCAAGGCCGAAACATGATCTGCATCCTCGCTGGTGCGCCGTGCGAGGGCACCACACGGCGCGCATGTGAGTGACCGGTCATCGGCGATATGCGGGTGATCATCGTGCTCGACTTGCATCCGGACATCGGCAAGTCCGTGACGTCGCCGCCCGCCCCTGACCGCACGCTGTCTGCGGGATGACCGTGAAGTCGTCCCGCTGGCCGCTCCCGTTCGCGATGATCGTTGGATGCGGACGCTACGGCCGGACCGGATGATCGTCACCTCATCAGGGGTCTGGGTGCTGGACGAGCGGCAACCGGTGGCGGCGGTCCTCGATCCGGACACCGGGGCGATGCGCCGACTCGTCTCATGGGCCCAGCTGCCCCCACCACCTGCCGGGGAGGACGTGGTGGTCTGCGCCGACGAGGACGGGTTGTGGGTCCAGCACTCCCGCCTCGGCCCGCTGGTGCGAGTAGACCTGGACGGGGTCGCCACCGCGGTGTGGACCCAGGGCCTGGTCCTGGCCGCAGCTGGCTTCGGAGGCGCGTGGTGCACCTCGCCACCCCCGGCGCAGGAACTGGTGCACGGCGCCAGGGCAAAACCGGTCACCTTCACCAGCGGCGCGACCGTGGCTCGGGTGGGACCCGACGGCACGGTGCGGAAGGTGTTCACGGACGCCCCGGTCAGTGCGCTGGCCACCACCGAGGACGCGGTGTGGGTGCAGCTGGACGTCGAGCCGGCGGTGCTGCGGAATCTGGGTGGGGAAACCTACGAGGTGAACTGGTCCAGCCGCTGGGTGCCGCTGCCCTGGGTCGGGGACCTTCCGCAGCGGATCGAGGCGGCGAGCGGGCAGCCGCAGCTGCCCTCGACCGCGGCAGCTGTTGACCTGGGCCGGATGGGGTACTGGTCCGGCTACTCCTACGACCCGCACGCCGATGCGGACAGCGAAGAGGTCGTGAAGGCGGCCGGATCGTTGTGGCGGATGGGGTGGGAGCCGGATGCGCAGGACGAGTCGGGGGGCCGCCGTCCTGGCCGGTTCGTCGCTGCGGCCTTCGCGGTGCCGGATCCGCTGGTGAAGCCGGATCCGCGGGTGGATGAGCCCAGCACCGAACCGGTACGGGTCTTCCAGATGGGCAGCTATGGGATCACTGCGGCGGCCGGGGTGGGCGAGCACCTGGTGGTGGTGGCCGGCGCTCCGCCGCCCTCGCTCGAGCCGACCCCGGGCGGGCCAAAGACAGGTGGTTCAGAGGCGGGCGCGTCGCAGGCGAGTGGGCTGCAGGCGGGCGGGCCGGAGGCGGAGAGGCGTGCAGGACGGCGGGAGCAGTCCTCACCATGCGTCGTGGCGCTGCAGCCGGGCACCGGTCAGCTGCGGCTGTGGTTGAGCGGGGACGAGGTCGACATCAGCGATCTGTGCTGGCCGCTGCTGCCCCAGCCGTTGGACGCGGACTCCTATGCCCAGCAGGTGCTGGCGTCGTGGAGCCGGATGGACCACTACTGGCGGGGTCCCGATGGGTGGCACCCGTTGACGACCGGGGTCAGCGGCAGTCGGGCGCGGTTGGTCGGGGACTGGCCGGCGACGCGGGTGGAGTTCACCTTCGACTACGCGCCCCGTCCGGGGGTGCGGTTGCGGCGCTACATCGCCTTGTTCGATGAGCTGGGGGCCATCGACAACCCCGAGTACGCTGATATCGGTTTGATGGAGGACCTGGACACGGAGCGGGTGCCGCCGCTGGAGGATGCCCGCGACGGCTTCCTCGACATGTGAGGCGCTACGGCTTGGAAGATTGCGGACCGCGCGGACGGCGGGATGACCGAGCGTTCGCTCGACGCCACGGGTGGAGGCTGCTGCGTTGCATCGGCGCTCAACCAGAACAGGACCACGGCCCGGTAGCGGAGCCGGCAGGAAGTCGCAGGGCAGCACTCTCACCGTGCCAGGTCAGCTCGTAGCGGTCCGCGCCGAACATCCGGCTATCGCTACCGCGGTAGCCGACCCGCCGTGCGCGATGCTCCCCCGCGGGCGTGACGTACACCGTGATCGTGCCATCGCCGTCAAAGGAGTCGCTCTCCTGGACCACGATCCGGCAACCGTCAGCGCTGACGGGGTGCAGCACGTGGAAAGCGTCCCAGCCATCCAGCCACGCGACGAACAGGGTCAGCGGGAGCGCGACGATCAGTACCAGGACGGTCAGCACTCGAACCCCGGCTACCCGTACCCGGTGCCTGTTCCGGGGTAGTGCTCCGCGGCGGGTCAGCACGATCCTCCAACGGGTTCCCACGACGAGGAGTAGCAGGCCGACCCCGGTGAGGGCACCGACGGCGTTGGTGCGACGCGGCACCCAGGACCCGATGACCCAGACGTCATCCCAGCCCATCGTTGTGCTGGCAACGACAGTGGATCCGATCAGGCTGATGATTCCGAGGCACCACAGCCAGGTAGCTGATCGGCTGGGGACGAAGGTGCGGCTCACCCCACTCATGTTCGGTGCCAGGTACCTCTAGAGCGGCTGGTTCTGTCAGACCCCCGCAGGTGCACACAAGCCCTGCACGAAAGCCGGGCGTCTGCCGTCGACACGGGTGAACGACACTGCCTACGGCATCGAAATGGCTTAGCACCCCGCGGTCTGCGGGATGACCGTGAGGCCGCGCGCGCCGCGGGAAGGTCCACCGCCGGGTCCGGTCGACGACCAGCCGCTCAGGGCGATCACTGGTGAGGTCGGGTGGTCGTCGGTGGGTCCTCGTCCTGCTCGACCCGGGCTGCTCGACCCCGGGCTGCTCGACCTTGGACGACTTCGAGGGTTGGAGCTCTACACTCGTGGCGCTGCACCGCCGCCTGGGGCCCACCGCGCCAGGTGGGTGCGCGTGACCGACCGGGTCGAGACGGCGGCCCTCGCAGCACCGCACTCGCTGTGGGGGCGGTGTCCCCGATGGGGCACGGGTGCACCCCTTGCTCGGAGACCAGGAGACGGAAGGGCCCGCCCGTGCCGCAGACACCTGACGCCGCTTCCGCCCGTGCCCCCGCCGAGGCCACCCGCTCGGATCCTTCCGGACGCGGGGGCCGTGACCTGCTGGAGCCGGAGCGCGCCTTCGCCGAGCTGGGCCGTCTCGTGGTCGGTGAGACCCCGCTGGGGCAGGTCTTGACCCGCGTGGCTGAGCTGGCCAGGGCGTGCGTGCCCGGAGCTGAGGAGGTCTCGGTGACCGTGCTGGAGGACGGCCGGGCCCACAGCGCGGCTTTCACCGGTTCACTGGCCTCCGCCTTGGACGAGCGGCAGTACGAGGCCGGCTTCGGCCCGTGCATCGACGCGGCTCAGTCCGGTCAGACCATCCGCGTGGATGACACCACCGATGAGCAGACCTACCCGGACTTCGCCGCCGCCGCCGCCCGCCAGGGCGTGCGCAGCACCGTCTCGGTGGGCATGCCCATGCCCCAGCGCCTCCTGGGCGGCATCAACGTCTACCGCTTCGAGGACACCCCGCTGGACGAGGACGCGGTGCGCTTGCTGCAGGTCTTCGCCGGCTACGCCGCCGTGGCGATCGCCAACCACTCCCTGTACGCCTCCTCCGTGGCGCTGAGCGCGAACCTGCAGGCCGCGATGCAGAGCAGAGCGGTGATCGAGCAGGCCAAGGGCATCCTGATCGCCAGGCTGCACTGCAGCCCGGAAGAGGCCTTCGCCCACCTGGCCCGGCAGTCCCAGCACACCAACCGCAAGCTGCGCGAGATCGCCGAAGAGCTGGTGCGCAACTCCGCCCACCCTTGAGCCGGCCCGGTCGGCCCCGGGTCGTCCCCGGGTCGTCCCCGGGTCGTCCCCGGGTCGTCCCCGGGTCGTCCCCGGGTCGTCCCCGGGTCGTCCCCGGGTCGTCCCCGGGTCGTCCCCGGGTCGTCCCCGGGTCGTCCCCGGGTCGTCCCCAGGTCGTCCCCGGGTCGTCCTCGGAATCCCGGCGGGCACCCGGGGTCGTCGAGCAGGCCGAGGGAGGCGTGGAAGACCGGAGGTGTTCACCGACGCGTGACGGTGTCTTTGGAACGCGGAGCCCGGTGTTCGTGGTGCGGGTCCTGCAGCGGCACCGGGCTTCGTGGCGGCACCGGGCTCTGCGGTAGTGCGGGGTGCGCACGAGCCGTCGTGGCGTGAAGGTGCTAGGCAGTGTTGAGAAGTGTTGGGACGGGCTGTGAGTCGGAGCGTGGGAGGTCGGGGTGGAGGACGCCGGGGGCCGCGCTGTGTTCGGCGACGTGCAGGCGGCGGCGGACGCGTTCGAGCGCCTGCCGGTGATCGCTCTGGTGACCGAGGGCCCGGACTTGAGGTTGGTGGCCTACAACGAGGCGGCGCGGGCGATCACGGCCGACCGCATGCGGTACGGCGAGCCGGTGTTCGACGCGTTCGCGTTCGAGCACGTGGGGCAGGGCTGGGCGGACGCGTACGCACCGCCGACCCTCACCGGTACGACGATCAGGAGGGACGAGCACCGGATTCAGCTGCAGCAGCCGGACGGGTCGGTGACCGAGGTGTTCGTGGACGCGGTGTTCCTCCCTCGGCTGGACGAGCAGGGCCGCCCGCGCGGGACGGTCGTGATGGCCCGCGACGTCACCGACCGCGTGCTCGAGCGGGCCGCGCTGCTGCGTGAGCTCGAGGAACTGCGGGAGCAGTACGCAGCGGTCAGGGGCAGCGTGCGGGCGATGCAGCGGGCGCTGCTGCCCGACGCGGTGCCGGTGCTGCCCGGCTTCGACGTCGCGGCCCGCTACTTGCTGTCCTCCGACGAGCAGGCCGCCGGCGGGGACTGGTTCGACGTCGTGCCGCGCGGGGACGGCTCGGTGGTGCTCGCGGTGGGCGACGTCGTCGGGCACGGGCAGCGCGCCGCCGTGGCGATGGGACAGCTGCGCAGCGTCTTGCTCTCCCACCTGCGCGCCGGAGCTGGGCTCCAGCCGGCCCTCGACGCCCTGGACCGCTTCGCCGCCACCGTGCCCGACGCGCGCCGCGCCACCGTCTGCCTCGTGCTCGTGCACGGCGACGGCAGCTTCGAGTACTGCACCGCCGGCCACCCACCACCGTTGGTGCTCGGTGCTCGTGAGGGTGAGGGCAGGTACCTGGAACCCTCCGGTTCCGGACCGCTGGCGACGGGTGCGCGCTTCGCCACCGCGCGGGATGCGCTGCTGCCGGGCGAGTCGCTCGTGCTCTACACCGACGGGATCGTCGAGCTGCCGGGGGTGCGGCCTTCGCGCGCACCGATGGAGCTCGTCCAGGTCGCCTCCGCCGCCCAGCACAACACGATCATGCCCGCCGGCGCGCCGCGCAGCCCTGCGGAGCGCATCTGCAGCCTGTCGATCGAGCTGCTCACGCGCCGGCACGGCCACGCGGACGACATCACGCTGCTGGCCCTGACCCGCGGCGTGCCCCCGGCCGACCTCGACGTCGAGCTCGACCCGGTGCCGGCCGCGGTGCAGGTGGCCCGGCAGGCCGTCCGGTCCTGGCTGGAGCCGTTCGACGCCGGGGCGCAGGACGTGTCGGTGCTGCTGCAGGCCGCGACCGAGCTGGTCGCCAACGTCTGCGACCACGCCTACCTGGGCCAGGACGCGCACCCGTTCCGGCTCACGGCGCGGCTGGGGCCGGCCGGTGTCGTCGTGCTCGAGGTCGTCGACCGCGGCAGCTGGAAGCTGCCCATCGTCACATCGGGCCGCGGCCGCGGCCTGGCGATGCTGCGCCAGATGCTCGACCGGCTCGTCCTCGAGCCGTCCCCGCAGGGCACGAGCGCCCGGGTGGTGCACCACCTCACGCGTCCGGCCGGGCTGCTCACCGGCCCCGGTCAGCCCACCCGGGCGAAGACCACGTCGAGGACTCAGGAAGCGTCGGACCCCGAGCACTTCGACGTCTGGACCCAGGGTGGTCCCGAGCCCCGGGTCAGCGTCATCGGCCCGGTGGACGGTGCGACCCGGGACGAAGCGGCCAGTCACCTCGAACTGGCCCTCACCGAGGCGGCCGACGTGTTGCTGGTGGACCTGACCGGGGTCACCCTGCTCGCCAGCGGCGGCGTAGACCTGTTGTTCGGCCTGCTCGAGCGGGCCCAGGCCCACGGCGTCGAGGTCGACCTGGTCGCCCCCAACGGTTCGCCTGCCCAGCACGTCTTGAGTCTGGTCGGCCTGCCCCACCGACCGGACCCGGTGCCGCGAGCGACCTAGCTGGACCGCTCGGAGAGGTCGGTCGATCGGGTCTGCCCCCGCGGTCTCGTCGACTCTCGTCGGCAGGGGCTCTCAGCCCGCCTACGTGCCCCACCTGGTGGTGATTCTCCTGCACGACGCTCGTGCTGCTGGTGAGCGGTCGCACAACGACCATCGATGACGGTCTGCACTTCCGATGCCGGAGCTGACCACCTGCTGAGCGAGGTCCGCTTCTCGACATGAGAGTGACGTCGTCAGCGGTCGTCGCGCGCGTACCGCGGGATGACCGTGAAGTCGTAGGTGGCCGTGATCGACATCACCGTGCGGTTCTCGGTGGCGCGTTCCGCTGAACGTTCACTGCTGCTGGTGGTGTCCGGTGGGCGCAGCGGCCTCGCGCCGCGGCGAGGGCTTCAGGCGTCGCCGGGGACCGCGTGGCCGCTCTCGTACGCGTAGACGACCAGCTGGGCGCGGTCGCGGCAGTCGAGCTTGGTGAGCAGGTGGCTGACGTGGGTCTTGACCGTGCCGTAGCCCAGGTGCAGGTGCGTGGCGATCTCCTGGTCGGAGAGTCCTCGCGCGACAGCGCTCAGGACGCCGCGCTCGCGCTCACTGAGCCCGTCGGTGCCGGCAGCGGGCCGCCCGGCGGGCAGGGCGCTGAAACGCTCGATGAGGCGCCGGGTGATCCGTGGGTGCAGCAGCGCCTCCCCGGCTGCCACCACCGCGATGGCTTCGAGCAGCTGCGCGGGGCGGGTGTCCTTGAGCAGGAAGCCGCTCGCGCCCGACCTCAGGGCCTCCAGCACCAGGTCGTCGCCGTCGAACGTGGTGAGCACGATGACCCGGGTGTCGTGGCACGCCGGGTCGGCGAGGATCGTGCGGGTGGCGGAGAGCCCGTCCAGGACGGGCATCCGCACGTCCATCAGCACGACGTCAGGAGCGCAGCGCCGGCACAGGGCGATCGCTTCCAGCCCGTCCCTCGCCTCACCGACCACCTCCACCTCGCCCGCTGACTGCAGCAGCAGCAGCAGGAAACCCGCCCGCACCAGGTCCTGGTCGTCGACGACGGCGACGCGGGTCACCGGCGCGGGCCCCGGGGCAGGGTGGTGTGCAGCCTGAAGCCGGCGCCGTCGCCGCCGTGGGTGAAGCTCCCTCCCACCAGCGCCACCCGCTCGCCGAGGCCGGCCAGCCCGTGGCCACTCCGGACCGTTGAGCTGGTGCGCTGGGGACCCGGGTCCGCCACGTCGATGTCCAGCCCCCTCGGGGTGGTGTCGATGGTGACGGTGGCGGTGGCGGCCGCGGAGTGCTTGACGACGTTGGTGAGGCCCTCCTGGACGATGCGGTACGCCGTCAGCGAGACCACGGATTCCAGCTCAGGCAGCTCGGGGGGAACGAGCAGTTCCACCTCGAGCCCTGCGGCGCGCACGTCGCAGATCAGCGCCGGCACGTCGCCGACGCTCCGGGTGGGGGTGCGTGACCCCCCGGCGGCTTCGGTCCCCTCCCGCAACAGACCCAGCATCGAGCGCGTCTGCTCCAAGGCCTGACGGCTGGTGTCGGCGATGACCTCCAGCGAGCGCTGGGCGGCATCGACGTCGGTGCGGATGACGTGGGCACCGACACCGGCCTGCACCGCGATGAGCGACATGCTGTGGGCCACCACGTCGTGCAGTTCGCGGGCGATGCGCAACCGCTCCTCGGCGACTGCCACCTCCAGTTGGTCGCGCTGCTGGCGCCGTCGCGAGCGGATGGCGTCCCCCAGCGCCCAAGCGGCTAGGAGCAGGGCCAGTGACTGGAGGAGGTCCGAGGTGCCGAGGTCCGGGACGTTCAGCAGCGCCAGCACCAGGAAGCACAGCACCCCCACGCCCAAGCCCACCAGGGCGTCGCGCCGCCGCCCGTGCGCCGCCAAGGAGTAGAGGCTCAGGAGCAGGAACACCGACAGAAGACCGATGTAGTGCCCTCCGACGCTCACCACCACGCCGGCCACGAGGAGGACGGCGTAGGACGTCACGGGTCGTGTTCTGCGCCAAGCCAGCGCCCCCGCTCCTGCCGCCGTGGCCAGGACGGCGAGGAGGTCCGGGGACTGCAGGCGGGGGTCGATCGCGGCACGATCAGCGCCGAGCAGTGAAACCAGCGCCGAGCCTGCCCCGGCGATCCCGAGGACGAGGTCGAGGTGGGGCCCCAGGCGTCGTGAGGCTTCCGCCCACCCGCCCTGCCGGCCCGGGGTCGGTGCTGGACCCGGGGCCTGCGCTGACCGTGCCGTCATGGCGGGAGACTACGCAGCCGGAGCGGTGAGGGGAGCGTGCCCGCCCCCGGTCGCTGACGCGTCCAGGAACGCGGGGCGCCAAACCCGGGCCCAGCGCAGCAGGACCACGGCGGCGATGACGACGACACCCAGTGTGGCGAACCCGGTCTCACCGGCGACCAGCGCCAGACTGGTCGGCGTCGTGGTGACCACAGCGGCGAACCCGGCCTCGAAGGTCGAGTTGGCCACCGTGTGCCCCACCGCCGGTGCCCAGACGCTCGCGGAGCGGTCCCACAGCCAGGCGTAGAAGATGCCGGCAGCCGTGATCGTCAACACCGCGACCGTCGCCGCGACCCATCGCGGTCCCACGGCGTCGTACGTCGTCGCCACCAGGATCAGCGGCAGGTGCATGAGGGCGTGGGCGAAGCCGCTCACGAGAGCGGCACGCCGCTTCCCGGTGAGCTGCTGGAGGCGGGGCAGTACGAACCCCCGGAAGCCGATCTCCTCGCTGGCCAGGAACACGAGCGCGGAGAGGAGGTTGACGGCGGTGGTGAGGACGAAGTCGCCGGCGGTGAAGCCCGTGAGGTGCAGGGGGCGGAGCCGGCCGGCGCCGAGCAGCAGCGCAGTGCCGAAGGCCCCGGCGCACAGCACCAGCGGCACGCCGAGCGCCGCGCCCCAGGTGCGTGCTCCAGACCGGTGGAGCCCGAAGCCGCGCCAGAGCTCCCGGCGGGTGCCCCGGGGAAACATCGTGAACGTCAGGATCGCGACGGCTGTCGCCGGCGCGAGGGTGGTGAGGAGGAGGTTGAGGTTGGCGTGGGGGAGGGCGACGGCGATGAGCAGGGCCAGGGCGTAGGTGAGGGCGGTGAAGGTGAGGACTTCGCGCATCGGAGCGCGGCTCCTGCGGTCGTTCTCGATCATCTGCATGGCTCGAGCTTCGTGTCCCGCCGCCGTCCGCGCGTCTGGCTGCAGACCCCTGTCCGCTCCCTCTGCAGACTCATCCGACGCCGCTCAGGACCTGCGTCGGCGCCTGAGCTCGTGCCTCCTGCGGCGGTGACGGCTCCGCGTCTGCCTGCTCCGGCCCGACGGCGATGGGTCCCGACACGCTCACCACAGGCGCCCGGCGCGCTGCGCGTCATCGGACTGCGGACCGAGGAAGCCGAGGCCGTCTCGACCTGCAGTGCCGGATCGCCCGTGGCCGGCCGGGAGGTGCGGGCACCGGGTCGCGGGCGGGGAGGTGTTCGAGGCCCCTGCCGCTGGAGGAGATCCCTGTTCCCCTCCGCCCGGTGGTTCGTGGTTTCCCGGCGCGTCCTTCGCGCCCCCGGCGTCGGCGTCGAGTCCCAGGACGTGCCGCTCGCTCCGGCGGTGGACGAGACGTCGACGACGGGCTGGTCACCGGCAGGATCGGGGCGTCACCAGGGAGGTCGGGACCGGCCGGCTCGCGGGATGACCGTGAGGTCCAGCACCGCCCTGTCCTGGGGGCAGCACGGGTCTCTCGACGCGAACAGCACGCGGTAGACGGGTCATCGTGTCGAGCCCCGAGGAGCCGCTGACCCGTCAGCAGCGGTTCGCGCTACGAGCCATCTGCATCGCGGGCTCCCTGATGGCGCTCCTGTCGCTCGTCAGCCTGATCCTGCTGTGGTCTGGCGGGACGACCCGCGGCCAAGTCGTCGACGCTCTCCTCGTGGTCTGCGGCGTCACGATGACGGTGATCAGCGGTCGGCGTCTGCGAGCCGCTGCCAGGGGTTGATCGCGCCTCGACCACCAGGTTCGTCGATCTTCCGCACACCGGCAGATCAGTGAGGTCGCCAACCGCCTGCGACAGCGCGCACGACGCGGGAGGACCGTGCGGTCGGCGGGACGGCTCGTGAGAACGTCACGCACCGCCCCTCCGTGAACGGCGCGACACCGCCGTGAGCGGTACGTCGGGGTCCTCGCTCGATGCGTTGAACGTCGGCTGCCGGCCCGTACCGCCAGTCCTCGACGCGCGTCCAGCCGTGCCGGGCCAGGGCGTCGTCGAGCTCGCCACGGCTCCAGGGCGAGCGCACCGGCACCATGCCGTTGCCGAGACGTTGGACGGATCTCGTGGGACTCGGACAGGTCGTTCGAGGACGGACAGCGGCGTTCGGCGGCCGTGAGCAGTCTCTCCCGCCTCGACCGGGGAGACGCCGTTCTCCGGGTTCGATCGGCGGTGCGACCACCTCGATCACCGGCGCTCGCGGTCCCCGCGCGTCGCGCGCGTGATGCCGTTCAGCAACGCCCCCGCCATCAGCTGCTCGAGGACCACCGCACTCGCCCCCACGACCCCTGCCCGGGTCCCGGCGCGGCTGGCGACGATCCGCAGGTGCTGCGTGGCGGGATCGGGTGGGCGCCGGTGGACGGTTTCCCGCACCCCGGCCAGCAGGTGGTCGCCGGCGGTGGCGAGGCTGCCGCCGACGACGATGACGGAGGGGTTGAGCAGGCTGACGCACCCGGCCAGGACGCGGCCGATCGAGCGGCCGGCGTCGCGCACCGCAGCCACGGCGTCGGGCGCCCCGGCCGATGCGAGGGCCGCGACGTCGGAGCTGGACCGCGTGGGGAACCCGGCGGCGGCGAGCGTGGCGGCGACGGCACGGCCGCCGGCCACCGCTTCGAGGCAGCCGCTGCTGCCGCAGCGGCACGGGACGTCGGGTCCGCCGGGGACGGCGATGTGGCCGAGGTCCCCGGCCGTGCCCTGGGCCCCCCGGACGAGGCGCCCGTCGGTGATGATCCCGGCGCCTATGCCGGTGGCGACCTTCACGAAGAGGAGGTGGTCGACGTGGGGGCTGGTGGTGACGTGCTCGCCCACGGCCATGGTGTTGACGTCGTTGTCGACGACGACGGGAACGTTCCCGAGCCGCGACCGCAGCCCGCCCCCGACGTCGGCGTCGTGCCAGCCCGGCATGATCGGCGGGTGGGTGGGGCGGCCGGTGGTGTGGTCCACCGGGCCGGGCAGACCGATGCCGACACCGGCGACCTCGCCGAGCGCCCGGCCCGAGGACGTCAGCAACTGCTGCGCGACCTCGGCGACCAGGTCGAGCACCGCCCGCGGTCCCTCCGCGACGGACACGGGACGGCGCTCCTCGGTGAGGACGGTCGCGGCGAGGTCGGTGAGGGCCACCCGGACGCGGGTCGCCCCGAGGTCGATCGCCAGCACCACCCGGGCCGCGGGGTTGAAGGCGAACGTCGCGGGTGGTCGCCCGCCCGTCGAGGCCGCCCCTCCGACGTGGGACACCAGGCGAGCGGCGACGAGCCGGTCGATGCGCTGGGAGACGGTCGACCGGGACTGGCCGGTGAGCCGCCCGAGTTCGGCCCGGGTGCGGGGGCGTCCGTCGCGCAGCAACTGCAGGGTGGAACTGAGGCCGTCGACCTCGTTCCTGCCGTTGCCCCCGTCGTGGCCGGACATGGCGGACAGTGAACCACCGGTTCCGGCGCACCGACGACCCGTGACGCCGAACCGTGACCGACTTCTGGTTGACGACCGGCGGAAGGTGCTCCTAGCTTCCTCTGCATGGTCGACGCTGACCGCCCGGGAGCCCCTGCGCTCCCCAGTTCCACCGCCCCCTTGCTCGCGGTCCGGGGCATCGTCAAGGAGTTCTCCGGCGTCCGCGCGCTCGACGGAGTGGACCTCGACGTGCACCCGGGGGAGGTGCACTGCCTGCTGGGCCAGAACGGCGCCGGCAAGTCCACGCTCATCAAGGTCCTGGCCGGTGCGCACCGGCCGACGAGCGGAACCGTGGAGTGGCAGGGGCGCGAGGTGCGCCCCACGTCACCGATCGACGCGCTGCGCAGCGGCATCGCCACGATGTACCAGGAACTGGACGTGGTCGGCGGCCTCACCGTGGCCGAGAACGTGTTCCTGGGTCACGAACTCTCCCGGGGCGGGATCACCCGTCGCCACGCGCTGCACCAGAGGACGCGGGAACTCCTCGACCGGCTCGGTCACGGCCGCCTGTCGCCCGGCCGCGAGGTGGGTTCCCTGTCCGCCGCCGACCAGCAGATCGTCAGCATGGCGCGGGCGCTGTCCCACGACGCCCGCCTCATCGTCATGGACGAACCCTCCGCGGTGCTGGACTCCGAGGAGGTCGGCAACCTGTTCCGGGTCGTCCGGCAGCTGACCGCCGACGGCGTGGCCGTCCTGTACATCTCGCACCGGCTGGAGGAGATCCGCCAGATCGGTGACCGCATCACCGTCCTGAAGGACGGCCGCACCGTCGCCACCGGGCTGCCCGTCGCGGGGACGCAGACCGCCGACCTGATCCGGCTCATGACCGGGCGGACCGTGCAGCGCGCGTTCCCCGCCCGGCCACCGGTGCCCGCCGACGCCGCCCCGTTGCTCGAGGTGCGCGACCTCGCCCTGCGCGGGGTGTTCTCCGACGTCTCGTTCACGGTCCGCGCGGGGGAGGTGGTGGGCCTGGCGGGGCTGGTCGGGTCGGGCCGGTCGGAGATCCTGGAGACCGTCTACGGGGCGCGCCGGGCCACCGCGGGGGAGGTGCTCGTCGGCGGTCGCCCGCTGCGCCCCGGGTCGGTCCCGGCGGCCGTGCGTGCCGGGGTCGGGCTGGCGCCGGAGGAGCGCAAGGCGCAGGGCCTGCTGCTCGACGAACCCGTCTACCGCAACATCACCCTGTCGACGTTCGGGCGGTTCGCCCGCGGACCGGTGCTGGACGAGCGGTCCGAGCGCGCGGTCGCGCGCGAGCAGATCGAGGCCATGGACCTGCGGCCGGCCGACCCGGACCGGCCCGTGCGGACCCTGTCCGGCGGCAACCAGCAGAAGGCGATGCTGGCTCGCTGGCTCGTCCACGGGTGCCGCGTCCTGCTGCTGGACGAACCCACGCGGGGCGTCGACGTGGGGGCCCGCGCCGAGATGTACGCGCTGGTGAACTCCCTCTCGCGCGCGGGGAACGCCGTCGTCGTGGTCTCCAGCGAGATCGAGGAGGTGCTCGGCCTGTCCGACCACGTCCTGGTCCTCGCCGAGGGCCGCGTCGTGCACAGCGGACCGGCCGCGCAGATCGACGAGCACCGGGTGCTCGACCTCGTCATGGAAGGAAGTGCCGCGTGAGCGAGCAGCTGCCGCCGCTGTCCACCGCGGGGAGCGTCCCCCCAGATCCCGACCACCCCGCGCCGCTGCAGCGGTCCGGGTCCCGGCCGGGTGGTCCGGCGGGGCGTCGCCCGGGCCTGCCCGGTCGTGGCCTGGGACGCGACGTCGGCCTCGTCGTGGCCCTCGCCGCTCTGTGCGTCGTCGGCGTGGCGACCGCGGGGGACCGGTTCGCCAGCGTCGACAACGTGCTGACCATCCTCCGCCTGGCCGCCGTCTACGGGGTCCTGGCCGTCGGCATGACGTTCGTCATCACCGGCGGCGGGATCGACCTGTCCGTCGGGTCGGTGCTGGGCCTGGCCTCGGTGTGGGCCTCCACGCTGGCGACGCAGACGATGGCCCAGGAAACCCACTGGCTGGTCATGGTGAGCACGGCACTGCTGGTGGGCACGGCCTGCGGGGTGGTGAACGGGGTGCTCATCGCCTACGGGAAGGTCGTCGCGTTCATCGCGACGCTGGCGATGCTCGTCGCCGCCCGCGGCCTCGCGGAGATCATCGCGAACCGGCGGACCCAGGTGGTGAACGTGCGCTCGTTCCTCGACGTGTTCCGGGGTGACGTGCTCGGCGTCCCCGTGCTCGTCTGGCTGTTCGCGCTCGTCGCGCTGGCCGGGTGGTTCCTGCTGAACCGCACGACGTTCGGCCGCCGCACCGTCGCCGTGGGCGGCAACCCGGAGGCCGCCCGGCTGGCCGGGATCAAGGTGCAGCGGCACACCACGTACCTGTACGCCCTGTCCGGGCTCACGGCGGGCATCGCCGCGGTGATGATGCTGGCCCGCACCACCGCCGGGTCGTCGACGAACGGCCAGCTGTACGAGCTGGACGCCATCGCCATGGTGGTGGTCGGGGGAACCCTGCTGGCCGGGGGGAGAGGCACCATCGTCGGCACGGTGTTCGGGGTGCTGATCTTCTCCACCCTGACGAACGTGTTCGTCCAGAACGACCTGTCCACCTCGGTGCAGGCCATCGCCAAGGGCGCCATCATCGTGGTGGCCGTGCTGCTGCAGCAGCGCCTCGCCGTCCGCTCCCGCAGTTCCTGAGCCGCGACCGTCCCCGAGAGACCGCCTGGACCGCTCGTCCCGTCGCACCACCCGTGAGGACCGAGGAACCGAAGGAGCTTCCATGTCCACGCACCGCACCGGCCTGCGCCGCCGGCTCGTCACCGCCGGCGCCGCCGCGGCCACCGTCACCCTGCTGACGGCCTGCACGTCGAACACCCCCGAGGAACCAGAGGACGCCCCGTCCGCTCCCGCGGCCGCGGCCGGCGTCAACGACGAGCCCGGCGACTCCGTCGTCATCGGGTTCTCCGCCCCGGCCGCCGACCACGGCTGGATGGGCGCCATCACCAAGGCCGCCCAGGCCGAGGCCGACCGGTACGAGGACGTGGAACTGCGCGTCGCCGAGGGCACCAACGACGTCAACCTGCAGATCAGCCAGGTCGAGCAGTTCATCAACGACGGCGTCGACGCCATCGTCCTGCTCCCCTACGACGGGGCCGCCCTCACCGAGGTCGCCACCCGGGCCATGGAGGCGGGCATCCCCGTCGTCAACGTCGACCGGGAGTTCTCCAGCCGTTTCGCCGCCCGCACCACCGTCCTGGGGGACAACTACGGCATGGGTGTCTCAGCCGGCACCTACATCTGCGAGCAGGTCGGCGACAACCCCTCCGCCGTCGTCGCCGAGATCGCCGGCATCGACTCCCTGCCCCTGACGCAGGACCGCAGCAAGGGCTTCTCCGACGCCCTGTCCGACTGCGGCCTCGACGTGGACAACCGCGTCGCCGCGGACTTCACCGTCCAGGGCGGTCAGGCGGCCGCGGCCAACCTCCTGCAGGCCGCACCGAAGATCGACGCCCTGTGGAACCACGACGACGACCAGGGCGTCGGGGTCATGGCGGCGATCTCCGAGGCCGGTCGCGACGAGTTCATCATGGTCGGGGGCGCCGGGTCGGCCAACGTGATGCGCGAGATCCAGGCCGGCGACTCGGTGCTCAAGGCCACCGTCGTCTACCCGTCCACCCAGGCCGCCGACGGGATTCGGCTGGCCCGGCTGATCCTGCAGGACAAGGCCATGACCGACCTCGTCGAGGTGCAGGTTCCCCGCACCGTCCAGCTCTACGCGCCCGTGGTGACGGCCGACAACGTCGAGGAGTACCTGCCGACCGCGTTCGAGTCCTGACCGGGCCCGCAGGTCGGAGGTCGTCCCGAGGGGGAGGCGGAACCGGCCGCGCGCCCGGTCGGGGCCGCCACCGACGCGGCCCGTCGTGACGTCGCGGCCGGATCAGCTCACACCCGGCACGTCGCCGTCGAGCGGGGTGCAGTCAGGCGTACAGCCGCGGCCCTCCCTGGACGTGCGGAGATGGTCCGTGCGGGGGAACCTCCCAGCGGGGCCGGCGCTGGACGGGTACCGCGGCGCGGTCGCGTCGCTGCACCTGAACGGCACGCACGTCGGCGACCTCGCCACGGAGGTCGAGCGCACGCGCGCGGGCCCCCTGCTCCGGTGTCAGGAGAAGACCTGGCTCCTCCGACACGGCTGGACGGCAGCCGTGACCCGTCCAGGAGGACCACGCACCCTGGACCTGCATCGTCGAGCTCCCGGAGGACCGCACCACCTGGGCCTCGCCCGATGGTGGTGCGGACCACCGGGTGCGGTGGCTCGAAGGCGGTGGACGATGCGGTGCCTGGGTTCGGTACGGGATCGTTGAGGACGTCGGTGCCCGCACGGGCGGCAGCCGGTAGACGCTGCTGAGCCGATCCGCGGTCGGCTCGCACCCCGACACCGGTAGGACCGCGCGAGGTGAGCCGCTGACGGCTCCCTGCGCCTCAGCGTCCTCAGATGCCCTCTGGACGCCACGACGGCTGTCGAGGCCGGGTCCAAACCGCCGTGCCGAAGGCGGAGGCGAGGCCGGCGATCACCGCCCCGACCACCGTTGAGATCCATCCGTGCACCGACACGGGCAGGTGGAACATCTTGACGAGCACGGCGGCAGCGAGGACCCCCAGAGCCCGCAGTGCGGCAGCGACGGCGAACCTGCGTGGGCACGTCCGGCGGGTCGCCTTGGCCTGCTCGTCCTGGCCGTGCCGGGTGCGCGATGTCGCTCGCTCGTCGACACTCGCGGACGTCTCGGCCGGCCACAGCCGCGCGCTGAGCGCGGGATGACCGTGAAGTCGACAGCCGGAGACGGGGCTCAGGCGGGCCCCGCGGTCACGTCTGCTCGGCGTCGTGCTCGAGGTGGTTGAGGCCGTCTTGACCGGCGGCTTCGAAGCCGGGCCAGTCAAAGCGACGCACTGCATCGGCACGACGCTGGTAGTCGTCCTCATCGATCGCGACCAGCCACTCCGGCCCCATGACGCCGTCATGCTGGAAGACGCCCTGGACGTCGACCCAGTCCACGCAGGCGTGCTTCTCTCCGCTGCTGGTGACCCTGCCCGGGTGGCCCGGTTGCAGGGCCAGCAGCTCGGCGACGTGGTCGTCGCCGACGAAGCGAACTGGCGTCCCCGGGGGGAAGGCTTCACCACCGGTGATCCACAGGTCTTCGGACCAGGCGGCCATCGCCTGCTCGTCCTGCCAGGGGAAACCGGCCCAGCCCGAGCTCCGCAACCGCTCGTTGGCGTGCTGGTGCTCCTGCTCGGTGATCAGCTCCAGCCAGTCGTGGTCAAGGCGGCCGTTGTACTGCAGAACTTCGGGCACGTCGGTCCAGTCGATGACGGCATGGGCCTCATCGGCAGCGATGAGCAGCCCGGTGTGACCCGGTTGCAGGTGCAGCCGGCCGGCGATGACGTCGGGGCCGCGCCAGCGCACGTAACTGCAGATGGGAAGGCGGTCCAGGCGGTGGTAGGGGTGTGGCTCGGCCCGCCACGCTGCGAGGAAGTCCTGGTCGTCGATGGGGAAACCGAGCCAGCCGGAGGCGCGCAACTGCTCAACGGCGTGGTGGTGCTCCCGCTCGGAGACGACCTCCAGCCAGTTGGCCTGCAGATGGCCGTGGTGCTGGCGGATGCCACCGGTGTCCGGGTGGACGTCGGCCCAGTTGATGAGCGTGTGCTCCTCGTCTCCGTAGACGAGGAAGCCGGGATGAGCGGGTTGCAGGTGCAGTCGGCGGGCGACGTCGTCGGGGCCGCACCAGCGGATGTAGAGGTGGTGGGTCCACTCATCCAGGCGTGGGTGGGTGCAAGGGTTCGGTGTGTCGTTCACCGGTGGTCTCCTTGCCGCCTAAGCCTGGTCGGGTAGCGGGCGCTACCGCTCACCAGGAGGGCGACTTGATCAAGGTAGCTGGGACGGCAGGCAGGGAACCAGCTTGACCTCGGGCATCGATACGACCGTGACGTCGCGGGGCGTCCGCGACAGCGCACAACGCGGGATGACCGTGCGTTCGGGCTCCGTGGAGGTCTAGACACCGTGCGCCACACGGGGTGGTCCAGTGCGATGCGCAGCGTGGTGCAGCTGTGACTGCACCTGGCGTGGTGACGTCACGGACCAGGCAGAGGGCGGTGGAAGGTGGTGCGCAGCACCCGGCCGTCCAGCCAGGTGGTGACCTCGCCGGCCTTGTGCCGCAACGCGCGTTCGGCGGTGGTGGATAGGGGGACGTGGGGCTGCACGATGACAGCGCCATCGCTCTGCTGACTCCAGGTGCCGACGATCCGCCCGCTCCACCACGCGGTCGGTAGCCCGTTGCCGGCGCGGTCGTACACCGTGGCCGCGGTGGCGGTATCGACGTGGAAAGCGCGCCCTTTCCAGCCCATCGTGGTGGGGTCCAGAGCCGGTAGCAGCGCGGCCCACGGTCGCGGGGGCTGGACCTCATCGACGTCGTCGGGGTGCAGCCACGCCTGAGACCCGTCCTGCAGGTTCACTTCGACGGCACCCACGTCCACGAGCGCGCGACGGACGGCGGTCTTGGTGGCTCCCAACCACCAGGTGAGGTCGGTTTCGGTGCCGGGCCCGTAGGACCACAACCAGCGGCGCACCAACTCGGCGTACCCCTGGGCCTCTGGCAAGGTCTCGCTGTAGGGAGCGGTGCGGGTCGCAGCGCGGGCGGCGTCGGTCGACCCGTCGATCCACGTCTGCAGGGGAGTCCAGAGGGGCCGGGAGGTGGTCCAGTCCCCCTGGTTGTCCCCGCGGACGACCTGCCCGGTAGCGGCCAGGACGGTCAAGACGCGGGAGGCGAGTGGTGCCGGCGGGGCGGTGGGAGCTTCTGGTCGCGGTAGCCGCAGCGCGAGCAGGGGGAGCTCTTCGCGCAGCTGCCGGGTGCTGGCCGATGAGGCCTGCAACCGGGTGAGCACCTGCGCGCACGCTCGCTCCACCCACCGCGACGCGGCGGCGACGTCGTCGGCCACGCCGCCAGTGACCAGGCTGCGGGCCAGCAGCGCCTGCTGCTGGGTGGCGACTCGTGCGGCGGCGCTGCCGCGCACAGCGGGTAGCAGGTCCCGGGGAACGGCGAAGACGGTGCGGCGCATGGCCATCTGCTTGACGATGCTGCGGTCGCGGTAGAGCACATCCTCGACCTCCTCGCGGGTGGCGCCGCAACGCGCCCACGCCGACAGGTACACGCTGACGGCTTCGGTGGCGTGCAGAACCACCACCGATCGAGCGGCCGCCACCACGTCTCCCTGTGCCAGCTCTGCCTCAGCGGCAAGGGCATGGCGCAGACCGAGACGGGCCCGTCGTTCGCCGTCGCTGACTGTGCGCAACGGCGACGCCGCGGTCGGCGCGATCGGTGTAGTCATGACCGGACCAGGGGCGGGAGTCAGGGCCAGGGCGGGCAGCGCAGTCACGGGCCGGTCAGGAGGCGGGGGCGATGCCGAAGATCCAGGTGACGCCGAAGCGATCGGTGAGCATCCCGTAGGCCGGGGCCCAGTCCGCCGGGGCCAGCGCCTGGATGACGGTGCCTCCCACAGCCAGCTTCTCCCACAGCTCACCGGCCTCGGCCAGCGTGTCGCTGTTCAGCAGGAGGAACGAGGACTCGGTGTGGGTCAGACCGCCGCCGGCGCGGGTGACGCTGTACTCGCGTCCGGCGCCGGCCAGACCGCCACCGCCGGCCCCGAACACGTCGTAGGCAGCCAGGCGTAGGCCGTTGTCGGCAGCGAGCATGCCGAACGCCAGGTGCTCAGCGTCGGGCGCGGAGGAGTCCACGGGAGTGAATACGGCCCGCTCGGAGGTCGCCGAGTCCCGGGGAACGCCGACCTGGGCGTAGGTCGCGGCCATCACCTGCCCGCCGAAGACGGACTGGTAGAAGGTCAGGGCCTCACGGGCGTTGCCGCGGAAGTTCAGGTGGGCGGTGGCAGTGATGGACACGGTGGGTCTCCTGCTCTGGGTGAGGGTGGGGAGGGGCGGCTGGTCGCGCACAGGAGAAGTGCGGAGCTGGTCCGGTGACGCTCGCGGTGGGGACGTCAACGGTTGCCGCGCATCGCGGGCAGGACGATGCCGTCGATCATGGCGAGGCTGAAGTCGTGGGTGATGGGCTGGCGGGTGACCGCGCGAGCCAGGCACATCATCGGCATCACCTGAGCCAGGGCGTGGACGTCGGTGGGGGGGTACTCCCCGCGCTGCACCGCCCGGTGCAGCAGCAGTTCGACCGCTTCAGCCCAGGCACCGACCCCGGCCGTCGCCGCGGCCTGCCCCAGGCGGGGGTCTTCGGTCAAGGCCAGGGAAGCGACTCCGGCCAGGATGCGTAGGCGGTACTCCTGCTCCTGTTCGTCCTGCGGCAGGACCATCGCGACCAGGTCACCGCGCAGAGTGCCGGTGTCTGGGAGACGGTCCAGGCCGGCGTCGTCCCGGCTGAGGTGTCGCACTGCCTGCAGCACCAGGTCGGCCTTGGTGGGCCAACGTCGGTAGATCGTGGCGCGAGCTGCGCCGACTCGGGTGGCGACTTTGTCGATGGTCAACCCGTCGTAACCGGACTCGGCCAAGACCGACAGCGTCCCTTCCAGGATGGAGATGTCCCGGGAGTTGTCTCGGGGACGACCTCCCCGCCCACGAGGAGCGTTCACCCCCGGGTGATTGGTGCTGCCGGCTCGCGGTGTCGGCTGGGGCATGACATTTACGATATCCCTCAGTATCGATACGGGCAAGTATTGAGTCAGGTCGTTAGGTGCTACCTCGCGACTCTCGACATGTCAGGACGTCCGACGCCAGCCCCGATCGCGCGCTGAGCGCGGGATGACCGCGACGTTGGCCGCACCGCACCGCAGCTCAGCGGGTCAGCCGCGCTCGGATCGCGGGGCTGACGTCCAGGTCGTGCGGCAGCGCCGCCAGCTCGCCGGCCTCGATGCTCACCCCGTGCTCCTGGGCGATGCCCGCCAGGTAGGCCCAGTGCAGCGCCGCCTCCTCCTCGTAGGAACGTCCCTCGGGCGGCTCATCGGGCCCGACCACCATGCGCGCGGTCTGGGCCAGACCTCCTAGCGACTCGTAGGACCAGATGTCGCTGGGGCCGCTGGTGGACCAGCCGCGGTCGTCGAGCAGGGTCAGCCGCCGTCCATCGGCGAGTTCGAGCTCGTGCAGCGCCGAGATGGAGGAGCGGTGGTCGTTGTTGAACTCCGCTCCTGCCGCCTCGTTGATGTCGATGGAGGTGATCAGTCGCCTGGCGTCGGACACACCCGCAGCCTTGCTCATGCTGGGCCGCCGCGGGCACCTCGGGCTCAACCCGCGGACCGCGGGATGACCGTGCGTTCCTCGCGCCCCGTCATGAGCACGCCATCGCCGGTGCCGGGTCTCTCCTGCGGTGCGGTGATGGTGAACGGGGTGACGGCGATGAGGCCGGACACGTCCTGGAAGTCGCTCAGGTTGCTGGTCACCAGTTCGAGGTCGAAGGCGTGCGCGGTCGCGGCGAGGTAGGCGTCGACGACCTGGATGCGGAGCTGCTTCTTCGTCCCGCCAGCCGCCAAGATGGTCGCGGCCACCTGTCCGTAGGCGTTCACGACGGTGTCGTCCACGGGGAGGGCGTTCGGCCACAGGCGCCGCGCGATGGTGAAGTCGGTGAGGCGCTGCTGCTGAGCCGGCCCGGAGGCCACGGCGATGCCGAAGCGCAGTTCCGCGAACGTCATCTGCGAGACGTAGGTGGGCTGGTTGGGGTCGATGCTGAACGCTGACCCGGCCGGAGCACGCAGGATGTCGATGAGGACGTTCGTGTCCAGGAGGTATCCAGCGGTCACTACTGGTTGGACCTCTCCTGGGCGATCTGCTGGGTGAGGTCACCCAGTCGTGGGCCGCGAGGGGCGACCTCGTGGCGGTGGGCGGTCGTCCGCTCGCGGGCGGCGTGAGCGTCCGTCGCGGAGCTCGAGTCGTCGTGCTGGCTCGGCTGCGCAGCCTCGGTGTCGGGCTCGTGGTCGCGTCCTGCGTAGGGATCGCGCGCGACCGGGTCGAGCGTCTCGGCCACCTGACGGTCGAACTCGGGGTGGTCGAAAGGGCCAGCGATGGAGTTGAGGCTGGCGGCGGCGCTGAGGGGGACGCCGCTGAAGGCGCGCAGGCGGTCGGGGACGGGGGCGATGGGCGTGATGCGGGCGACAGGCCGTCCGTGGTTGGTGATCGTGTAGCCCTCGCCCGCGTCTTCCAGCTCCCGCAAGATGCGCGCGTACTCGTTGCGCAGCTCGCGGGCGGTGATGGTCTTCATGCCAGCCAGTGTAGCCAGTTCTGGCTACACTGGCTGGATCCGGAGCGCGGGTCGTTGCGAGATCCCCGTCCTGCTGTCGAGGTCATCGGCGGGGAGGGGTCCGTATCAGCCTGGCCGGGCAGCATCGACCTTCGTGACGCAGGTCGCGATCTCGCGCCTCCCGCCAGATGAGCGAAGTCGCCAGACGCCAGAGACAGCGCCCACAACGCGGGATGACCGTGAGGTCGGTGAAGACGCCAGACTGCTGAGATGGCAGGTCACTCCGACGTAGAGCTGCAAGCCGCCCTGGACGCCGCTGACGCGGCCTCGACCCAGCCCGATGACCAGGCCCCCGCTGACGAGTGGGAGAAGTGGATGGAGCTGCAGGGGGCGGCGAGCACGGTGGCGGGTTGCGTGCAGATCGTCGTAGGAGGAGGGCAGCTGGATCGAGAGGCCGTCGCTGAGGCCGGACTCCTGTTCGACGGCCTTCACCGGATGGGGTGGCGTCCAGAGGAAACCGCAGCGTGGCGTCGGGTGCGGGACCTACTGCTGTCCAGGTGATTACGCTGATGGCGGGATGACCGGAATTCGCGGTAACGCGGTGCGGTCTTGCGGGTGGAGCAGGCACAGTGATCCGGTGATGGATCCGATGCCCACGCTGGAGGACCTGGTTTGGCTCTTCGAGAGCGAGCCGGTCTACCCCTTCGGCGTCGACGACGCGCCGTGGCCCTACGTCTGCGTCCGCTTCGCTCTGACTCGTGGATCCACCCGTGTGGAACTGGAGGTCGAACCAGCCTCTGAGCTGGTCAAGCTGTCGCTGAACTCGGACGGTGGTGAGCTGGTGGGGCTGGAGCTGCACCAGGTGCGGTCGCTGGTGGTGGAGAAGCGGGCGGGACAGGAGCTGCTGGGCCTCGTCTTCGACGAGCAGCTACCGGTCGACGGCTTGTGGCTGCAGACCAAGCCTTCCTTGTCGGTGACCTGGCGCACCGGGGCGGGCGAGTAGACGCACCCGGCTCGTGGGATGACCGTGAGGTCGTTGACGTGACTCCAGTACCGATCGGTCCTCTGAGGCACCCGAACGGCGGCCCGAGCGATGACGCAGGGTCTCGCTCCGAGCGAAGTGGCTGCGGTTCTTCCTGCGTGAGACGTCCCCGCCTGACGACCCTGCTCGCCGTGACGGGCGTCCTGCTCGTCCTGATCGGTATCGCTCTGCTCGCCTCCAGCCCGTACGCGGCGTTCGGCTGGTACGACATCAACGACGGCTCGATCCCCGTCGAGGCCCTGGGGGACCTGGCCGTGATGACCTCCCGGCAGTACCGGGGCGGTCAGCTGGCCACTCTGGGGCTGGTCGTAGTGGCCGGCGCCGTCGGGTACGCCTTAGGCCGCCGGCGTCGCTGAGCGCAGGAGCGGCGAGCGACTCTCCGCGCTCTCACCACGGCTGCGATGTCGTCGGTCACCAACGGCCGCCCGGATCGCGGGATGACCGTGAGGTCGCGTTCGCTCCTCCGGCGGCACGGGGTGGTGGGTCCTACCCGAGGTGCCGGCTGATCACCCTCGCCAGTTCCGCGGCGTCGAGGTCCCCGGCGGCCACAGCCTGCACCATCTGCTCGGCCTCGTCGACGTCCATGACCAGGTCGGTGCCGTTGAGCAGGCAGAAGACGCGGGTCGCGGACCAGGCCAGGGGCTTGTTGCCGTCGACCAGCGGGTGGTTGCGGGCCAGGGAGTGCAGCAGGGCAGCGGCTTTGTCGGCGAGGGTGGGGACACCTCGTCTCTCAGCGAATTCTCGTAGCCGACGAACTCCACCTCGTCAGCGAGGACGGCACCGGCCTCGCTGAAGCCGCAACCCACCGCCACGCGGTGGGAGTGCTCGTTGCCCGGCTCGGTGCGGATGACTGCCGTCCGGGCCGGGGTGCTGGCCGCGAGCCCGTCGCACACCAGCAGCACCGCTCGTGCGGCCAGCCCACGTCCTCGCCAGGCGGGGAAGACGGCGCAGGAGAGGTTGACCCGCTCCGGAGCACCGTCGAGCAGGCCGAGGTCGGCCTCGCGGCCCGGGCGGGGGATTCCGCCCGGGCCGCAGCAGGCCCGGGGCCGCCGGTCAGGAGCAGTTGGTGCTGCGGTACTCGCTGATGGCGATGCTGGTCCCCGGTGCGGGGCAGAGGAACTGCGTGTAACGGGTGTCGTCGTCGACGTAGCGCTTGAGCCAGCTGATGCTGTACTTCGCGATCGTCGTGTTGGAGCTGTTCGGGGCGAAGTGGCTGGCCCCCCGCAGTTCCAGGTAGGCCTTGTCGGTGGCGGTGGGGATGGAGCCGTAGAACGGCTCGGAGTGCGAGGCCACCGGCGCCGTGGAGTCGTTCTGCGCGCCGATGATCAGCGTGGGGGTGCTGATCTCGGGCCAGGTCTTGTCCAGGTTCCACGGCGTCAGCGGGATGGCGGCCTTGATGGCGGGGTTGTCCTTGACCGCTTCCAGGGTCCCGCCGCCGCCCATGGAGTGGCCCATGACCGCCAGGCGGCTCGCGTCGATGCGCGCCCGGACGCTGCTGCGGCTGGTCAGGTAGGTCAGCGCGGCCTGGATCTGGTCCCCGCGGGAGGCCGGCTGGTCGTAGCGGCTGTCGGTGTCGATGGTGAACACCACGAAACCCTGGGAGGCCAGGCGCGGCCCGTACCAGGACATGCTCGACTGGCTGGCGGTGTACCCGGGGGCGATCACCACGGCGCCGAAGGTGCCTGCGCTGGTGGTGGTGGGGTAGTAGATCGTGCCGCCGCCGAAGCCGGTCGCGGCGAGGTTCGACACGCTCGTGGTGGAGACCGCGAAGGAACCGCGCGTCGCCTCGATCGAACTGGTGGTGGGCGCCGGGCCGCGTTCGTAGGGGTTGCCGGCGGCGTGGGCCGGTGCGGCGCCGACGACGAGGGGAACGGCGACGGCGGCGGCGGCCAGGGAGGCGCGGAACCCCTGGGCGGTGCGGCGGCGGGACGGCTGCGTGGAGGTGTTCGACATCGAGCGGCTCTCCGGGGGGACGTGCTGCGGTGGTGGGGGTTGCCGGGGCGGGGGTGCGCGCGGGCCCGCGACTGCGCCGGCTGCCGCGCGGGGTCCCCGTCCTCGTGCGGCCCAACGTAGCCATGGCCTGACCGACTGGTCAAGCAACTCCGGGAGCACTGGGCCGCGGCCGCCGGCCGTTACCCTCGCGCCCGTGGCGGACACCGACGACGAGGGCACCGAGCGGGTCGACGGCCGGCGGCTGCGCTACCGGCACCGCCGCGAGGAACTGCTGCAGGCGGCCACCGAGCACGCCCTCGCCCACGGCCCCGCCCGGTTGTCGCTGCGGCGGATCGCCGACAGCGCCGGCGTCAGCCACGCCGCGCTGCTGCACCACTTCGGCACCCGCGAGAACCTCGTCGCCGAGATCGTGGAACGGGTCCTGGACCGCGCCTTCACCGCGCCGCGGGTCCTCGCCGGCGAGCACGTGCCCGACGAGGAGGGCGGCCCGCTGCGCGCCCTGTGGCGGCGGGCCACCACCGGCGAGGGCGAGGCCTACGTGCGGCTGTTCCTCGCCGTCACCGGCGGCGCCCTGCACGACGAGGCCCTGGCCGGCCCGGTGCGCCGCTCGCTGCGGCGGCGCACCGAGGTGCTCGAGGCCGGCCTGCTGCGGGCCGGCTG
Source organism: Kineococcus lubricus (assembly GCF_050871965.1). Classification (NCBI taxonomy): domain Bacteria; kingdom Bacillati; phylum Actinomycetota; class Actinomycetes; order Kineosporiales; family Kineosporiaceae; genus Kineococcus; species Kineococcus lubricus. The sequence goes on from NZ_JBJLSK010000014.1 coordinate 133,597, forward strand.
CCCGCCCGCGCGGGCCGGGGCGCTCGCGACGCTGGTGATGGGCACCCTGCGCGGCCTGGTGGTGGACCGGCTCGTCACCGGTGACACCGCGCGGGTGGACGCCGCGTTCGAGGCCTTCGTCCGCGGCCTGGAGCGGCAGCGCGAGCAGTGGTGAGCCGGGGGACGTGACGCACGAGACAGCGCCGCCGGGTCACGGGAGCGGCCCGCCCGCTGTTGCACAGAGGGCGGGAGAACCGCCGGCCCTCCGTCCGAGCGATCCCGCGATCCCGACCGGCACGACCAGTGAGGCACGCGCATGACCCCTCCCGTCCACCAGCTGTGGCACCGCGTCGAGCGCGGGCGCAGCCACCCGACGACCGCCGCCCGGCTGCCGGACCTGCACCGGCTCACCCGCCGGGACCTCGACGACCCCGCGTTCCGGGCCGCGACGGTCGTCGCCCTCGCTGGTCTGGGCACCGACCGGCTCACTGCCCTGCTCGACCTGCGCCACGCCCTGGACAGCGGCGCCGTGGACGAGTGGGCCACCGCCTGGGCGCACGAGACCATCTGACCGGTCCGGACCGCCCCCGCCCGCCGGGTCGCTAGCGTCCGCCGGGTGATCGTCTGGATCAACGGCACCCACGGGGCGGGCGAGACCACGGCCGCCGCGCTCGTGCAGCCGCTGCTGCCCGACGCGCGCGTGTTCGACGCCGAGAAGGTCGGCGAAACCCTCGTGGACATCACCCCCGGCCTGCCGGCGACCGGGAACTCCCGCACCGGCCGCCGTGGCGGCCGCTCGTCGTCGAGACCGCCCGCCCCGTCCTGGAGCACGTCGGCGGGACCCTGGTGGTGCCGATGACCGTCCTCGTCGAGGAGTACCGGCGGGAGATCGACGCGGGCCCGGCACGGGATCGGCGTCCGGCACGTCGTCCTGCACGCCGACGAGGCGACCCTGCGCCGGCGCATCGAGGGTGACGAGGTCATCGGCCCGTCCACGTTCCGCCTCGCCCACCTCCAGCCCTACGCCGGGGTGACCTCCTCCCGGCACCGGCGATCGAGCCGGACGTGGGGGCGCGGTCCCGCTGGGGTGGGCCGGGGGGAGGAGCGGGCCGGGGACGTGCGGGGGATCCCCGACCGGGGGACGGCGCCGACGATGGCGGGGTGAGTGAACTCCCCCTCCCGACGTCCGACGACCACCGGCACGACCCCGGCGCGCAGGCCGCGGCGGCGCTGCGGGAGGCGCTGCGGCGCCTCGGGGCGGGCGGCCCCGCCCGCACCAGCCTCGTGGTGGACTCCTCCGGCACCCGCGCCGCCCTGCGCTCGGCCTGGCCCGGGAACCGCCTGGTCGCCCTGGCCGCCCACGTGTTCTCCCGCGTCCCTGCCCGCGTCGAACTGCACGGAACGCTCGACCTGGCCGGTCGCCGCGCCCGGTTCGCCGGCCGGTACGTCTCGGTGGTCCAGATCGGTTCCCGGGCGTGGAGCGGTCGCCCGGGCCGGGGGCTGGACACCCTCGCACCGGAGACCCCCTCCGCCCGGTACGCCCCGCTGGAGGTGCTCGACCGGCTGGCCGCGAGCGAGGACGTCACCCCCGGCGACGACGGCCGGCACCTCGTCGTCACCACGCCGGGCCCCACCCGCGTCGACGTCCGGCTGGACGAGGCCGGGAACCTGCGGGAGGTCCGCTACCCCGTGGGGCGGGACGTCACCACCGTGGTCGTCCACGGGGCCGCCGCCGACGCGGGCGGCGGCGCGTGGGACCGGCTCCCCACCCTCGACTGACCGGGGCTCAGCCCGCGCCGGGCAGGCCGGCCGCGCTCCACGCGGCGACCCCGCCGCGCAGGTGCACGGCGTCGGGGTGCCCCGCGGCGAGGACGGCGCGCAGCGCGCGCGCCGACCGCGTCCCCCCGGCGCAGTGCAGCACCAGCGGCCGGGCCGGGTCGAAACGGCCCGGGTCGGCCAGCACCTCCGCCAGCGGGACCAGCACCGAGCCCGGCAGGGCGTGCGCGGCGTGCTCGTCGGGTTCGCGGACGTCCACCAGGGTGAAGTCGTCGCGGCCCGCGTCCCGCTCCCGCAACCGGTGCGCGAGCGCGGCGGCGTCCACCTCCGGCAGGGCCCCCGGCTCCCCGGCGGGGTCGGGGGAGGGTTCCCGGTCCGGGGCGCCGTCGACGGGTTCGACGGCGGTGACCGGCGCGCGCCGCGGGTCGGGGTTCAGGCGCAGCGGGCGCCACGTCATCGCCAGCGCGTCGTGCACGAGCACCCGGCCCAGCAGGCCGTCCCCGGCGCCGGTGAGGAGTTTCAGCGCCTCGGTGACCATCACCGCCCCGACCGCGCCGCACACCGCCCCCAGCACCCCGGCCTGCCCGCAGGACGGGACGGTCCCCGGGGGCGGAGGGGTCGGGAACAGGTCGCGGTAGGTGGGCCCGTGCCCGTCCCAGAACACCGCGACCTGCCCGTCGAAGCGCAGGACCGAACCCCACACCCAGGGCCGCCCGGCCAGGACGCAGGCGTCGTTCACGAGGTACCGCGTGGCGAAGTTGTCCGAGCCGTCCAGCACCAGGTCGTACCCGGCGACGACGTCCTGCGCGTTCTGCGCGGTGAGGCGCTCGCGGTGGCGGACCACCCGCACCAGCGGGTTCGCGCGCGCCACCGCGTCGGCGGCGCTGTCGACCTTCGCCCGGCCGACGTCGCCGGTGCCGTGCAGGACCTGCCGGTGCAGGTTCGACGCGTCGACGACGTCGTCGTCGACGATCCCGAGGGTGCCCACCCCGGCCGCGGCCAGGTACAGCAGGGCGGGGGACCCCAGGCCGCCGGCGCCGACGACGAGGACCCGGGCGGCCTTCAGGCGCCGCTGGCCCAGTTCCCCGACCTGCGGCAGCAGCAGCTGGCGGGCGTAGCGGCGACGTTCGTCGGCGGTGAGTTCCGCGGCGGGTTCGACGAGGGCCTTCACGGGGCCGCCCCGAACTGCGCGAGCCCGGTCCACGTCGAGGACGCCTGCGCCAGCGCCCGCGCCGGGATGCGCCCGGCCCGGTGCGCGGCGCGCCCGGCCAGGACGGCGTGGCGCATGGCCGACCCCATCAGCTCGGGGTCCTCGGCCCGGGTGACGGCGGTGGCCAGCAGCACCGCGTCGCAGCCCAGCTCCATGGCGCGGGCGGCGTCGGAGGCGGTGCCGATGCCGGCGTCCAGGACGACGGGAACCCCGGCGCGATCGGCGATGAGGGCGATGTTGTGGGGGTTCAGGATCCCCAGGCCGGTGCCGATGGGCGCGCCCAGCGGCATCACCGCCGCGCACCCCGCCCGTTCCAGGCGCAGGGCCAGGGCGGGGTCGTCGTTGGTGTAGGCCAGGACGGTGAAACCGTCGTCGACGAGCTGCTCGGCGGCGTCCAGCAGTTCGACGGCGTCGGGCAGCAGGGTCTCCTCGTCGGCGACGACCTCCAGCTTCACCCAGTCCGTGCCCAGGGCCTCGCGGCCCAGGCGGGCGGTGAGCAGCGCCTCGCGCGCGGTGCGGCAGCCGGCGGTGTTCGGCAGCACCTGCACGCCCACCCGGTCCAGGACGTCCAGCAGGGAACCGCGGGCGGAGGGGTCCACCCGGCGCAGGGCCACGGTGGTCAGTTCGGTGCCCGACGCGCGCAGCGCCCGTTCGAGGACGTCGTGGTTGGCCGCCCCGCCGGTGCCGGTGATCAGGCGGGACCGGAACGACCGGCCGGCGATGACCAGCGGGTCGGCGACCTCCGGGGCACCGGTGGGGGAGGGGGCCGTCTCCAGCGCGCTCATCCGCCGGCCACCGCCTGCAGGACCTCCAGGCGGTCCCCGGCCGCGACGGGCGTGCGGGCCCAGCTCCCGGCGGGCACGACCTCCTCGCCCAGGGCGACGGCGGTGCCGCGCCCGTCCACGGCGGCCGGCGCGAAACGCGCCACGACGTCGGCCACGCTCGACCCCGCCGGCACCCTCAGGGGTTCGGAGTTCACGAACACCTCCACGTCCTCGACCGCAGTTCCCGACCTCACCGCACCAGCACCTCCTCGCGGGCCGCGCGCGGCGACCCGAACCGGACCGGGTCGCACACCGCGACCTCGGGAACCACGTCCTCGCCGTGGGCGAGGGCGGCGACCGCGTCGGCCGTCACCCCCGACAGCAGCACCCCGTTGCGGTGGTGCCCGGTGGCCAGCAGCAACCCCGGCACGTCGCCGGACCCGATGAGCGGCAGGTTGTCCGGCGAACCCGGCCGGCTGCGGGCCAGGACCTCCACCAGTTCCAGCTCGGCCACGGCGGGCACCAGGGCCTGCGCGTCCCGCAGCAGGTCGTGCACCGCCCCGGCCGTCACGCGCTGGTCGAAACCCCGGTCCTCACTGGTGGCGCCCACCACCAGTTCCCCGTCCTCACGGGGCACCAGGTACACCTCCCGGTCACGGACCAGCCCGCGCACGGTCCGCTGCAGGACGTGCCCGCCGGCGGGCATCCGCAGCCGCACGACCTGACCCTTCACCGGCCGCACCGGGACGTGCTCCTGGGCGCGGGCCCCGGTGGCCAGCACCACCACGTCCGCCGGGAGTTCCCCCGGGAGTTCCCCCGGCAGTTCCCCCGGCGGTTCCCCCGGCGGGTCCCCGCCGAGCAGGCGGACCCCGGCGGCCCGCCCGTCCCGCACCACCACCTCACCGCGGGCCCGGACGCGCCGGACCCCGGCGCGCGCTCCCGCGGCGAGCAGACCCGCCAGCAGCCGCCGCGGGTCGACCTGGTGGTCCCCCCGCACCAGGCTGCCCCCGCAGACGGCGGGGTCCAGGAACGGTTCGGCCCGCCGGCACTCACGGCCCGTCAGCGCCTCGACCTCCAGGCCCAGCGACCGCTGCACCTCGCGCGCCCGGGCCAGCCGGGCGCGGTCCCCGGCGTCCAGGGCGACGGCCAGGGTGCCGCAGGCGCGGTACCCGGTCGCCTCCCCCGACGCGGCGCCGACCTCGGCGGCGTAGGCGGCGAAACCGTCCGCGGCCCGCAGGCACAGCGCCAGCAGGTCCTCCTCGCCGGGGTGCAGTTCGCTGACCGGGGCCAGCATCCCCGCCGCCGCGCGCGAGGCCCCCGCCCCCTCACCGGGGTCGACGAGGACCACGCGGGAACCGCGCTGCGCCAGCCGCCACGCGCACGCCGCACCCACGACGCCGCCACCCAGCACCACGACGTCCCGCCGCCGCGCGCCGCGCGCGGTCGGCGGTTCCTCGGAGGGGACCACCCAGCACTCCCTTCGCCGGCATGACCCGGAGCAGGTTCGACGGTCGGCGAGTGCGCTCGCCCTCTCAGCCCGCGATCCCGGGCTCCCGTGGTGCGGTCACCATACCCCCGCACCCCCCGCCCGGGCCGGGCCGCCGGTCCCCGGTCCTGGCAGACTCCCCGCCGTGCCCGACACCACCCCAGCGCGGAACACCCGCGGGAACCGCGCGTCGCTGGACGCCGCCCGCCTCTACCTGTGCACCGGCGCCCGCCGCCGCGAAGGCGACCTGGAGCAGTTCCTCGACGCCGTCCTGGGCGCCGGGGTGGACGTGGTCCAGTTGCGGGAGAAGGGCCTGGAGGCCGCCGAGGAACTGGAACTGCTGGAGGTGTTCGCCGCGGCGGCCCGTCGCCACGGGCGCCTGCTGGCCGTCAACGACCGCGCCGACGTCGCCGCCGTCGCCGGCGCGCACGTCCTGCACCTGGGGCAGCGGGACCTGCCGCCCGCGGCGGCCCGGGGCCTCGTCGGCCCCGGTGCGCTCATCGGGCGCTCCACGCACTCCCCGGCGCAGTTCGACGCGGCCCTCGCCGATCCCGAGGTGGACTACGCCTGCGTGGGACCCACGTGGGCGACGCCCACCAAACCCGGTCGCGCCGCGACCGGGCTGGACCTGGTGCGCCACGCCGCCGCCGCGGTCGGTGACCGGTCGCCGTGGTTCGCCATCGGCGGGATCGACCTGTCCACGGTGGAGCAGGTCGTCGAGGCCGGCGCGCGCCGCGTCGTGGTGGTGCGCGCGCTCACCGGGGCCGACGACCCCGCCGGGGCCACCGCAGCGCTGCTGCGGCACCTGCCCGCCCCGGCCTGAGGGGGCCGCGTCGGCGGGTGGTCCCCGCGACAGGCCGTAGGCTCGCCGGGTGTGAGTGGACCCACCACCGTCTCCGAACGCCTCGACGCGTTGCCCTTCACCGCCAAGCACCGGCGCCTGCTGGTCGGCTCGGGGGTGGGCTGGGCGCTGGACGCCCTCGACGTCGGCCTCGTCGCGTACGTCCTGCTGGCGCTGCGGACCCAGTGGGACCTCAGCGCCACCGAGCAGTCCTGGATCGCCTCGATCGGGTTCGCCGGGATGGCGATCGGGGCGACGCTCGGGGGGCTGCTGGCCGACCGGATCGGGCGGCGGCAGGTGTTCGCCCTGACGCTGCTGGTGTACGGGCTGGCGACGGGCGCGGCGGCGCTGTCGTGGTCGCTGGGGGCGCTGCTGGTGTTCCGCTTCCTCGTCGGGTTGGGGCTCGGCGCCGAGCTGCCGGTCGCCTCGACGCTGGTCAGCGAGTTCGCCCCGCGCCGCATCCGGGGTCGGGTCGTGGTGCTGCTGGAGGCGTTCTGGGCCGTCGGCTGGACGGTCGCCGCGCTCATCGGGTTCCTGCTCGTCCCGACGTCCGACGACGGGTGGCGGTGGGCGCTGGCGATCGGGGCGCTGCCCGCCGTGTACGCCGTCGTCGTCCGCTGGGGCCTGCCGGAGTCGGTGCGTTTCCTGCTGGCGCGCGGGCGGACGGAGGAGGCGACGCGGGTGGTGCGCGAGTTCGAGGCCGCGGCCGGGGTCGCGTCGTCGGCTGAACTGGTCCCCGACCCCGCACCGGTCGCCACGCGCGGCATCTGGTCGCAGGGGTTGCGGCGGCGCACCACCGGGTTGTGGCTGGTGTGGTTCTTCGTGAACTTCAGCTACTACGGGGCGTTCACCTGGATCCCCAGCCTGCTCGTGGAGGACGGGTTCACCGTCGTCCGGTCGTTGCAGTTCACGCTGATCATCACGCTGGCGCAGCTGCCCGGGTACGCCCTGGCCGCGGTCCTGGTGGAGACGTGGGGGCGGCGCCGGACGCTGTCGGCGTTCCTCGTGGGGTCGGCCCTGTCGGCGCTGGCCTACGCGGGCGCCGACTCCCACGGCACGGTCCTGGCCGCGGGCATGGCGTTGTCGTTCTTCAACCTCGGCGCCTGGGGTGCGCTGTACGCGGTGACGCCGGAGGTGTACCCGACGTCGGTCCGCGGCCGGGGCGCCGGGTCCGCGGCCGGTTTCGGGCGGATCGCCTCGATCCTGGCGCCGCTGTCGGTGCCGTTCCTCGTCGGCGGCGGCGGGACGGCGCTGGTGTTCGGGGTGTTCGGGGTGGCGTTCGCGGTGGCCGCGTCGGCGAGCTTCCTGCTGCCGGAGCGGCGCGGCGAGGCGCTGGACGGGTAGCCGCCCCGCGCGGGTCAGCCCGCGGGGCGGGGTTCCCCGGCGCGTTCGACGCGGTCCCCGGCGGTGCGCATGTGGGCGTCCATCGCGGCCCCGGCCGCCGCGCCGTCGCCGGCGGCGATCGCCGCGTACACCGCCCGGTGCTCGCGGCAGGCGGTCAGCGCCTGCTCGTGGCTGCGCAGGCCGCGGTCGACCCAGACCCGCAGGAGCGAGCGCACGGTCTGCAGCAGGTCGCCCAGGACCGCGTTGCCGGCGGCCCGGGCCAGCTGGAGGTGGAACGCCGCGTCGGCCTCGACGAAGGCCCGCAGGTCCCCGGTACGGGCCTCCATCGCCTCCAGGTGACCGCGCAGCCGGTCCAGGTCCTCGGGGCCGCAGCGGGCCGCGGCCAGGGCGGCGGCGCGCACCTCGAGGGCGCCGCGCACCTCCGACAGGTGGGCGGTGTGCTCGGCGGAGAGCATCAGGCCCCAGCTGAGGGTGGTGGGCAGCAGTTCGGAGACGCTGCCGCGGATGTAGGTGCCCGAGCCGGGGCGCACCGTGACCAGCCCGAGGACCTCCAGGGCCGCGAGCGCTTCCCGCACCGCGGAACGGCCCACGCCGAGGGTCGCGGCGAGCCGGCGCTCGGGGGGCAGGCGGGACCCGGCGGGGAAGGTGCCGCCGGCGATGAGGGTCGTCATCTGGCGGGCCACCTCGGAGACGGCGGACCCGCGGGGCACGGCCCGCAGGTCCAGCTCGGCCCGGACCGGGTCGTCCGCCTTGAACGCCGGCACGGGTCAGCCCCGCCCGTCGCGGGACGTCACAGCGAGGTCATCCCGCCGTCGACGCGGAAGATCGCGCCGGTGGCGAAGGAGGACTCGTCGCCGGCCAGGTAGACCGCGATCCCCTCCACGTCGGCGGGGGTCCCGGCGCGGCCCAGCGGGGTGCGGCCCACGATCGCGGCCCGGGACCCCTCGTCACCGGAGATCGCGGTGACCAGCGGGGTCTCGGTGTAGCCGGGGACGACGGTGTTCACGCGGATGCCCTCGTGGGCGTAGGCGGCGGCGACGGTGCGCACCAGGCCGTGCACGCCGGCCTTGGAGGAGGAGTACGCGGTGAAGTCGCGGCCCTCCCCGTTCAGGCCGGTGGGGCTGCCGGTGCAGACGATCGACCCGCCGCGTCCGCGCAGCGCCCGGACGGCGTGCTTGACGGTGAGGAACGTCCCGGTGAGGTTCACCGCGAGGGTGCGCTGCCACACGGCGAGGTCCAGGTCGGCGACGGGGGCGTCCTGGCCGAACAGCTGCACCCCGGCGTTGGCGACCACCACGTCCAGGCCGCCCAGTTCGGCGAGCGCCTGCGCGTAGGCGGCGGTGACGGCGTCCTCGTCGGTGACGTCCACCTCGACCGCGAGCGCGCCGGGTCGCCCGGCCGCGGCGTCCCGGGCGCCGGGCAGGTCGCGGTCGGCGAAGACGACCCGCGCTCCCTCGGCGGCGAACCGGGTGGCGAGGGCGCGCCCGATGCCGGAGGCGGCTCCGGTCACCAGGGCCCGTTTGCCCTCCAGCCGTCCGGTGGGGGTGCCGGTCATCGCTGGATCCCCTCCAGCTTCAGCATCTTAGTGATGACGCGGTCGAGTTCGTCGTCGCGGAAGATCTTCTTCCAGTCGTCCTTGACGATGGATTCGCGGCCGTAGTCCATGGCGATGAGGCAGGCGTCGGAGAACGGGTTGGACCCGCGCAAGGTGTTGGTCAGCGCGATCTGCACGTGCCCGAACAGCATCGCCTTGGCCGCTTCCTCGGGGACCCCGGCGGTGTGGACGGTCTCGTGCAGGGCGTCCTTGAGCAGTTGCCCGATCATGCAGGCGACGG